>JAHDGF010000056.1:0-3142 GCA_020627785.1 Saprospiraceae bacterium
GACGTTTCTTTTACTCAGTTTTTTGCAATACCATATCAAGTAAATCCTGCACTCACAGGGACCATTGACGGGAAGTACCGAATTGGTTTGATATACAAAGATCAATGGAGAGGTGGCGTAGACAATCCATATACCACTACTGCGATTGGTGGCGAGGTAAGGTTTGATGTAAATCCGGCAGAGAAGAAAAATCCTGATAGAGCAGGAATAAGTCTATTCTTTTTAAATGATCAAGTAAATACATTTTCTTTGAATACTTCTCAGATTTCAATTTCTGGCGCATTCCATAAAAGCCTAGGAAGAGATGGTAATCAGTTTTTGGGCGCTGGTGCGCAAATAAGCATATACCAAAGAAACATAGGTTACGATAATTTAAATTTTGGCGATGAATTCAACGAGTTAGATGCTTTTGATCAAGCAACATCAGAGCTCTTACCTCCCAATAACATAGGCTTTTTCGATGTTAGCTTGGGATTGAATTACTTGATCAAGCCAAAGAAAGGAACTTCTGTATTAGCGGGAGCTGCGTACCATCACATCACGACTCCAAACGCCTCATTTTTTGCTAAAAAAGACAACTTAAATCCAGCCATAGACCCAATTGCTGTTTTACAACAAAGAATTGTAGCACACATAAATGTTGATCAACAACTGTCAGAATATTTTCATATTCAACCAAGAGTTTTGTACCAACAACAGGGTTATGACAAGGAAATTAGAGTAGGAACAAATTTTAAATATTTCTCAGAAGGCTATCTCAATGCTTTTCACTTCGGAGCCTGGTTATCCGCCGTTGACAATGTCGATGGGTTCAGTATGAATTATTTAAGTCCACTGGTTGGCTTCCAATTAAAAAGTTTCTTAATTGGCTTAAGTTATGATATCAACATACGACAAACATTTGGAGACACCCGAGGTTTGAATGCTTTTGAATTAACTTTAAGATTCAACGGGGACTATTATAATGATGACGGCTTTTGCCCGGAATTTTAAGCTTGTTTACTTTCTCCAATTAGTTTTACCAACGGTTCTGTTTTTGCCTCCCATGAAAAGGAATTCTTTACCAGTTCCTTTCCAGAAACGATGAGGGATGCAAATAATTCTACGTTATTTTCCAATTCCAAAATTCTCTGTACAAACTCGTCCGGGTTTTCTGCAATAAGACAATGGACTCTGTCCTTTAGATTTAATCCTTCAGCCACGGACTTATTAATAACGCAAGGAATTTCCATTGACATTGCTTCTAAAATCTTATTCTGTTGTCCGATGGATTGGAAGATCGGTGCGACAAAAATTCTGCCTCCTTTGTAGGCTTCTCGAATATCTTGCATCCAACCTCCGACGGTCACGTGTTCGTTTTCAGCTAAATCAATAACTTCTCTAGTGGGTCTCGCCCCAGCAATGAGAAGATTAAATTTTGTTTCTTTTTTGTTTAGTCGCGGGAGGATATCGTTGACTAAAACTTTAGCGGCATCGATGTTAGGAACATAACCCATATTACCTACGAAGACCAAATCATACGAATCCAGCGAACCAGAATTCGTAAAAAAGTCTGCGTCTACTCCATTCGCAACAACATGAACTGGTGATTCTAATTCGAGTCTTCCCCTATCCTTTTCTGTGATTACTGTATGGCTTTTAAATGCTGTATAGATCTCTTTTTCGTACTTCTTTACTCTATTCCCTTCTATTTTATAAAACAGCTTTCTAAAAAGCCCTCCGATCCCAGCTCTCTTATGCATCCCAAAACCAAAGGCATCCATGTAATCCAAAGTCTTTGGATATTTTAGATCTCTGGTATTTTCTGCCATTCTTATCAATTGGGTATACACATGATCGACTTTATGTATGGCTGCAAATTCTTTTATTTCGTCTTTAATCCGATCATTTGTAAACATAGCTACCTGAAACGGGAGACCTGAAAATATTGCTGAGCCAACATTTTTGATCAACTCCTTCGTATCAAGGTGATGAATTTTAATGTCTTTGCAGTATTCTTTAATATGATCGATGTGAGAATCTAATACTTTCGAGCTATTACACGCATAAAGGTAAATTTCGTAGTGCTTCGCTAGAATTTTGATCTGGTGACAAAGTCTAAGTTTATCTCCTTTTTCTAAAGGGTAAGGGAATCGGCTAGCAACAATCAAAAGCTTCACGCAGCTTCAATAATTTAGGTTGAGTAATACAGGCTATCCTCAAAGATATATTATTTTATCATCTGTTTAGACCTGCAGCTCGGGAACAAGCGTCAATTCTTTATAAGCTTGGATTAACTGAGTGGCGTTGGAAAGGTTGGAATAATTTTCTTCCACAAATTCTCTAGCATTATGAGCTATTTCTTGAACCAGCGTAGGATTGTTCATACACTTAGAAATAGCCGCTCGAAATTCCTCTTCATTATCTGCCAATAAATAGTGCTTGCCATTTTCACCCCCTATCCCTTCTGCTCCAATGGAAGTTGAGATTATTGTTCGTCCAAGAGCCATGCCTTCTAATATCTTAATACGAATACCACTTCCCGAAAAGAGTGGGACAATCATAATGTTATGAGCGGATATAAAATGCTTGGCGCAATCTACCTCACCCTCAACTTTAATACCTGGTCTGGAGGCATTTAAAAAGCTAGAACTAAGATTTCTTCCTGCGACGTGAAAATGAAGATCTGAATGGACTTCATGGACTTTAGCCCAGACATTTTCAACAAACCACTGTAGTCCATTTAGATTAGGAATCCAATCTAAGGAGCCAATGAAAGATAATGTGTTTTTAGCACGTAATGGCTTGACCTGATAATCAGGGAGATTCAAACCAGCAGGGGAACTAATGCAATTTTTGTTGTAGCCTAACTCCTTATATTTAATAACATCTTGATCACTAATTGTAACAAGAAGATCATAATTGTCAAGGCTACTCACTTCAAAGTCAAAAAGTCGTTCAGCACATTTATTGAGATACCAGCTTTTTAAACCTCGCTTAGTGTTATCAGATATCCTCTCCCATATTTCATACTCAAGGTTATGAGAACGCAACACCACCTTTGCATCGCAATGCTTGATAATGGTATCTATGTATATTCCTAGATAACTCGTTTCTAGCTGAATGACGTCATATGAATTATTCGTAATTAATTCAATTAACT
>JAHDGF010000056.1:3152-27558 GCA_020627785.1 Saprospiraceae bacterium
GAAAAGCTGGAGAGTCAAATCGAGTAATGTTATAGGACTTACCTGATACTAAATCAATAAAGGCATCAAACGGATTTAAAGTATTATCTACATAAATGGTATGAATCGCAGTATAATGGTCAAGCTCTGAGCACCTGTCTGGCACCTCAGAGAAATGCTTTTCCGTATTCATGGCGAGTAAGGTCATTTCGCAACCAAGATCTACCATAGCCCTACTAAGGCTGTTGACAGCAATAGATTCGCCGTCTTTTAGTGGATATGGTAGCTTTTTACATAGCTGAAGGACCTTCATTCTCAGGATATTTATATCAAAAATAGTTAAATACACATAATGTTATACATTGGGAGGGCAAAGTTTGACTTTTAGTAATAGAAAGTTGTAAAGAGTATATTTATAAGGGTTTAATGCAATAATTTTAGAGAATCATGATTCGGGCGGAAAATATTTATAAATCTTATGAAGATGTAAAAGTCTTAAATGGAGTTAACCTTACCATTAATGAAGGTAAAACAGTAGCGATCACTGGTAAAAGTGGTGCTGGAAAAAGCACCTTATTACATATATTGGGTTCCTTGGATATACCTGATTCTGGCTCTGTATTTTTTGAGGGAGTAGATTTATTTCGAATAAAATCAAAAGAACTGGCAAGAATTCGAAATCAAAAATTAGGTTTCGTTTTTCAATTCCATCATCTCTTAAACGAATTTTCTGCCCTAGAAAATGTCGCTCTTCCTGCCTTAGCCAATTCAACGAACAAACAAGAAGCATTTGCGAAAGCGAAAGAGCTATTAGGCTACCTTGACTTAGGAAATAGATTAGAACATAAGCCTAATGAATTATCTGGAGGTGAGCAACAAAGGGTGGCTTTTGCAAGAGCACTTGTAAATAGTCCTGCAGTTGTATTCGCAGATGAACCGACAGGTAACTTGGATCAAGCAACTTCAGAGGAAGTCCATAAAATCATTGAAAAATTAAAAACAGATATGAATCAGACCTTTGTCATTGTAACACATGACCATTACCTTGCTCAGATCTGTGATATACATTTAGAGATTGAAAAAGGAGTTATAGTTTCTTAGCCTAAGGGCCATAAAAACTTGCTTTTCAATTTATCGGACATCTCCGTAGAACGTCTGTTTTTATTACCGCCTTTTTTCTTCTTTTTCCTCCCTTTGTTATTGTCAGGCTTCTTTCGATTGCGATCAGAATTGTTACGTTTTTCCGCTTTCGCAAATACTTCTAATTTTTCTGGATCAGATAATTGAGCTATACAAAAAGCCTCAACTTGATCCGTGAGTTTTGATGTAAAAACAATTGTTTGCTTTGATTTTGGTAGAAAATCAATGATTGATTTACTAACGGTTACATCCTCCGCAAAAATCTCATCTAGGCCATCAATGACTAAAATCTTAACTTCCTCAGGATTGACTTTTTTGGAGTCTAAGAGAAATTTAGCATTTTTAGGAGTAGATACAAGCACATTCACACCTTCTTCAAGAGCCTTAAGCCCTTTGCCTTTATTTTCATTATCTAGATAAAGTGTGTGCTTAACTTTTGTGTGTTTTGTGATTTTACCAAAACTAGAGAAGGTCTGTTTTGCCAAGTCAGGATTTGAACTGACGATAATTACTCTCAAAACAGGTTTATCGGTGCTATTGCCATCGATTTTATGAATCAAATTAGCAATTGGAATGGAAAACGAACCTGTTTTTCCAGTACCATTAGCTGTCACTGCGATTATGTCCTTTCTCTTAATTACTAAAGGAATAATCTTCTCTTGTATCTTGGTTGGCTTCTTGAATCCTCTTTCTCCTAAAGCCTTAATAATTGGTTCTGCTATCTTCAAATTCTTAAACGACATACGCTACAATTCTTTAATGAGCTACTTTTAAGCTCAATTTAGGTTTATGACTTGATTTCGGGGATTCCCAAAGTTACAGTTTATTTCTAAGAAAGAACAAACAAGACAATGCTTGAAAGACTACAATTTGGGTTTTGACTATTTTTTAAACTCTGCCCTACGGAACATTTCCTCCATTACTTCACCTAATTGCTCACCACCTATATTCTTTATTAATATCTCTCGATTCTTATCTAAAACATAGATTTTAGGCGTAGTCTTTACGTTGAATTTAACCTTAGATCTTGACTTATTGTACTTATCTGAAGCATTGATAAAGCCTGTCATCCCCTTTTCTTCAATGGCAGGCCAGCAGGTTTCTTCCTTTTCTCCCATCTTAGAACAGATCGCCAATAGCTTGACCCCTTTATCTTCATACTCTTCGTAAAATTCTATAATGGAAGGCATGACTTTTTTGCAATGTCCACAATCTGGTGCCCAGAAAAGTAACACTAAGAATTCATAATCGATTTCATCAATGCTTATCGGTGTCCCGTCTTGTTGATAAACCGTAATGTTCGGTGCAATGTTCCCTATTAGAACAGGTTTGATATCCATCGCATTACCTACAATTTTTTCAGTGGTTTCTTCATCTAACCATGGAGCCATTCCTGTTGCATAATACTTTTCAGCCAAGTGAACATATACCTTATCCATACCTACAATTTTAGACTGGATGTACTCATTTAAGAAGGTACTTAAATAGAACCTAAATGTTTCTTTAGCAGGTTTAACTTCATTCAAAATATACTCCATACTTTGAATAATAGAATCTGGATGATTAGGCGTTAAATTCTTCATGTAATATTTAACCCGTTGATCAATAAAAGGTGTTCTTAGGGTAATAGGATCTGCTAAATCAATATGATCAAAATAGTGTTTTTTATAATGCAGATAAGTCTTCGTTTTTACTTCTTCTTCTGTCCCTTCAAAATCTGGAATGTCAATATTTTCACTGGACTTAAGAATCATTGCTGTAAGACTTTTAGGATGGGCTTTAATTACTCTTGCCTTCTCCATCTTCACTTCGTTGTCGATTTTATCTAGCTCCTCATTTAACTTTACAATTTCAGGATCACCCTCTACCAGACGTGAAATCTTTGCTCTTATGGTATCTGCCAAAGGTCTTTTCACTCCTAAATAGTTTATGTAATCCATAAATAACTCGTTGTCTTCAGAGCCTTTAAACTTAAGCACTGACATGTCCTCTTTTTCAGAATTCAGTTCAAACTTTTGATCTTCATCAACAATGAATTGAATAAATCTATTTTCAGGCATTGTCAAAAGAATATAAAAACCTTTGGTGAGACTTGAATCGCCTTTCAATCGAAATTTACCTTGATCTTTAGAATATAAAGTATCATGCACCAATTGCTTATCACCTAAATAATATCCGACGATTAATGTATCATTCTGATAGCCTTCAAGATTTATTTTTATATCATGCTGTCCAATTAATTGTAAGCAAAACGTAGATAGGATAATAATGAGTAATCTTTCTTTCACAGTTTCGAATAATTTCTATTAGCAATAACTTATAACCGTTTAGGATTGTATTTTGATTCCTAAAGTAAAGACTTTAAAAAATATTTAAGCTTTGATCACATTTCGCTTAGACGCAAGAAGATATAAGACTGCCATCCTAATGGCTACACCATTTTCAACTTGATCCAATATGATCGAATGTTCTGAATCTGCGACATCTCCAGAAAGTTCTACACCTCTATTTATTGGGCCAGGGTGCATAATGATTATATCCTTCTTAAGAGAATTCAATAATTCAAGATCAATTCCAAAATAGCTAGAATACTCTCTTAATGATGGAATATATTTTATGTCTTGCCTTTCCAATTGTATTCTTAATACATTGGCTACATCGCACCATTCAAGCGCCTCACGAATATTATAACTCACTTCAACCCCTAGCATTTTAATATGCTTAGGAATCAAAGTCGGTGGACCACAGACCATTACTTCTGCACCTAATTTTTTGAGACAAAAAATATTTGACAAGGCGACCCTTGAATGTAGTATATCACCTACGATTACAACCTTCTTCCCCTTAAGATCCCCTAGTTTTTCTCTCATTGAAAAGGCATCTAGTAAAGCTTGAGTTGGATGTTCATGTGTTCCATCTCCTGCATTGATGATATTTACATCAATATGGTTTGCAAGAAATGCATGTGCTCCAGGTGCAGGATGCCTCATAACAATCATGTCTACTTTCATAGACAGAATGTTATTCACCGTATCCAATAAAGTTTCTCCTTTCTTCACTGAACTACTGGATGCAGAAAAGTTGACAACATCTGCTGATAATCTTTTTTCAGCCAACTCAAAAGAAATCCGAGTACGAGTTGAGTTCTCAAAAAATAAATTGGCGATGGTTATATCTCTGAGGGAAGGGACTTTTTTGATAGGCCGATTAATAACTTCCTTGAAATTTTCTGCTGTACTAAAAATAAGATCGATATCTTCTCGGGTAATGTACTTTATACCCAAAAGATGTTTGGTACTCATTTCAAGTGCGCTCATACTTTTCGATTTTCAGCTGAAAAAATTCTGATGCGATGATCATTTTTATCATCACCCCATACTACTCGTACATAGGCTTCATCTAAAGCATCAACAACAATTCCTGTGTAATCTGGGTGAATGGGAAGTTGCCTATTAAATCGCCGATCGACCATAACTAGCAATTCTACCTTTAAAGGACGACCAAAATCCTGCAGAGCGGCCAATGCTGCTTGAATGGTTCTCCCTGAATAAAGTACATCGTCTATTAAAATTACCTTCTTTCCTTCTAAAGAAAACTCTAAGTCTGTTGGAGATACTTTGATCGGTTGATCTCTTAATCTAAAATCATCCCGATAGAAAGAAATATCAAGTTTACCAAATTCGATTTTATTTTTCAGATCCGATTTCGATTCTAAAAGTTTAATTAAATTTTGGCTCAATCGAACTCCCTTTTCTTGAATTCCGACAATACACGTATTATCAAAATCACCATAGTTCTCAATCAACTGATGCGTCAATCGTTCTAACACGAAGTTGAATTTAGAAGGAGATAATATGACTCTTCCTGATGCCACTATTTTTTTGATTTATCTTTCCACGCCCCTTTTAAAGCAACGGTCTTATTTAAAATTACTGGACTACCTGTGCTTTTTGTATCTACAGCGTAGTAAGCTTTTCTAAATATTTGATAGTAGTCTCCCGGTTTAGCTGAAGAAATACTTGGTTCTGATAAGGCTTCAGCATTTATTGTGAGCGAATTGGGATTGACCAAATCAATGAATTCCTTCTCTTCATGTGCCAAAGGTGTAGGATCAGAAAATAAATGTTCGTAATTGTTTAATTGCACTTTTACTGCCTGCTCTTTTGAAACCCAATGAAGTGTTCCTTTGGCTTTGATTCCGCTATTGTCTTCTCCACTTTTTGAATTATCAAAATATTTGCATTCAATGCTCTTTACCTCCCCATCCTCTTCATTATGACTTAGGTATTCAATAATGTACCCATTTTTTAATCTAACCGTTTTACCCGGAGCTAAACGGAAGTATTTTTTGGGCGGATCAACCATAAAATCTTCCCTATCTATGTATAGGTATTTGGAAAATGGAATCTCACGAACTCCTGCCGATTCATCTTCTGGATTATTCTGAGCAATCATGATTTCAACCTGATCCTCTGGATAATTAGCAATGGTTAAAGGAATGGGATCTTCAACAACCATTATTCTGTTAGCTTCTCTATTGAGAACATCTCTTACATGAGATTCGAGCAATTCAATTTCGATGACGTTATCTCTTTTAGCCATTCCTACCTCTTCGCAAAAATTACGGATGGCCTCTGCAGGATAACCCTTTCTTCGAAGACCAGATATTGTAGACATTCGTGGATCATCCCATCCATCTACGTAGTTGCCTTCTACGAGCTTTAATAATTTTCTCTTAGAAGTGATCATATAAGTCAGATTTCTCCGAGCAAATTCAATCTGTCGCGAAGGGAATATTTCCAACTTTTCAATAAACCAATTATACAGAGGTCGATGGTGCTTAAATTCTAAAGAGCATAAACTATGCGTAATATTTTCTATAGAATCACTTTGACCATGCGCAAAATCATACATCGGATAAATACACCATTCATCACCTGTACGATGATGGTGTTCTTTTTTGATCCGATAAATCAATGGGTCTCTCATGTGCATATTAGGAGAAGTCATATCTACCTTTGCTCGTAGGACTTTTGACCCGTCTGGAAATTCTCCAGCTTTCATCCTGGTAAATAAATCAAGATTTTCTTCAATCGGTCTGTTTCGATAAGGTGATTCTTTTCCTGGTTCAGTGGGTACCCCTTTCTGTTCCGCAATCTCTTCAGAAGTTGAATCATCCACATAGGCTAATCCTGCCTTGATGAGTTTAATCGCATAATTATATAATTCATCAAAATAGTCAGAAGCGAATAGTGGTTCACCATCCCATTCAAAACCTAACCATTTTATATCTTCTTGAATCGCATCTACGTAATCCGTCTTCTCAGTTGTAGGATTTGTATCATCAAATCGAAGATTAGTCTTTCCATTAAATTTTTTGGCGATTCCGAAATTAAAACAGATAGCAGTGGCATGGCCAATATGGAGAAAGCCATTTGGCTCTGGAGGAAAACGCGTGTGTATATGCTTAGGATATCTTTCATTTTTGATATCCTCGACTATTTCTTGCTCTATAAAATTTAATGCCCGTTCTTCTTCCAACTTAATTTATTTTTAGTACCACAAATTACATTCTTTGAGGCATTTCGATTCCCAAGATAGCCATTGATTTTTCAAGTAATCGGGAGACCTGCCCAATTAACACCAATCGAAAGTTTTTCGCTTGTTCTGATTCCGCATTTAAGACACTACATTCATGATAAAACTTATGAAAAGCCTTAGCTAATGAATATCCAAAACTAGCAATCAGAGAAGGGTCATAGTTTGAACCTGCTTCTTTTAAAATATCTGGATATGAAGACATCAGAATGATTAACTCTTTTTCCTCTTCTTTTAATTCATATTCTTGATGAAGCTCTTCAAGAGAGCCAGCTCCCATTTTTCTTAAGATGGACTGAATTCTTACGAAAGCATTTTGAACATAAGGTCCTGTCGTTCCCTGCATATCTACTGATTCTTTAGGGTCAAAGACCATCTTCTTTTGAGGGTTTACTCTTATCATTTGAAATTTTAAAGCAGCCAAACCTACCTTTCTATAAATTTCATTCCTTTCTTCATCTGTGGCACCTTCAATTTCACCATGCTCTAAGGCAGATTTTTTAGCTTCAGCAATTACTTCATCCATAAGATCATCTGCGTCAACAACAGTACCCTCTCTTGACTTCATTTTACCTGTTGGCAATTCCACCATTCCGTAAGATAGATGATACAGACCATCGGCATATGGTTCTTCCATCTGCTTAAGTATTTCAAATAAAACTTTAAAATGGTAGTTCTGCTCATTTCCTACTACGTAGACCATTTTAGTAGTCTCAAACTCTTCATATCTTTTCTGAGCTGTACCAATATCTTGCGTCATGTAAACTGAGGTTCCATCACTTCTCAAGACCAACTTTTTATCCATCCCTGCATCCTCTAAATCAATCCAAACACTCCCATCTGGCTCTTTGTAGAAAAGACCTTTTTTAAGATATTTTTCAACAGATTCTTTACCTAGTTTATATGTATCGGATTCATAATAATTTTTGGTAAAGTTCACACCAAGTCTTTCATAGGTCTTGTCAAATCCGCTGTAGACCCAATCATTTAATTTTTTCCAAAGTGCTATAGTGTCGCTATCTCCTGCCTCCCATTTTAATAACATTTCTTTGGTCGCTTTGCCAATAGTGCTATGCTCATTAAAGTATGCATTCTTATAATTAGACCAAAAAGTCTCAGCAGTTTCTTCAGATTTCTTTTTTGAATCTAGAAAGGCCAATCCTTCTTTTGAGCTTTGGAATTTTAAATACTCCTCTTTCAAGGCATCATTATATGCAACATAATATTTCCCTACAAAATGATCTCCTTTCATTCCTGTTGAATCGGGTGTTTCTCCATTTCCAAACTCTTGCCAAGCATGCATGCTTTTGCAGATGGCAATCCCTCTATCGTTGATCACTTGAGTTTCTACAACTTCATAACCAAGAGCATCGTGAATCCGAGCACAGGAATTCCCCAATAGAATATTTCTTATGTGTCCTAGGTGAAGGGGCTTATTGGTGTTTGGAGAAGAAAACTCAATCATTATCTTTTCTCCTGAAGCTGATGAGATTCCATAATTTAAATCTTCCGCTATTAACTGCAATTCTTTTTTCCATTCACTTGTCTCAATTTCTAAGTTTAGAAATCCAGCAACGAGTCCGCAACTCCTTATTTCAGCTAAATTAGTGAGGTAATTAGATAAGGCTTCTCCTATTTCCGGAAGTCCTTTTCTTAATGCTTTCGCAAATGGGAAAAGAACCAAAGTATAATTACCATCAAACTCTTTTTTGGTCTGATTGACAATTAACTGGCTTGAATCTACCTTATGTCCAAATACTTCATCTAAGGCTTTAGATGAGATTTCCTTTAATCGACTTACAATTCTTTGATTACTCATTACCTGCAAAGGTAGTCAATGTTGAAAAAAGCTGAAGATGGTCTGCCCGTATTTTCTTTGCTCCTGAAATCCCTGCATTTCTTGAAGGTTTTCGTTAGGATTGTGCTCAACGATAAGAATTCCTGTCTCTTCAAGCATTTTATCTGCCATTATGATCCTAGGGATGTCAGGAATGTTTTTCAATGGATAAGGTGGACCTGCGAAAATTAGGTTAAATGTAGCTTGAGAAGTTTTTATAAATTTAAATACGTCTGTTTTATAAATATTCAATTCCTCTTCAATCTTTAGTTTTACCGCCATTTCTTTAACAAACTTCACCGCAGGACCATGTTTATCAACATAAGTTGCTGATTGTGCTCCTCTTGAAATGCATTCATAGCAATGATTGCCAGTACCTCCGAATAAATCTAAAAATCGAACTTCGTCAAAGTCAATCCTATTTGTTAGAATATTATATAAAGCTTCTTTAGAAAAGTCTGTCGTTGGTCTGGTTGGCCATTTATTCGCTGGAGGAGTAAACCTATGGCCTCTTAATCTTCCGCCTGTTATTCGCATGCTTTGGCTACAATCAAGGGCATATAATAGTGATAAGGAAGTTTAGCTCCTTCAATATGATATCTGGTAGAGCTAAAAAGTTCAATGTTATGAATGTAAGATTTTAGTGCAACAAATAAAGCTGAATTGGAATCTATACTTCCTCCTATTTGCACTTTGATTTTATTTATGTCAATGGAACAAGCATCTGCAGAGTAAAGTAAATGATACAAAAAATCATTAGGTATAGCGCCGCTAAATTCTTCAAAGAATTTCAAACCCCCATTTTTATGCACAAGCACACTCATTTGGTTATCGTAAACTAAAACCAAAATCTGATCTTCTAACCCTAAGGCAGTATTGCTCAAGGCTGTTGATATATGATGTAAACTATTTTTAGATTGAATTGAATTAATAAACCTTCTAGTATGAGCTGAAATACTATTAACTGTTACAATTTTTTGTTGCCTTAGCTTCTCAGATTCAATTGTAGAGTTATCCGGAAGCTCAGGTAAATAGACCTTTAAGTTTGTAGGATTGTAATTATCGAACCCAATGTGTGTGGAATGCTCCTGATTAAAGGCGAAAGTTGAAGAATCAATGGTACCATTCCTCAATTTCGACTTGACCTTAGAATAAGTAGCATCCTCGCTATTGAGCATTTCTGCCTGCTTCAGAATTCTTCCTTGCCACAGACCAATGAGCATATCAGTGTTGGATACAAATCCACTTAAACTAATGGATTTACTATCCTTTGATAAATCTGTAGAAAAACTAAAATCGGATATTACCAATTTCCGCTTAATGTAGGTTTACTCATATCTCCAAACTTCAACAAAGCGTTCGGGTCATATGAGTTGTCATATTTAGTAAATTTTTGGCTAGCATATTTACCCATAAATTCTTTATATCGAGTACCTACTTCAACAACCTGAACTAAAGTTTGCTGATAGGTTATAGTATCAGCTGTCATATTAAATTCTTTAGATGCACTATAAGGAACATACCTTAATGAATCTAAATTGATATTTAAGGCAGTAATTGAGTCTAATGCACTAGAATAGGTAATCGTTTTGGTAAATTCCTTGGTTGGATCATCTGGATCTCCTACTATATTGATAAATGGAATGCTATCATTTTTAAGAACCATTGAAAGAGTGTCAAAGGTAGGAGCAAACTCCCCAGTTATGGTTCTATAAATCTCCTGAGATTTTCTAATATTTTCAAGATGTCCTGTTACTTTATCTAATCTCGTAGCTTTTTCAGCTTGGAAAGCAATCGGTTCTTGAATGTTTGTGTAGAGCGTGTAAGCCAAGAAACCAGCAACAAGTAAAAGGATTAGGCTAATAATAGACCTCATGAATTTGGAATTTTTTTGTTATATGATGCAAAAAGCACTTTATTTGGTGGTTCCAAATTAAGATTTTTTTCCAAAATTCAATTATCATTTCAATAAATATAAGTCAAGATTGAACTACATATTAGCTATAGAATCATCCTGTGACGACACTTCAGCCGCAATAATCTCCAATGGGGAGGTATTGAGCAACAAGGTAGCCACTCAAGAAGTACATCAAAACTACGGAGGTGTAGTTCCTGAATTGGCCTCAAGAGAACATATTCAGAAAATAATCCCTGTCGTATCTGCCGCGCTCAAAGAAGCCAAGATAAAGACTGCAGACCTAGATGCAATTGCCGTCACAAAAGGCCCTGGTCTTCTTGGAAGCCTTATTGTGGGGGTAACTTTTGCTAAATCATTGGCACAGTCATTAAATATCCCAATAATTGAGGTACAACACATGCAGGCTCACGTGATGGCTAATTTTGCTGGAGAATCGAAACCAGAATTTCCTTTTATTTGCCTCACCGTATCAGGAGGTCACACACAATTGGTATTGGTCAAAGACTATCTCAACATGACTATATTGGGCCAATCCATAGATGATGCAGCCGGCGAAGCATTTGATAAGACGGGTAAGATGCTAGGTCTTAAATATCCTTCAGGCCCCATTATCGATAGACTAGCTCAACAAGGACAATCCGTTTATGAATTCCCAAAATCTAAGGTTGGTAAGCATGAATTCAGCTTTAGTGGCTTTAAAACTGCTGTGATGTACTTTTTACGGAGAGAAACAGACAAAAATCCAAAATTTATAGAGCAAAACCTTAACAACATCTGTGCTTCAATCCAGAACTCAATATGTGAAACCTTAATTGAGAAATTAAGCATTGCCGCAGAAGAATATGGGGTTAACACTTTAGCTATGGCAGGTGGAGTCTCAGCCAATTCCGAATTAAGAAAAAGATTCAACGAACTTTGCTCGGCAAACAATTACAAGGCGTTTGTACCTCCAATTAGTCTTTGTACAGACAATGCGGGGATGATCGGTATGGTGGGATGGTATAAATACTTGGATAAGAATTTTTCAGATTTATCTATTGCTCCAGCCCCAAGAATGCAATTCTGACTATTTGAATGATTTTATAAACTGATAAATTACCTTCAGACTCTGATCAAAGGAATGATTGTTATTAATAATAATATCCATCTCCTTCACATAAGGTTCAATAAATTGTCTATAAGAAGGGATTACATGGTTTTTATATCTATAAAGGACATCTTCTAAAGGATAATTGCGCTCTTCTTTGTCTCTTTTAATTCTTCGAATAATTTTAAGTTCATCATCAGCATCTACAAACAATTTCAAGTCAAATCTCTCCTTTAATGTAGGATAATGATATATAAATAGTCCTTCAACAATTATAACCTTAGCGGGCTTAATGATTATTTCCTCAGGAGTTGCATTCTCATTATTAAAGACGTATTCAAGTCTTTTGATCGACCTGCCTTGAGTCAGTGATTCTAGATCCTTCACAAATGCCTCAACCTCCATAGATTCAGGCAAATCAAAATTTGATACCCCCTCAGCATCCTTTTTTTGGTCTTCTCTTGGCTTGTAATAATCATCAAATGAAATAAAACAAGCTTGATCTGGATCTAGGCATTCTTTTAACCCATTTAAGAAAGAGGTTTTACCTGATCCACTTCCTCCACTAATTCCTATTAAGTATGGCATGACTGCAATTTAGATAATCGCTAAAAAATTTATACATTACTCAGACATAATAAAGCAAAAATCGATCGTTTATGGACTTTTGGACTGGAATTTTAAGAGGAGGATTAGGAATCACGGTATTACTCTTCATCTGTTTTCTGTTAAGCTCACATAGAAAGTCCATTGATTGGAGGCTTGTTTTTGTTGGAATGCTTATCCAGTTTATCCTTGCAATTCTGCTATTGAAAGTGCCATTTGTACGCAACATTTTCCAAACCGTTGTGGACTTTTTTGTCATTATGATAAATAGTTCTGAAACTGCTGCCATTTTCTTATTCGGAGATTTAGCCAAACCCGGTGGGCCCTTTGGATTTGCATTTTCTGTCTTACCGACCATTGTTTTCTTTTCCGCCTTGTCAAGTATTCTATACTATTTAGGCATTCTTCAAAAAGTGGTTTATGGGTTTGCATGGATAATGAATAAGACAATGAGGTTAACAGGCGCAGAAAGTTTGGCCGCTGCCGCAAATGTATTTATTGGACAGACAGAAGCACCACTTGTTGTAAAACCTTACCTAGAAAGGATGTCAAAGTCTGAGATTAACTCACTAATGACTGGAGGAATGGCAACCATTGCTGGTGGAGTATTCGGTGCTTATATGAGTATGTTAGGAGGGGATGATCCTGTTCAAAAGTCTGAGTTTGGAATGCACTTATTAACGGCGTCTATAATATCTGCTCCGGCAGCTTTGGTCGCCGCTAAGATCATTCTCCCTGAAACAAATGATGAGATAAATAAGAATTTAGAAGTATCAAAAGAATCGATAGGTTCCAACTTTCTTGATGCATTGGCACGAGGAACAACAGATGGTTTGAAACTAGCTGTAAATGTAGGAGTGATGCTTTTATCATTTATGGCCATGATTTATTTGGTAAATGAATTGTTGACAAGATTTGGTGCTTTAGTTAATCTAAACGATGTTATAGCAAGTTCAACCAACGGTGCCTTTGGTGAGTTATCTCTTCAATACATTTTAGGAATGTTATTTTCCCCGGTAGCTTGGCTCATTGGCGTAAGCTCGGGAGATTTATTAATGATTGGACAAACACTTGGTGAAAAGACAATTCTCAATGAATTTGTTGCCTATGCTTCTTTGGTTGAGTATAAAGCAGCCGGTGTGCTCTCTGAAAAATCCGTAATCATTGCAACATACGCCCTTTGCGGCTTTGCCAACTTCGCCTCTATCGGTATTCAGATAGGCGGAATAAGTGCCATTGCTCCTGGGCAGCGAGAGAATTTAGTCAAGCTAGGGGTTAAGGCGCTGATCGGCGGTACAATAGCAACCTTGATCACAGGAGCAATAGCAGGAATGCTGGTTTAATTTTGTATTTCTCCATTGACAAAGTTCAATACTTTTGCTTCAGGATACATTAATTTAACCGAGTTCAAAAAACCTTCGGCTTTATTTATTTCTTGAAAATCACCAATCAGGTATAAAATTTTATCCCCTTGAAGGTGCTGAAAAATTTGTTGATGTTTGGTGAAAATTTCATTGTCGGGTTTCAAGAATTCTTCAGATTCCAGAATTAATATCTTGTAGCCATTCAATTGATTTTTATCACTTTCCATTTGTTTTGCACCTTCCTCCATTAACTCATCAACAACAACTTTATTTGGCTCTTCAATTTCTACAGATTCAATTGCTTCTTTTATTTCTTCTGGTGAAGATTCACTGACCTTATTATTGTTAATTTGATCCTTTCCTACTACATCTTCAAGAGTTTGGTCACCTGTCACCTTTACTTGTTCTTGATTTTGTAATTCTAAAATCAAAGCTTCCATATCAACTTCTTCTTTCATTTTCTTTAGTGACTTAATCGGCGGGGGTGCTGACTTCAATCCTGTTATCTTAAGTTCCGTGCGTCTATTTTCCTGATGTTTAGTTTCAGTACAATCGACACCATCGACGCAACCATTCTTTATTTCTGTTTCACCATAACCTCTGGCTATAATATTCGAAGGATCTATGTCTCCTTCTTCTATCAAGTAAGCAACAGCTGCCTTGGCTCTTTTTACGCTCAAGGTTTGATTTTCTTTTGTACCTCCACGGGAATCGGTATGCGATCCTAGTTCAATATTTAATGCCGGATTATCATTAATTAGGGTAACCACTTTATCTAATTCCTTTTTTGAACTTGACCGTAGCTTGGCACTCCCAAAGTCATAGTAGATATCTTGTACTTCTATCTTTTTACCCATGCTCACTTTTTCCATTTCAACATTGGCTAATAATACCCCCATGGTATTTCCTTCCGTTAAATTATCAGCTACCCCAGGTTCGACCTTCCCTACTCCTTCAAAACAAAGTATACATCCTTCAACATCTACGAAGGCTTCCATACGCTTAGCCATGTAATCTTTCTTTCTAACCAATATTGTATAGTGATTCCCCTTAATGAGGTTTACGGAAAAATCTGGATGAGGGTGATCTTTTAAAACCAAGACTTCTTCTTTCGTCGTATTATTATAAACCTCAATTAATGCTCCTTTAATTGCTTCAACTGCGATGTTATCATCTTCCCTTTTAGGTGCTAAGGTTATCTCAAATTGATATCCTGGGGACCTTTTCATTTTCAGACTAAGAAATATTTTGTTCTTGCCTTCGTGATCAGACATGTTAATGGTCGTCTCTTGCTCTTCAAACATGTCTTTCGATATCCCGATTTTATAATTATTTGAAGCATCGACATTAAAACCAAAAAATCCATCTTTATTGGTAAAAGTGCTTTCAAGCACCTGTCCATCCATTGACTTCAGATCAACCTTTACTGCATTTAAATAACCACGGTTACCTGTTTCAAAAACGTACCCTTCCACTTCTTTTGCTTGTGATGAAAGACTTAGACTGATAAAGAAAAATAGGCTTAGAGTAAATATTTGTTTAAACATATCAGAAAACTGTTTATTTGTGCTGTATATTTTTCAATAAGAAAACAACGAAAATAGTTCTCCAAATATCAACAACTTATCAATGATTGACAAAAAATTAAGAATTGTATTCATGGGAACCCCTGAGTTTGCTGTACCTACCCTGCAGACCTTGCATGAATCAGAGCATGAAGTAGCCGCTGTCATTACATCCGTGGATAAATTAGGCGGTAGAGGTAAAAAGCAATTAATTCAATCAGCTGTTAAAAAATTTGCGGAAGCGCACTCAATACCTGTTCTGCAACCAAAAAACTTGAAATCTCCAAAATTTCAAGAAAAGCTGAAAAAAATACAAGCGGACATCCAAGTAGTTGTAGCATTTAGAATGCTACCTGTTGCCGTGTGGGATATGCCTCCTTTGGGAACAATCAATATCCATGGCTCATTATTACCTCTATATAGAGGAGCGGCTCCCATCCATTGGGCTGTTATGAATGGAGATAAGGTTACTGGTCTTACTACATTTAAATTAAAGCACGAAATTGATACAGGAGATATGATCCATCAAGTAAAAGTCAAGATTGATCCTGATGATACTACAGGTTCTGTTCATGATAAATTAATGCTAGAAGGGGGGCCGATTATCATGAAGACTTTAGAGGATATTGCTGCTGGAGAAGTTCAATACTTACAACAAGATGAAAGCTTGGTGTCAAAAGCTCCCAAAATTTTTAGAGAAACATGTGAAATTGATTTCAACAAAACCGCTCAAGAAATCCACAATCAGGTAAGAGGATTAAATCCATTTCCAGGAGCATTCACAAGAATTACAGAAAAAATTGAAATGAAAATATTATCGAGTTCAATAGATGAGGAATCTAAACTTGAGAGAAAAATGATTGAAACAGACAATAAAACTTATCTAAAAATCGGAACATCAGAAGGTGCTTTAAATTGCTTATCTGTTCAATTATCTGGTAAAAAACGAATGGAAATTAATGATCTCCTTAACGGTTATAAATTTGAAAATCGAACTTCCGTTATGTAATTTATTTGGTCAATGTCATCAAATATCTTAATGTACCCGCTACCCATTTTAAACCTTCGATGTCAGAAAAACCCACTTGATCTGAATCATTCTCTTCTAATTCAGAAACAGCATTAATTGAAGTAGCATAAAATTTTGATTCTGCCTCTTGGCTATTTAGGTAGATGTAACTGCTCAAGCTAAGAATTAAAGCAAAACAAGTAGATAGTAGAAGTTTGGACTTTTTCATAGTGTTCAACATTGGAAGTTATCATTACAACGAAGGTGATGAAAAAAAAGTTACATAAATCTTAAGAAAAACATAATTTCTTAGAAGTCAGGCACTTATATATTGAACTTTCCTGTTACAATGAATTGATAATCTGAGAGTTATGAAAAACTACAGACGTTAACATTTTAGTTAATTCACTATTGCGATTTTTACAGACTCATTGGTCAAACATATATTCGCAACGGTTTTGGGATAAAGGTTAACCTTAAGGGTTGATTCCAACTAAAGCCTCAGAGTGGCGACAAGAAATTGTCGCTTTTTTTATTCCTGATACATGGCTATTACTTTCTCATTAGGCTTGATGTAACCTCTATACATTCCTGCTGTATTAAAAGGCATTGACACATTACCTTTGGCATCAAGAGCAATCAGGCCTCCTGAACCCTCCGCTTTAACAAGTTTTTCATTCACGATAAATTCTGCGGCTTCCTGAACACTTTCTAATTTATATTCCATTCTTGCAGCAACATCATAAGCAACTGCATAGCGGATGAAAAATTCTCCATGTCCCGTGCAAGAAACACCACAGGTTAAATTATCTGCAAAAGTACCAGCTCCTATTATTGGAGAATCCCCAATCCTATTGTATTTTTTATTAGTCATACCTCCTGTTGAAGTTCCAGCTGCTATATTCCCAGCTTTATCCAGTGCAACTGCCCCTACCGTACCGTATTTTGAATCTTTAAAATCACTCACATGTCCGGTAGACTCTTCTTTAGCTAATATCTTCTGGAGAGAATTCCACCTTCTTTCAGTTTTAAAATATTCAGGATCTACAATTTCAAGACCATTCGCTTTCGCAAATTTTTCTGCACCTTCTCCCACCATCATAACATGCTCTGATTTTTCCATGACTGCGCGTGCAGCAGAAATAGGATGTTTTACATTTGTAATTCCCCCTACTGCCCCAGCATTTCTATTTGCTCCATCCATAATGGATGCATCTAATTCATTGGTTCCTGCATTTGTGAAAACGGCACCTTTACCAGAATTAAATAAAGGGGAATCTTCCATGAAATGAATGGTCTTCTCAATGGCATCTAAACTTGATCCTCCTTCTTTTAAAATTTTCTCTCCGATACTCAAAGCAGTATCCAAAGCATTGTAATATTGCTGATACATGTCCTCTGACATATTTTCTTTTTTAATGGTACCAGCTCCTCCATGAATGACCATGGCATATTCTGCACCATCGGTAGCCCCTAACTTAGCCTTTGCAATTGACTGGGGTTTCCTTTCATTGTTGCATGAAAAAAATAGAAGACTTAGGGGCAAAATGAATAAACTATATTTGATTGATAATTTCATTTATCCTAGATTTATTTTAAAAATTTACTTTGTCAAAAAGTCCTAATTTCCTCATAAACATCATGGGTCCTACTGCAGTCGGGAAATCAAGTCTAGCTTTGATCCTAGCAGAAAGATACAATTTGGAAATCTTTTCTTCAGACTCAAGACAAGTATTTAAAGAATTAACGATTGGGACGGCTAAACCTAGTATTGCTGAGTTGTCTAAAGTAAAACACCATTTTATTAACTCAAGGTCCATTATTGAGAACTATTCTGCAGGGCAGTATGAAAAAGAAGTTATCCCAGCTTTAGATAATTATTTCAAAGACCATCAGGTCGCTATTCTGGTTGGTGGAACTGGTTTATATATTGATGCTATTTTACAAGGTCTGGATAAATTTCCTGACATCCCGGATGACATAAAATCGGAAGTTAATGATGACTATGAAGAAAAAGGAATCGAATATTTAGTAGAAGAATTACAAAATAAAGATCCTATACATGCTAAGAAAATTGATCAAAAAAATTCGCGACGTGTAATCAGGGCAATTCAAGTAATTAGGACAAGCGGAAAAACTTATCACAGTTTTTTAAACCAAAAAAAGGAGAAACGTGATTTCATTCCTATTAACTTAATCCTCAAAATGGATCGACCTAATCTTTATGAAAGGATCAATAATAGAGTAATGGAAATGCGAGATAATGGATTAATTGAAGAAGTTAAGGGCTTAATAAAATATAGAAATTTACCTTCACTCCAGACCGTTGGATATCAAGAGTTATTTCCTTACCTAGATGGAGAAGTTAGTTTAAACAAATGTTTAGATGAGATTAAAAAGAATTCTAGAAGATATGCAAAACGACAGATTACATGGTTAAAAAAATATGATTGTCCTTCATTCTATCCCAATGAAACTGCAGAAATTTTAGATTACCTGAAGCCAAGCTTAGCAAGATAATTCTTGAGATTTTTACGCCAAATGATTTATGGTCATTCGTCAATATTTAAGAGGTAATATCTTAACTTGACAGTTGATTAAAAAAACCCTTTTGTTTTCTACATTCAAAGACTGAATCAAGCACGAAATATGAAAAACTTATTGTTCGTTTTACTGGCACTACTCTTTGCCCAAGATTCCATCATTAGCCAATCAAAAGATCACCCTTACGAATCTTACTATGATGCTTTGGAGTGGAGACATATAGGTCCTTTTAGAGGTGGACGTTCCTGCGCTGTTACAGGTGTTCCAAATAAACCACTCCTTTATTATTTTGGATCAACTGGTGGAGGGGTCTGGAAAACAACTGACGGCGGACAATCTTACTCTAATATTTCAGACGGATATTTTGGAGGGTCAATTGGGTCAATTGATGTGAGTAAAAGTGATCCAAATGTCATATATGTTGGTGGAGGAGAAAAAACTGTAAGAGGAAATGTATCTTATGGTTATGGAGTTTGGAAAACAGTTAATGGAGGAAAGAGTTGGACTCAGATGGGGCTTGAGAAAAGTAGACACATACCAAGAATTAAAGTCCATCCAGAGAATAGTAATATAGTCTTTGCTGCGGTATTAGGTGATTTGTTTAAACCCACATCTGAAAGAGGCATTTTTAAATCTACTGATGGTGGCAACTCTTGGAAAAAAGTCTTGTTTGCCAACGAAAATGCAGGTGCTGTAGATCTAATCATTGATCCCAACAATCCTAGAATATTATACGCAAGCACTTGGAATGTAAGAAGAACACCCTACTCATTATCAAGTGGTGGCGAAGGTTCATCTCTTTGGAAAAGTACTGACTCCGGTGAAACGTGGACAGAAATAAAAGGTAATAAAGGTTTACCTGAGGGAACTTGGGGAATCTCTGGGGTTACTGTTTCGCCCGTTAACTCAGATAGAATCTGGGCAATCATTGAGAATGAAAAAGGAGGAGTCTACCGTTCAGATGATGGAGGTGAATCATGGAAACTAATCAATTCAGAAAGGAAGTTAAGACAACGTGCCTGGTATTACACAAGAATCTATGCAGACTCTCAGGATGAAAACATCGTATACGTCCTTAACGTTAGATATCATCGTTCTACAGATGGTGGGAATACCTATAAAACCTATAACGCACCTCATGGCGACCATCACGACTTATGGATTGCCCCTGAAGATAATCAAAGGATGATTATAGGCGATGATGGAGGAGCACAAGTAAGTTATGATGCTGGTGATAATTGGAGCACCTATCATAATCAGGCAACGGCTCAATTTTATAGAGTTACTACCGATGACCATTTTCCGTATCGAATATATGTCGCCCAACAAGACAACAGCACTTTAAGAATTGCCCATCGGAATAATTCTTTTGCAATCACTGAATCCGATTGGGAGTCAACCGCAGGCGGAGAATCAGCACACATTGCCATCGATCCATCAAATAATGATATCGTATATGGTGGAAGTTATGATGGATTTTTGACCAGAAAGGACCATAGCACTGGATTGACTCGAGCAGTAAATGTCTGGCCAGATAACCCAATGGGACACGGCGCAGAAGGTATGAAATATCGCTTTCAATGGAATTTCCCAATCATCTTCTCAAAACACAACCCTCAAAAACTATATGCACTTTCCAATCACGTACATGTCTCAGAAGATGAAGGACAAAGTTGGAAAATCTTAAGCCCTGACCTAACCAGAAATGAACCATCTAAACTAGGCTCATCTGGTGGGCCTATCACCCAAGACAATACTAGTGTAGAATATTATTGTACCCTGTTTGCTATCTCAGAATCGCCAACAACCTCTGGAACTTTTTGGGTTGGCTCCGATGATGGTCTTGTACACTTAACTACGGATGATGGAGAAAACTGGACCAATGTGACTCCGCAGAAATTACCAGAATGGACTCAAATTAATGGAATAGAAGCTGACCCACACAATGAAGGTGGCTGTTACCTTGCCGCTACTGCTTACAAAAATGGTGATTATACTCCATACCTTTTTAAGACTGAAAATTATGGAAAGACATGGACTAAGATAACCAATGGAATTCCTTCCGAACATTTCACTAGAGCCATAAAGGTTGATCCAAAACAAAAAGGGATGTTATATACTGGAACCGAAAGCGGGATGTATGCTTCATGGGATGATGGCCAAAACTGGTATCCTTTACAAATGAATTTACCGATTGTTCCAATCACTGATCTAGCGCTTAAGAATGATAATTTGATTGCGGCAACTCAGGGAAGAAGTATTTGGCTTTTAGACGATCTAAGTGTTATTAGAAATTCAAATAACATTGACGGAAGAAAAGCGCATTTATTCAAACCGTTAGACGCTTACAGAATGAGAGGTGGGCAATCAAAAGATGTAAAGGGAGCTGGCGTTAATCATCCTAGCGGAGCGATGTGCTTTTACCACCTTCCCCAAATAAAAGAAGAGGATGAGATCAAGCTAAGCTTTCTAACCCTTCAAGGCGATACCTTATCTTCTTTCTCCAATAAAGAGGAAAATGAGAAGTACAAGTTAGAGCCTAAGGTTGGATCAAATTTTTTCAATTGGAATATGAAAATGGAAGATGCCGAAAAATTTGATGGAATGATCTTATGGTGGGGTTCATTGAATGGGCCAAAAATCCTCCCTGGGATATACAAGGTAAATCTAAGCATAAACGACTCAAGTCAAGAACAAGAGTTTGAAGTATTAAAAGATCCAAGAAGTGAAACCGATGAAGCAGGATTGCAGGAACAGTTTGATTTTATTTGTGCTATTAATGATAAAGTAAGTGAAGCACATTTAGCTATTAAAGAAATGCGATCCATTAAAGATCAAATGAATGATTTACTTCATATGCAGAAAGATACGGTACTTGAAAAAAGCTTCACTCAAGTCATTGGGAAGTTGGACTCATTAGAGAAACTTCTATATCAAACAAAAAACCAAAGTAGACAAGACCCATTAAATTTTCCAATACGGCTCACGAATAAATTAGCACATATAAATTCCTTGGTGCAGATTGGTGACTATCCTCCTACGGAATCAATGATTGCTGTAAAGGAAGAATTGACTGCAGCCATAGATGAGGTATTATTTGAATTTTCCAAGGTTAGAGCCACTGAACTACCTGAAATCAATGCTTTGATTAAAGATCGAGTAACGGATTTCATTAAAGTCAAGGAGACTAGCAAACCATAGATTTATATATTTGCTCTATGAAAAAGATATTGATTGCTAATCGAGGAGAAATCGCCATTCGAGTTATGAAAACGGCGAAGAAAATGGGAATTAGCACAGTGGCCGTTTATTCTGAAGCTGATGCAGATGCGCTGCATGTTCAAATGGCAGATGAAGCCTATTGTATTGGACCTGCACCTTCAAAAGACTCTTACTTGAATCAAGCTAAGATTATAGAAGTTGCAAAATTGACTCAAACCGATGGAATTCATCCAGGTTATGGTTTCCTCAGTGAAAATGCAAGCTTTGCTAAATTGGTAGAGGATAATGGCATTCGATTTATTGGCCCTAGCCCGCATTCGATATCTATAATGGGTAGTAAACTTGATGCAAAAGCAGCAGTTTCTGGCTACGACATTCCTATGGTGCCTGGTACGGAAGGAGCTGTTGAATCATCTGAAATCGGTAAAAAAGTAGCCAAAGAAATCGGATATCCTGTTCTAATTAAAGCCTCCGCTGGTGGTGGTGGAAAAGGAATGCGATTGGTTGATAATGAGATTGAATTTGAAGAGCAATTTAATCGTGCAAAAAGTGAAGCACGCTCCTCTTTTGGAAATGATGAAGTCTTTGTAGAAAAATATATAACATCTCCCAGGCACATAGAAATTCAAGTATTGACCGATAACCATGGAAACGGAATTTATCTATTCGAGAGAGATTGCAGTATTCAAAGAAGACATCAAAAGGTTGTAGAAGAAGCTCCAAGTGGTAAAATAAGTGAAGAGATCAGAAATGCCATGGGATTAGATGCACTCAAAGTAGCATCCTCTTGTGATTATTCTGGAGCAGGTACGGTAGAATTCATCATGGATGACAAAGGGAATTACTTCTTCCTTGAAATGAATACAAGGCTACAAGTAGAACATCCTGTCACTGAAATGATTACTGGGGTTGATTTGGTCGAGCAACAAATTAAGATAGCCAGAGGCGAGAAGCTCTCGATCAAACAAGAAGATTTAAAAATAAATGGACACTCCATCGAACTGAGGGTATACGCTGAAAATGCTAAAGAAGGTTTTAAACCTAGTATAGGGACTTTAGATAAATACGCCATTCCTTCCGGAGACGGAGTTAGGGTTGATCATGGTTTTAGTCAAGGGCACGAAATACCTATTTATTATGATCCAATGATTGCGAAGTTGGTTGTATGGGCTGAGACTCGAAGAGAAGCAATTACCAAGATGATCCAAGCAATTTCAGAATATAAAATTGAAGGTGTTGAGACCACTTTGGAGTTCGGTAGCTTTGTTTTAAATCACGAAGAATTCAAAAGCGCGGCTTATGACACAAAGTTCGTAGAAAAATACTTTAATGATTTTCTTGATTCGGACAAAAACAGTGAAGCACTAAAAATTGCAGCGCTCATTTCTGGAGTTCACTGGAATAAGCATATACAAAAGGTGTAAAATTAGCTTGTTGTGAAAGTGATAATCTTTACTGGATTACCCCACATTGCTATACCCATTAATTCTAATGGCTCCAAAGTCAATTGAAATTTTACACCTCTTGTTTTAAGCTGTTCAGGCATATTCATGGGAAGAAAATGCTCTCCATCGATAGATATCAACCCCCAGAAGCCTCCTTCAAGTTCGATGTATTCTGCCGTACATTGTTTGAAAATCATTCGTGGATTTCGAATGCCACTGGTTGCTTACTTGCAATTTTAGAACCATTCAATTGACTGATCAACTGACTTTGTTGTCTTACTGTTTCTTTCAACATCTTCAGCTCCTTCATCTGTTCAATGCTTTCAATATTTTGAACAGGTCTAAAGTGATTGATTCTAGTCATTAGAGTATTGACTTCCTTGATTTGATCAATTGGAAGACTCGTTGGTTCATAGTATTCATTGTCTGCAACAAGTGTCACAATCCCAGCTTCTTTATTAACACTCTGCACACGACGTATCATGACATTGTTGTTAGTAACAAAGATATACACAAACTGAGGTCTGATATTATGAAGCCAAAGAGAGGAATCCATCTTACGACAAATTACTTTATCGTTAGAATACACGGTGGGTTCCATACTATCTTCAAGCACATCAAAGCATTTCAGTTCACCTGAATTATACACCTTATCTGGGATATTAAAATGCGGTATTTCTACCAGTGGGTTTTCTTCTGACAAACTTGTTATATAGTCTGATTGAGCGTTGCCAGAAATGTAAAGAATTGGGTTATAGTTACTATCATTTTTGCCTTCGTCCCCATCTTCCATTCCTAGGAACATTGGTTCTTGGCCATGATGTAAATAATTAGGATTACAATTGTAGAGATTGATGAAATCATTCATGATTTTCAAAGTTACCTCTCTTTTAGAATGAAGGATATCACTCATGCATTGAGGGTGCATATCTAACTTCAAAGCGATCTGTTTATAAGAACTACTTTTTCCGGAAGACTTCAGGTGCTTAATGCAGTTTTGGAAATTGGAGGTAATTTGATGGACCATTAGTTTTGTTTTGTTGTTATAAAATCAATTACTACTGATTTCTAACCACAATATATGGTAATTAC
>JAHDGF010000057.1 GCA_020627785.1 Saprospiraceae bacterium
CCGCGACCCCGACCTTGGCAAGGTCGTGCTCTACCAGCTGAGCTACTTTCGCGTAATTGAAAATATTATGACCCAATTTAGGGTTATTCTACTTTCAGTGTATCCTCGATGTTGCATTCAACATCTTATCGGGCTGCAAATATAGAATACTGAAATCTCTTAAAAAAATTTTATTTGGCACTATTTTGGCAAAATTGTTAAATATGGTAACTTTATTTTAAGCAGCGTAAAGAAACGTCCTGCGTTCTATCCATGTCGCTCATTAATCCTAACTATATTCAAATTAAGTAGTGTAATACTTGTTATTGCTCTATCAATTAATAAACTAACGTAAATGAAAAGATTCACACCCTTTCTCATCTTAGTGTGTTTTGCCTTTGGGGCAAATTCACAAGACCTACACTATTCCATGTTCTTTAACTCACCGTTGAACCTAAATCCAGCATTAACTGGGCAATTTATTGGTGATCAGAGAATTCATGCGAATTATCGTCGACAATGGTTCAATTGGCCTGTTGAAAATCAAAATCTTACGGTTGGTGGTGATTTTAAGCTAAAAGACTACGAAAAGCCTAATTTTTTAAGTCTTGGCGCCCTAATCAACTATGATGTGGCAGGTGATCTGAATACTTCCTTAACTGGCATTGATATTTTCGGATCTTATTCCATCAAAGTCGGGAAAGGATACATAACTCCTGGTCTTAATGTTGGTATTGGTGTACGGTCCTTTAATACTTCGAATGCTTTATTAGGAGAATTTTGGAATGGAAACACCCTAACGCCAGGTATTTCCGCTGATCCATTACATCAAGGCAATGCTGGGCTAGATAAATTGTTCGTTGATGCTAATGTCGGCTTAAACTATAGGCAGGTAAAGACCTTTAGAAAGTTCTTTGACCTAGGGGTAAGTGGTAATAATCTAATATCGCCGGACGTGCGTTTTGATGAAAACATGGGTCCAGAGTCTAAACTTTTGCCCAAATTCAATATTTACGGTATGGGAAACTGGCAAGTCGCTGATAAAATAGATTTATTGCTCAATGCATTGGTCTCCTTGCAAAACCCTTATCAAGAGATTGTCCTCAATGGGCAAGGTAAATTTTATCTAAATGATGAGTTTACCAGGGCCCTTTATTTAGGAGCAGGAATTAGATTGGATGATTCGTGGTATCCTATGATTGCACTTCAAATGGATAAACTTTATGTTGCTTTTTCTTACGATTTAGATATTAAAGAAGTACAAAAAGGAGGCGGACCTGAATTTGCCCTTAGGTACATTTTTGCTGCACTACCTTATGCAGGTAAGAAACCTTGTCCAATTTACTAAGCAACCTAACTCAAAAATAATGATGAAGAAAATATATACAAGTTGCCTCCTTTTTCTTGCAACCCTTACTCTAAGTTTTGGTCAATATTCTCTGGGAGATTATTTGAAAGCAGGTGATCAAGCAATGTCACAATCAAATTATAACGGAGCCTTGACGAATTATGCAAAGGCTTTAGAATTTTCAGAAGACTCTGAAGAACTTTGGTTTAAATATGGTAAAGCGGCATTTAAGCAAAATGCCTACACGAGAGCTGAACAAGCCTTTAAACATTATCTAGATACGTTTGAAGGGGAGGAGCAATATTCTGCCTTGTACCACATGGCAAGTGCACAGCATCTGCAAGGAAAATATGAAGAAGCCATCAATAGTTACAATTCTTTTCTGACAGAGTATCCAGACGTTCAGGATTTAACTATGCTCAAAAAAGTTGAAATGGGACTTTCATCTGCTCAATGGGCACAGAATGAAAGTTTGACAAATCCAGATGTAAAGGTCACTCCATTAGGGCCGGATGTAAACACACCACACTCAGAACAAGGACCTTATTTTCTTGATGACAAACTTTACTTTTCTGCTTTAAAGTATCCGCATGGAAAAAAGCAGGATAAGACCTTGTTGTCTAAAATATTAGTCAACGAAAATGGAGAAAGCATACCCTTAGAAGATACTTCTTCAAATGAAGATGAAGGCATTCTAGTCTCAAATCCAAGTTTCAATAACGATGGAAGCATTATGGCTTTTACCAAATGCGCATATGGATTTCAAGACATGATTGAATGTGATATCTATTACGCATTGAAAGGAGCAGATGGACAATTTAGAGAACCTAAGGCACTTCCATCCAGTATCAATATGACTGGCTATACCGCAACTCAACCAAGCTTTAGAACAGATGATAATTTAGACATTATCTATTTCGCTTCTAACAGACCTGGAGGAAAAGGCGGACTTGACATATGGATGAGTAGTTTTAACAACCACATGGTTTTTACCACTCCAGTAAACATAGATATTAATACGACTTCAGATGACATCACACCTTTTTGGCATGAAGCATCAAAGACTCTCTATTTTAGTTCAAATGGAAGAGATGGTTTTGGTGGTTTTGATATTTATAAAAATAGAGGAGAGAGTATTTCCAATGCAGGTCCTACCATCAATACCTCTTACAATGACATCTATTATTATTTAGATGAAGCGGGAACCACCGGCTACCTTTCTTCAAATCGTAAAGGCGCACAATATTTAGACGATTCTTATGAGACCTGTTGCTATGATATTTTCAAAGTGGAACATACGGATACGAGCATTGATTTAAATGCTCTAGTATTTGATAAGACTACCGGACAGGATTTGACCAATACTCGAATGGTTATTACTGACCTTTCTTCAGGAGAAGTGATCTATGATAGTGACAATCCAAACAGTAACATACATAAAGTAAAGATTAGATGTGATCAAGAGTATAGAGTAGAAATTTTCAAAGATGGCTACAGTGATACATCTAGTAACATTGGACCGTATCCAGATCAGTGTGGGAAAGGACCCATCGAGGAGAAGTTGTATATGCTGCCGGGAGCCATCGATCTGACAGTAAATACCTTTGATAAAACAAATGGTGCGATACTAGACTATACAGAAGTTAAACTTGTTTGCTTGACGACGGGACAAGAAATAGGGAAGAGCACAGGATCTACGAATCAAGTGCGGTTTGCTCTGGATCCTACTTGTCAGAATTATAGGCTTATTGGATTTCACCAAGGATATGAGAGTGGTATTTTAGATTTTAATACTCAAGGTCTTTCCGGTGCAGTAACTAAAGATTTATACTTAACGCAGACTCAGATTGCAACCTTGGAAGGATTGGTTCCTGTTAAGTTGTACTTTGATAATGATCATCCTAACCCAAGTTCTAATAGGACCAAGACGAATCTTTGGTACTCAGAAACCTTTGATAAATATTATCCAAGGAGGGAAGAATTTTCAACAAAGTACTCTGCTATTAGAGGAGAACAAGGAAGACAAGAAGTTAATAACTTTTTTGAAAATGAGGTCAAGCGAGGGAATGACAATCTTCAGTTAATGTTAGAGACTTTAATTGAAGTGTTAGAATCTGGTCAACAAGTGAATCTTTTCCTTAGAGGATATGCGAGTCCATTGGCGCAAGATATTTATAACCTTAATCTAGGTCAAAGACGTGTAGATTCAGTTAGGAATGCATTGAAGAAATGGGATGGAGGAATCTTGATGCAGTATATAAATTCTGGACAACTTATGATAAAGGAAAGATCTTTCGGAGAAACATCTGCACCTTCTGGAATAAGTGATAAAGAATCAGAAGCTTTAAAATCTATCTACTCACCCGATGCTTCGCGAGAAAGAAGAGTAGAAATTGATGAGATTAATTTCAGGAACTAATCATTCTCACAACAAAAGAAATTAACAATGAAAAATAAATTAAGAAATATATACCAAGGTGTTGTTATTTTATTCTTGCTAGCAACTCCATTTGCGCTTGACGCGACACACGTAGTCGGTGGAAATTTACAATATAAATGTCTCGGAAATAATCAATATGAAATTACGGTAGAGTTTGCTGTAGATTGTGGTATTGGTGATTCTGAGGCACTAGAACTTGACATGGAAGCAACTGTTCGTTTTTTCGATGCTAGTACAAATATGCTTGCAGATGTTGAAGCAGATGGACAAGTTACAATACCATTTCAAGATGTTATTCAATTGGGTGATCCAAACATTGCTTGTCGTGTATTAAGTAGCCCTGTATGTGTGCAGAGACAGAGATATGTTCAAGTGGTAACCTTACCATTCAATCCTAATGGTTACATTATTTCATATAGAAGATGTTGTAGAAATAATACCTTACTCAATATTGTAGATCCACTCGATACTGGTGGTACCTATTGGATTGAACTAACGCCCGAAGCACAGATGCAATGCAACACAGCGGCCAGATTTAGGAATTGGGCTGATGTTTATGTGTGCTCTAATGAGGACATTGTCTTTGATGCTTCTGCGATTGATGAAGATGGAGATTCATTGGTCTATCGACTATGTAATCCAACGGTTGGGGGTAGTGATGCACAACCTCTATCATCGAATATTTACTTTCCGCCATTTCAAGAAGTTGTGTATGCAACAGGTTATGATTTAACTAATTTAATGGGTGCAGGTATTCCACCTGTCCTTGATCCTGTAACCGGAATACTCACTTTAAATGCAGCACAAGAAGGACAATTTTTAATTGGGCTTTGTGTTGAAGAATTTAGAGATGGAGTTAAAATTTCAGAAACAAGAAGAGATTTTCAATACAATGTGCGTGCTTGTACAGATCCTCCAATGGCTGCCTTCGAAGCCCAACCTAATCCTAGTTGTGATGATCTTACGACACAATTTACCAATGGAAGTACCTCTACGCAGGGTAATCCATTGAGCTATGAATGGTACTTTGATTTTCCAAATTTAACACCATTTTCTGATGACCAAGATCCAAACTTCACCTACAGTACACCAGGACTTTATACCGTTGCCTTGGTTACTTTTGATGGATCATGTCAAGACACTTCATTTCAAGAAGTTGGCGTATCAATAATCGGAGATCCAGATGTGAATTTTGATTTAACTGCCACTGGTTGTGATGGAGGTGAGATTGACGTTTTTCTAAATGATTTGACTTCCACCGCACAAGATATTGCCAGTTATACCTGGACGGTTCAATCGAATGTTGCTACAGATACTTATAATGGCCCTAACCCCAATTTTGTGGTAATTGGAAACCAGACCCTAACTGTAACTTTGGATCTTGTAACGGTCAGTGGATGTGCCGGAAATCTTACGTTAGACTTTCCAGTTAGTGGAGATGCAGGCCCGACCATTGAGCCAGATATTAGTGGAGGTGCGATTGCCGCTTGCGCAAATACAGCATTTCAATTAAACCCAAATGGGAATCCTCAATATACATATTCCTGGACCAGCTCAGATCCCAATGTTGCCTTTGCAACATCAGATGTGAGTCCAGTAATTGTGATTGCACAGCCAACATTGTTTACGGTGACAGTTACAGATCAAATGGGTTGTACCGCGGTCGGTTCAGTGGAAGTTATTCCTTCACCTTTACCGACTTTAGATGCACAGATTAATGGAGCAAGTTTTACCTCATGTGTAGATGTCCCTTTTCAATTAAACCCGAATGGAAACGCACAGCTTAGTTATAGTTGGGTTAGTTCAGATCCAAATGTTAGTATCGCAACTACGGATGTTAGTCCTGTTGTAATTGCAACACAAAGCACAACATTTCTAGTTACTGTCACGGATCAGTTTGGATGTACGGCTGTTGGTTCTGTAAATGTCACTCCAGGATCAGGTCCGTCTTTAAATTTAGCAAATACCATGGTGCAATGTATTGGTGATACAATCAGTATAAATCCATTCGGACCAACAAACTTAATGTATAATTGGTCAACAGATCCGCCAGGGGTTCTTTCAGATGCATCTGATCCAAACCCTATGGTAGTACTGACAGAGACAACGAGTTTTACAGTGACTGTTTCTGACATGATAAATCCAGATTGCTCTAGTGAATTTACAACGGTTGTTACTGTCCCTGATAACATAGGTATAGAAATTGAATCGGATAACGGTTTGATATTATGTGATGGGATTTCAACCAATCTAAGTGTTGTTACAGATGGGGATACATTTACCTGGATTGGACCTAATGGAGAAGATTTGGGAAATCAAGCAAGTATTCCTGTAGCATTTGGAGAAGATGGCACTTATACTGTGATTGTGACTGATTCTGTCGGTTGTACTGACTCGGAAGAAGTAACAATCACTACTAGTGCGACTGAAGAAATTGATATCTCAAGTTCTACAAGTAATCAGTTTTATTGTGTGGGAGATTCAGTTACTCTTACAGGGACTTTGGCCACCGTGGATTTTGATGGAGCAGAATGGACGGATGCAAATGGTAATGTGATAGGGACAGGAGAGGAAATAACCATTTTGCCTTCAGACACCATTAATTATTCAGTGATGGGTTTGACAGATTTAGGCTGTCCAGTAACTGGAAACTTTACGTTAATTCCAAGTCAAATTGAAGCGTCTATCGACGGTCCAATAGAAGTATGTCTTGGGGAAGAAATAGAATACAATTCATTAATTTCACTGGGTGATGCAGCTAGTTATGAATGGTCTCCTTCCAACATAGTTGTAGGAGCCAATGATCAATCTACGGTAGTTATTGCACCACAGTCAGACATGGATTTAACCTTGGAGGTTACGAATGCGCAAGGATGTACGTTTACTGCTTCGCAACCGATAACCATTCTTACCGTTGGTCTTATCACCATTGTTGCTGATCCTGAGTCACTTGCCTTTGGACAATCGAGTCAATTGAGTGTTACACCTAATCTTCCTGGTTTCAGTTATTCTTGGTCTCCAGCAGAAGATTTTGACGATCCATTCAGTGCCACCCCTATTGTAACACCATCTTCAATTGGAGATATAGAGTACACAGTAGAGGTAACTTCACCGGATGGCTGTGTAGATTTCCGTACGATAATAATTGCGGTAGAAGATACTCCGTGTAGCGTAGAAAATATTCATGTACCTAATATGTTTACTCCTAATGGAGATAGTCACAATGATGTTTTTACCGTTTACACAAATGTCCAAGATGAAAAGCGACTAATTATATTTGATCGTTGGGGAGAGATAGTATTTGACTCTGAATTAGAAGGCTCATTTATTTGGGATGGAACCTATGATGGAGTAGCGTTAAATCCTGATGTATATGGATACTGTGTTGAAGTTTCTTGTGAAGGGGGAGAGAGATTCACCAAAACAGGAAATGTTACGCTCGTAAAATAAGAATCATTTATACTGGAAATAATCATAAAGAGGAGCTACTTTTGTGGCTCCTCTTTTTTTTAAAACTATGAGCAAAAAAGGTAGAGTTTTAGTAGCCATGAGCGGTGGCATTGATAGTACAGTAACAGCCATGATGTTGCACCAAGAAGGCTATGAAATTGTAGGCATAACTATGAAGACATGGGATTATGCTAGTTCTGGATCTTCAGGTAAGGAAACAGGTTGTTGTTCACTTGATTCAATAAATGATGCAAGACAGGTTGCGGTAGATATGGGATTTTCTCATTTTATTGTCGATATCAGAGATGAGTTCGGTGATTACGTCATTGATAATTTTGTTGAAGAATATGTCAATGGAAGAACACCTAATCCATGTATTCTTTGTAATACTCATATTAAGTGGTCAGCTCTTTTAAAAAGAGCCGATGCCATGGATTGCCAATTCATTGCCACCGGACATTATGCTAAAATTAATGAAAAAGACGGCCGATATTTTGTTTCAAAAGGTCTTGATCCTAGGAAAGATCAATCGTATGTACTCTGGGGATTAAGTCAAGAGTGTTTAGCTCGTACGATGTTTCCCCTTGCTAATTATACGAAAGAAGAGATAAGAAACATGGCTAAAGATTTGGGCTACGAACAACTTTCTTTAAAGCCTGAGAGTTATGAAATCTGTTTTGTGCCAGACAATGATTACAGAGGATTTTTAAAGAGAAGATTACCTGAGCTTGAAGCTAAGGTAAGCGGCGGGAAATTTGTCGATAAGGATGGAAACGAATTGGGAACACACATCGGTTATCCATTTTTCACCATTGGGCAAAGACGTGGTCTAGGGCAAGCATTTGGGAAACCAATGTATGTAACTCATATAGATGCGACAACGAATACGGTAACCCTAGGTGAAGAAGACGAATTGTTAAAGAATGGCGTTTTAGTTACTAATATTAACTCCATAAAATATAATGAGATCCCAGATAATAAAGAAGTCGTTACAATGGTTAGATATAACGATAGAGGGACAATTGGTACCCTTCGAAGAAAAGGAAATGATATATTTGTAGAGTTTTCAGCCAACGTTAGAGGCATTGCACCCGGTCAATCTGCTGTCTTTTATGAGAATGATGATGTCCTTGGAGGAGGAATTATCAGCTCAGGACACCTCAATTAGCAGAATTTTATTTAATTTTACATTAAATTTTATTACCATGTGTAAAAACCTGATTTTCAGTTTATTAATCTTATTTAGTCTTGTCGTTTTACAATCATGTAGAGAGGAGTTTATACCTGCTGAAGATATTCAACTAGAATTGGATTTTTATCCAGTAGACTCAATTACAACTTGGGAGTTTGTCATGGATTCAGTGATATATGATAATGAGGGATTAGTGATTGATTCTAGCTCTAGTTTTTTAAGGGAGCAAATTGTTAGTAAAACAATTGTTGATGGTGATATTCCTGTTTATACACTTGAAATTGCAAGAAAAGATGACTTCTTTGATCAATACTTTGTGACGGATGTTTGGACTCTAAGAATAGAAAACAATTCAGTCATTAGAAACGAGGAAAACTTAAATAAGGTGAAGCTGAAAATGCCTCCTGTTTTAGGATCTAGATGGGATGGAACACCATTTCCTGAAGATGTAAATGTTTTTGTTGCTGGTGATCCAATTCAAATGTATCTGAACTGGGAATCTAAAGTTGCAGATAGATTCACCGATGTAACATTCAGTGGTGTAGAGTACGATGATGTTATTAACATTATCCATGCAGACTACGAAAATCAAATAAATAGAAGATTCTCAACAGAATATTATGCCAAAGGAATAGGGCTTATTAGAAGAGAATTAGCAATTTACGACAGCCAGTGCTTTAATGATCCAAATTGCGATAACACAAAACCTTGGCCTGAAAAGGCGGAGCAAGGCTTCTCATTGACTCAAAAGCTAATCGATTTCTATTGATATCTTTAGTCGGAATTGGTAGGACTGGAGGAACCCAGGGAAAAGAAGGTTTTATAAAGTTTTTCCCAGAAGATAATCAGGATGAGATTCTCCAAGATCAAAAATTCCTTTTCTTTTATTTGAATGGAAATAAAGTACCCGTTAAAGTCTTGAAATGCTTGCCTGACTTTGATCCAATTCTTATAAACTTTGAAGACTATAATAGCCCTGAACTAGCTTCACCTCTTCTTAACAAGGAAGTATATATAGAGCTGAAAGAAAGAGAAGAACGAAAGGCAGCCGTGGAGCAAACGTTAATAGATTTCATAATATTTTCAAGCGATGAAGAGGCCATGGGCAAGGTCATTGATATAGAACAACATCCTAAACAAATACTTCTATTGGTAGATAAAGACTCTAGTATTTATCGTGTTCCCTTTCACCAAGACCTCATTTTGGACATTGATCCTGATAAAATGCTGGTTTATTATCAATATTCGACCATTGAACTTCAAAGTATGCTAGATTTATCTTAGTATATAGTAACTTGTCGATAATAAAGACCCCACAAAACCACTTTATTTAATCACCTGAGAAAAGAGAAGTGTTAAGGAAATTAATGATCCTTTCCATTGTTGTATTTTGTGCATCTAGGTCTGACTGCCAAGTCCCTAAGGTAAAAGTCTATGCTGGATCTATGCATTACATGGGTGACCTTTCTCCGTTCGACCATCCTTTGAGTTTTTCAAAAGGCCATTTTGCAACGGGTGTTTCTTATACATTGGTTTCCAATGAAATCGCAAGTTATTTTGTGAGATTTATGCATGGGAAGGTATCAGGAAGTGATGCTCTTTCTGGTTCTAGTGTACGGCAGAAAAGGAATCTTAGTTTTGAATCAAATATCGATGAATTTGGGGTAGGTGTTGAAATCAGTTTGACAAGTCTCATGCCAGCCATCAAAAAATATGGTCTTGATGTTTACCTTACCGTAGGAACTAATCTTTTTCACTTTAATCCTAAAGCCTACTATCAAGGCAGCTTGATAGAACTTCAACCCTTAGGAACGGAGGGCCAGGGCTCTTCTAGTAGTTATAAAGCTCCTTATAAACGCTGGCAAATAAATTTCCCTATGGGTGTAGGTGCTAGTTTCAATCTTTCACCTTCCGTTTCAATGGCCATTGAAATAGCTCCAAGAATTTTAATGACCGATTATCTTGATGATGTAAGCACAGAATATGTCGGCACAACTGAACAATTACAGGCGCAAGGAGTTCTAACAACTTCCTTAGCTAATAGAATGGGAGAGTTAGCCACAGCTGCCAATGAACCAGATGACTTTGTGGTTTTTACAGGCCAGACAAGAGGAAACGTTTCAGATAAAGACCGATACTTTTTTTCAAGCATCCACTTCATTTCTCATTTTAGTGCTGTTAAAGACCTAGCCAAAAAAATTAAAAGAAACTAGGTTTTAGTTTCTCTTAATTTATTTGGTCCTTCGATTTCATCTTTATTAGTGAATCAAAATGCGTTCTGATGCTATGACATCCGTGATTTTATCCTGGAGTTTTAAAATGTAAACTCCAGGATTTAAATTCGAGACATCAATGTAATTCATTTTATCAATCGACAACACGCTTGCTCCCTTTAGATCAAATATTTCCACATCTAATTTTAATTCATCTTTTGATTCAATGAGAATAAAGTCAGTAGCTGGATTTGGATAAATCTTTACACTATAATCTCCAAGCTCAACCACTGGGGTTAAATCTTCTCCATTACAATCTTCATCAACACCATTGTCTGGAATTTCCTCCGCACCAGGATATACTGTTTCATCTTCATCATTACAATCATCCGCAAGCAAGAAACCATCCTGATCTAAATCATCATCCAAGGTTAGTTCATTACAATCATCATCGATACCGTTATAAGTAATCTCCAACGCATTAGGATTGATCGCTGCATTGTCGTCATCACAATCATCTGAAAGAACAAAACCATCTTGATCTAAGTCGTCATCGAGTGTCGCTGAATTACAATCATCATCAAGACCATTGTAAACAAGCTCTATAGCATTCGGATTAACGTCTGCATTCTGATCATCACAATCATCCGCAAGTAAAAAGCCATCCTGGTCGATATCATCATCTACGGTTAATGGGTTGCAATCATCGTCAATATTATTGTAAGCAATTTCAGATACTCCAGGATTAATCTCTGAATTATTGTCATCACAATCATCCGCCAACAAGAAGCCATCTTGATCTAAATCATCATCCAGAGTAGCTGGATTACAATCTTCATCAATACCATTGTAAACTATTTCTATTGCTCCTGGATTTATTGCTGGATCATCATCATTGCAATCAACATCCTCTGTATAGCCATCACTATCATTATCTTCAAATTCAGTATCTAAACAGCCAAAGAATGGGAAACCGTTTTCTATGTTGTTTGAGCTATTTGAACATCCATTAACCACACTTATTATGATCAGAATATCTGGGTAAGCGGCACTAGACTTACCTTCAAACTCTAACCTACACCCATAGTTGGAATCAATGACAAGACCTTGTGCGCCAGCTTGTGTATTATATTCTAAAATAGTGATTTGACCTTCAAATATTGACGGATCATAATTTTGGCAATAATCAACATAATATCTCTGGCCATTCGTGATGTTATCAATATTGTAGGATTCATTATCCCACACTTGCCATCCAGGACTCACCGGTCCAGCATCACAGTTAGCACCCAAAGCCATCGCATCATAAGGGCCTGCACCATATTCGAGACAAGGAACAATAGGAGAGTCAGAACCATCACAGTTTTCATCAATTCCATTATCTGGAATTTCTTCAACACCAGGGTTTATGCTTGGGTCTGAATCATCGCAATCCAAAGCAATGGGATAACCATCTTGATCTAGGTCATCATCGAGCGTTAATGGTTCACAATCATCATCAAAACCGTTATACGGTATCTCTGTTGCGCTTGGATTAACAGCTGCATTTACATCGTTACAATCTACATCACACAAAAAGCCATCCTGGTCAAAATCGATCAAGCCTCCGGCGCCAATCGCTGTATACATTCCTCTTCCATAGGTGGCAGCAACTATTAAATTATCTTGTGAACGAATATCAAACATATTGACTCGAGTCAAAGGAAGACCTGCACTGTTTAAAGTCCAATTTGTATTCTGGCCATCAATTTGTTCCGTTGACCAGATTCCAAGTTCTGTTGCTAGTAATATAGATGAACTATTAAATGGATTAATCATTCCCCATCTTACTGGCATGTCCGGTAAATTCCCTTGAATGATTTCCCAATCAAGTCCTTTGTTTTGAGAATAGACCACAGATTCAGTCCCAAAATTTGAATAAGTGATCAACATGTTTTCTTCATTTTGAGGATCAAATTCAATATTTCTCATGCTTCCTACGCCGTCATAAAGTAAGGTTGGAGTTGGATTAGCTCTTGGGTTCTCAGATCTATATAGTTTACCTCTCGTCGTTCCAAAATATAATACATCAGGTTCATTAGGACTTACCTTAAGTGCGGTAAGCTCTTCACCATTTGCTAATTCAGGAAATTGTATTGAATCATATTCACTAGTCATTACATCAATAAAATACATTTGATTATCACCTCCTGAGCAATACAAGATTTTGTTTGTATCATCATACTCTGTTGGATTTATAAAAAAACCAACTCGATCTCCAATCACAATTCTATCTCGGGAAGCCCAATTATTGGTCGTAATAAAGTATGAATTGTAAACATAAGAGGTCACCTGAATATTGGGATCAAATCGATCCACATGGCAATAACCGCCATCTCCACCGGTTATTTCATTTGTTGAATTTATACCCAAGGAATTAAATTGATGCGACCCATTATCCTGAGTTCCACCAAGGAAATATTCATTTCCAACATCTTGATTAATAGAACATGAATAGAACTGCGCAATATTGAACCCTTTGTTGATGTCACGTACATCAGGATTTTCACTTTTACCATTTTCAGTTACCCACAAACCACCATCGTTAGAAAAGATAATTCTATCTCCAGTTTGGTCGGCATTGATCATCCGATGTTGATCTGCATGTACGTATTGAGCATTTCCTCCATACCATTGAGAAAGTTGTTCCCAGCTCCCCGTATTACCTCCAGTCGAGCTATAAAGTATATCCACGCCCCCAATATAAATCCTGTCAGGATTACTCGCATCAATGGTCATTGACAAATCATAGTAGGCTTGACTTCTTGCAAAATTGTCCATGTTTAAAGACCCGGGTGGGTCAATCGTTTCCCAGTTATCTCCTTTATCAACACTTTTTACAATATATTTTACTCCTCCTCCTACTTCGTCTTCAGCTAAAGCAAATATGATGTTTGGATTGGAATGAGAAACCGCAATTTCAATTCGCTGATATCCAGTAAAAGGGAACTCTTTCCAGTCCCATGTCAAACCATTATCCGTGGATCTATAAACCCCATCTTCCGAGGTTCCTAATCCCATGGCAGCATATAGGTCTCCATCAGAGGCTACCTCAATATCAGCAGCTCTATCACTAATTCCAAAAGCGCCTTGACCTAAAGACTTACTCCAAGTCAATCCACCATCATCCGACACTATTAATCCTCTTGAGCTTGTTGCTGCAAATACACGTCCGTTATGAACCTCCATATCATGCACTGCATCAAAACTCCCTAAGTTATTGGTCAATCGATTAAAAGTAACTCCTCCATCTTCGGACTTATATATTCCATCTCCATCATATACGCCACCTGCTAGCCATCCTTCTCCGGTTCCTACATAAATGTCATTTGGTCTATCCGGGTCTTGAGCAATAGAACCAATCGCAACGTTTCCTGTGTAGCCATCAATTTCTTCCCATTTGTAATCACCAAATACTTCTGTACATTTCCACAAGCCTCCAGCTACACCTCCAGCAAAAATAGTATTACCAGTTGGGTCATTTTTATCCATAATCATCGCTCTCGTTCGACCACCAAAATTATCAGGTCCTCTTTCTTCCCAAGTCAATGAAGAACCATTGCGATTGACATACTTACCCGCAAATATTTCCTTTTTAACCTTTTCTAATCGTTCCGTTGGAATGGTGTGTGTTGCTGGATCATGAGTCATCATAAACTCTTGTTCAAGAAGCCCATCTATTCGTTGTTGTTTTGGGAGTTTCTTAAATCCTTTTATTTCAGAGAAATCCAGACCTATTGTAATTAAAAAAGAAATGGTAAGACATAAAACTAGGAGTAGTGTCAGCTTTTTCATTCAAGGAAAGTTAAAAGTGTTCGATTTTATTTCCTTCAAGATATTGATTTAATTTAAAATCAATGAGACTTCCGTGAGACTAAGTCAGCCTCACTACCTATTGAGTGTACTAATAGAAACAATAATAGGATAGCTAACTCTTATTTTTTCAAAATCCGATTTATCTGACCCTCATGTCTATGAATATGACCTAGAAAAAATTCAATCATTTGGGATAGATTGATTCTGCCAATGGCAGGGTGTTTATATAAGTTTAATGAAAATTTTTCTGGTTCAAGTCCATTTAGAAATTGATGCATATTCTCTCTAGTTTCTTTCCACTCATTGATGATATTATCAAACTGCAATCCTTCTGCAGTAGGGGATAGTCCATTCACATCAGATGCTTTTATCTTCTTGGGTGAAATCATTCTTCTTTTCAATATCCAAGTATTAAATTTTTCTTTAAGTCCCGTTTTTTGATACGAGGCCTTTGGATCTTTTGCTTTAAAGAGAAGATATTTTAAAGAGGAATTTTCAGATACTTGAAGATGCTTTAAAATCTGAAGCACGTTCCATGTTCCAGCTTCTTCCGTTTTTAAATAATCGGATTCCTTGATTTGCGAAAGCGCAGTAAATAAATGATCCTGCTTAGCGATAAGCTTATTGAAAAGTTTAAGTGTGTCTTGTTTATTCATTACAAAATTTAGTGCATTCTATCACCTCGCAATTCCATATTTTCCATAATGCCTTTCTCGTGCTCAAGGTATTCTTGCCAACGAGTCTTTACTTCTTCTTCATCTCCATATTCCATGGCTAAGTCCAAAAACATTCGGTAGTGTCCAGCCTCAGAAACCATGAATTTATGGTAAAATTCTTTTAAGCCTTCCTCTTCTAGATTCAAAGAAAGTATTCTAAAGCGTTCACAACTTCTAGCTTCTATTAGTGCAAAAGTCAACAACTTTTCAATCAATACTTTCGTACGGTCTCCTCCTTTCTTTTGGAATTTTAAAAGTTCATTGACATAAATATCTTTTCGTTGCCTTCCCAATTTTAAACCTCTCTTTCTTAGTTCTTTTAAGACAATGGAAAAGTGCCCCCATTCTTCAGCTACCACAGGTGTAACTTCATCCACCAATCGTTCATGCTCTGGGAACATTGTAATTAAAGAAATTCCTGAGGTCGCTGCTTTTTGCTCACAATAAGCATGATCCGTTAAAATTTCTTCCAAAGATTTCTCAGCTAAATTAGCCCAACGTGGGTCTGTTTTTAATTTAAGTCCTAACATATTTATTCTTCAAGGCAAGATAATTGGTTAACAAAAAAATCAGGATTATAAATCTCATATTCTTCATATCCTTTACTCCAGACCACCGCAATTTTATCAATGTATGAATTATTCAACATCTTTAATTCTTCTTTGTCTATACTACAAGATGCTACATACATGGTTGAGTTTGCATCGGTGGTTCGTTTGGGCAATGAATTCGTAAGATTGTTCGAATAAAAACTATTGCCATCTAAAAGGAAAAATTTAATCACCGATCCTTTTTCAATATAACCATAATCATTTCTCGCTCTTTTGGAATTAATTGTAAGCGCAAGCTCAAAGAAGGTATATCCACTAGTACGAGCTAGACTACCAGCACCTTCAATCAATGGAAAATCTAATCGCATGGTTTTAAGTGCATCGGGCGTATAAACAAAAAGCTCTTCTTTATTCATTTCTTTGATCTGTTTGTTTAAAACGGGATCTATCCCTTCAAACTTTACATTACAGTTTTTATAGACCTTTTCTTGGCCTAAAAGTAATAGGCTTTGAAAAGCAAGAAAACTTAATAAATAATACTTATTCATATTATAATTTAATCTGTAACAAAGATAAGATTAAAACAACATATCGGTTGTTTGGAGTATATTTACTGAGCTTATAAAATGAAATACCTGTAAAGATGAATAACCTAATTTACACGCTCTTCCTTATCCTTTTAACCACAATAGCCTGCAATAAGCAAATAACTGATTTTGTTATTGCAGAACCCATGAAAGAATTAACAACAATGAGTGAAGTTGCCGACATGAATAACATTACTTATCCTACGACACGCAAAGATGAAACAGTAATGGATGATTATCATGGTACGACTATTAAAGATCCTTATCGATGGTTGGAAGATGATCATAGTGAAGAAACGATGAATTGGGTGAAGGCACAGAACAAAGTGACCTTCGATTATTTACATGCTTTACCGGGTCGTGAGAAATTAATCAATCGATTAACTGAACTTTGGGACTATCCTAAATATTCTTCTCCATTTAAGGAAGGAGGTAAATATTATTTTTTCAAAAATGATGGACTCCAAAATCAAAGCTCGTTGTATTCAATTGATAAATTGGACGGAGAGCCTACTTTAATTTTAGATCCTAACAAATTCTCTGAAGATGGTACAACCTCTTTAGGAGGTCTCGATTTTAATGAAGCTGGAGATAAGATGGCATATATGATTTCAGAGGGAGGTTCGGATTGGAGGAAGGCGATGGTTTTGGATCTTAAGACCGGAGAATTACTAGAAGACAAATTGGAATGGTTGAAGTTCTCCGGAATTGCCTGGTATAAAGACGGTTTTTATTACAGCAGATATCCAGAACCGCAAAAGGATGGAGAATTAAGTAATGCTGTAGAGTTTCATAAAGTTTATTATCATAAACTAGGCGAAGATCAGTCACAAGATAAACTTGTTCATGAAGAACCAGATCATCCTCAAAGAAATAGTTATGCCAACACCTCGGAAGATGAAAAATATCTTTTTATTTCCACGAGTGAATCAACCAGTGGGAATGCTCTCAAAGTCCTAGATATTGAATCCCAAAAAATGGTGGACATAGTGACAGGCTTTGATCATGACTTTAATGTTGTTGACAACAATGGTTCTCAAATTCTCATACGAACAAACTATAAAGCTCCCAACATGCGTGTGATCGCAGTCGACTTTAATAATCCGGCTGAAGAAAATTGGGTGGACGTCATTCCTGAACAAGCAGAACCAATCAGATCTGTTTCAGTTGTAGGATCAAAGATGTTTATCGGGTATTTAAAAAACGCTTCAAGCATGATTAAAGTTCATGATCTGGATGGGAAATACCTAAGTGATTTAGAATTACCAGGAATTGGAACGGTCGGTGGAGTTGGTGGTCGTAAGACATCTACTGAAGCCTTTTATACCTTCACCTCTTTCACCTATCCATCTACCATTTTTAAATTAGATACAGAGACTTTGAGCTCGGAAGTATTCAGAAAGTCCGAAGTCAAATTCGATACAGAAGGATTTATAACAACGCAGGAATGGTACACTAGCAAAGATGGAACAAAGGTACCTGTCTTTATAACACATAAAAAAGGATTGCGCTTGGATGGAAGTAATCCAACGCTTTTATATGGTTATGGAGGTTTCGATATTTCCATATTGCCTTCATTTTCAATTACAAGGTTGCCTCTTTTAGAGAATGGTGGTATTCTCGCTATTGCAAACATTAGAGGAGGGGGTGAATTTGGAAGTGAATGGCATAAGGCTGGAACACTGGATAGAAAACAAAATGTCTTTGATGATTTCATAGGAGCAGCGGAACACCTTATAAAACGTAATTATACTTCTTCAGAAAAATTAGCGATTCAAGGAGGATCAAATGGAGGGCTTCTTGTTGGCGCTTGTTCCAATCAAAGACCTGATCTTTTTGCGGTCGCTTTTCCAGCCGTAGGAGTTATGGATATGTTGAGATATCATCTTTTTACGATTGGTTGGGCATGGGCTACAGATTATGGTAAAAGTGATGAGGCTGAGGCATTTAATTATTTGATCAAGTATTCACCACTTCATAATTTAGAAAACAAAGATTACCCAGCAACTTTGGTTACAACAGCTGATCATGACGATCGAGTAGTACCAGCACATTCCTTTAAATACGCAGCAAGGCTACAAGAGATGCACACAGGAGATGATCCAGTCTTAATTAGGATTGAGACTAGTGCTGGACACGGAGCTGGAAAACCAACTTCGAAAATAATTGAAACGGCAGCTGATATTTATGCCTTTATGTTCCATAACATGGGGGAAGAATTTAACTATTAAACCACTATATTATCTTTACATTATTTGAAATAGGTTCCCGAGACGTATCCTTTCTAGATGTTCTAGATGTAGTAATTGTAGCATACCTTATGTATGTCATGTATAACTTAGTCAAAGGGACAATTGCCTTCAATATTTTCTTGGGCGCCCTTTTATTGTATGTTGTTTATCTCGTAGTTGATTTGCTAGAGATGAATTTATTGTCAAGCCTAATTGGGTCTGTAGTTACCTATGGCGTTATTATATTGATCATACTATTTACCTCAGAAATCAGGAAATTCCTGCTTCTCCTTGGAGATACCACATTGCAGGGGCGACTGAAATTTGTTGACCGCCTCTTTGGAAAAGAAAAGGATATAATTGCTGAGTTGTCAGATACTGTGGCTGGAGAGATCTCACAAGCAGTATTTCATCTAGCAAAAACTAAAACCGGTGCCTTGGTCGTGATGACTTTAGAAGATATTCCTAGAATTACCAAAACCGGAACTCAAGTGAATGCGACCATTTCTGCATTACTTTTGGAAAGTATCTTTTTTAAAAATTCACCACTTCATGATGGTGCAGTGCTCATGAAAAGAGACAAAATTATAGCTGCTTCCTGCATACTACCTGTATCAAAAAACAACTCAATTCCTAAAGATCTCGGACTAAGACACAGAGCTGCACTTGGTATTACTGAGACTACCGAATCTCTGGCCATTGTAGTTTCTGAGGAAACTGGAGAGGTTTCGATTGCACGTCGTGGTGCCATCGATAGAGATGTGAACGATTCCAAACTAAATAAGGAAATTTCAAATTACTTTACAAATACTTAAATAATAAGAATGAAAGAAGTGCTTGATTATATTGAATCTGGAAAGACCAGATTCTTGGAGGAACTAATGGAATTATTGAAAATACCCTCAGTAAGTGCAGATCCCGCTTACGCAAATGATGTTAGAAAAACAGCAGAATTTATTGTTGAAAAATTAAAGGCAGCAGGCGCGGATCAAGTTGAATTATTTGAAACTGATGGTCATCCGATTGTTTACGGTGAAAAAATTGTCGACCCTAAATTACCTACTGTTCTAGTTTATGGTCATTATGATGTTCAACCTCCTGATCCATTAGAGTTATGGGATTCAGGACCTTTTGATCCAGTCATTAAAAAAACTGCGTTACATCCCGATGGAGCTATTTTTGCAAGAGGAGCTTGTGATGATAAAGGGCAAATGTACATGCATTTAAAAGCATTTGAAGCGATTCAAGCTACGGGACAACCCCCTGTAAATCTAAAGTTTATGATTGAGGGTGAAGAAGAAGTTGGATCGGTGAATTTAGGTACCTTTTGCAAGGAACATAAAGAAAAACTTGCCTGCGATGTTGTTTTACTTTCAGACACTTCAGTTATTGCCAATGACGTCCCAGCTATAACTGTCGGATTGCGTGGTTTAGCATACATGGAAGTCGAAGTGGTCGGTGCAAATAAGGATTTGCATTCCGGCGTATACGGTGGAGCAGTTGCTAATCCAATCAATGTGCTTTCGCAAATGATTGGTTCGCTTAAGAATGCAGACCTTTCTATAAATATTCCAGGTTTTTATGATGATGTAGTTGAACTCTCGGATGCAGAACGTACGGCAATGAATGAAGCACCTTTTAGTTTAGAAGAATATAAAGAAGGTTTAAAGATTGATGATATTCGAGGCGAGGATGGATATACAACACTCGAACGGACCTCTATTAGGCCTACTTTGGATGTGAATGGAATGTGGGGAGGATACATTGGTGAAGGCGCTAAAACAGTCCTTCCTTCCAAGGCAAATGCCAAAATTAGTATGCGATTGGTTCCTAATCAGCATCCTGATAAAATTTCAGAACTTTTTAAAAAGCATTTTGAGAGCATTGCTCCTCCAGGAGTGAAAGTAACTGTAACCTCACATCACGGTGGATTTCCAGCTGTTACTCCAACGGATACACCAGAATATAAAGCTGCAGAGCTAGCGATGATAGAGACTTATGGAAAAAAACCAATTCCTCAAAGAAGCGGTGGCTCCATCCCAATCGTTTCATTGTTTGAAGAGGTATTCGGTGCAAAGTCCGTGTTATTGGGTTTTGGACTAGATACGGATGACATTCATTCCCCCAATGAACACTATGGACTCTTCAACTTTTACAAAGGAATTGAAACCATTCCTTACTTTTATCAGTTTTATTCACAACTAAAAGCTTGAAATAAATAAAATTTTAAATACATGATAAAGAATATTCTATGTTTGTGCCTTCTAATTACACTAACAACAAACGTAAACGCACAAATGGATTCAGTAAGTTATAGCGTAGGAGTAATCATCGCTCAAAATTTAGAACGTCAAGGATTGACAGATGTCAACTCAGATGACCTCGCTGCAGGGATTGCAGATGTAGTAAATGGTAAAGAATTGAAGATCTCATCTGAAGAAGCTGATAAGATTTTTAGTAACTATTTAACTGCTCAAAAGTCTAAGAAATTTGAAGGTAATAAAGCTGCTGGTGAAGCCTTCCTAGCAGAAAATAGCAAAAGGTCAGAAGTAAAGGTGACTCCTAGTGGACTTCAATATGAAGTGATTACTCAAGGAGTAGGAGAGAATGCTACTTTATCAAACACCGTTAAAGTACACTACCATGGTACACTGACGGACGGGACAGTTTTCGATAGCAGTGTAGATAGAGGCGAACCAATTTCTTTTCCTTTAGGAAATGTAATCAAAGGATGGCAAGAAGGGTTGGCCCTTATGAATGCAGGTTCTAAATATAAGTTGTACATACCGTATGATTTAGCCTACGGAGAACAAGGGGCAGGTGCCGCAATCGGACCCTTCTCAGCCTTAGTATTTGAAGTTGAGCTTATTGAAATTCAGTAGTGCTCTCCATTGACATTGTATCCGTTCTTCCGGCACTTTTAAAGAGTCCTTTTGAACATTCCATCATTCAACGAGCTAGAACCGCTGGCTTACTTGAAATTAACGTTGTAGATCTAAGAGCCTATGGCCATGGGAAACACAAACAAGTTGACGACTACCAGTATGGTGGTGGTGCTGGAATGGTCATGATGGTGGAACCCATCTATAATTGTTTGAAAGAATTAACTGAGAAGAATGAGTATGATGCGGTCATCTATTTAACACCAGATGGCAAGACCTTTGATCAAAAGTCAGCGAATCATTTGTCTACCATGTCCAGAATTTGTCTTCTCTGTGGACATTACAAAGGAATTGATCAAAGGGTAAGAGATCATTTAATCACCCATGAAATAAGTGTTGGGGATTTTGTTTTATCTGGAGGAGAAACGGCAGCTATTATAATTGTCGATGCAGTGGGAAGATTAATTCCTGGAGTATTAGGAGATGAGTCTTCTGCTTTATCAGATTCTTTTCAAGATGGATTATTAGCGCCACCCGTCTATAGCAGACCCGCAGAATTTAATGGATGGAAAGTTCCTCCAATTTTATTATCAGGTCATGATGCAAAGATTGATGAATGGAGAACAGAAAAATCGATTGAAAGAACAAGAAATTTAAGACCAGATTTACTAGAAGATTTATAAAATAAAAAAGGCTTCCAATGTTTTGGAAGCCTTTTTAGATACAATCTCTTTTAAAGATATTCTTTAATTTTTAGTTCCAGTAAGTATGCACGTATCCATACCTAAAGAAGTTTCAGTACCTGCAGCAAATGCTTCCATATCAAGTTCACCTTCTAAGTTTGTACCTGCAGCGTTTAATTCAGCTGATCCTGTAATAAATAAATCAGCGACAATAACCAATGTTCCATCACCATTTACATCAAATGGATAGGCTGGTATCTCCGAGTCAATAGAAACGATATTTCCGTCAACAACGCCGTTTAGTGTAACATTTAAATTGGTTAATAAAACACCCACTTCTTGCGCAGTTCCGGTTAGTGATTCGTTAATTTCAAATGGGAACTCATCAGAATTGAGAACATTCAACAACCCTTGACAATTCATCATTCCAGTATATGAACCAATAAATTTATCTCTAGCAAAGGTGCAATCACCCCCGTCGACTTCTGCAGCTGAGTCAAAGTTTTCTGCTTCAGGGTCCATACATCCTACAATTGGATCTTCCTTGCAAGCAGTAAATAACAATGCAAAAATAAATAGGGTGGAGAGCGCTAGGATATTTAATTTTGTATAGCTTTTTTTCATGGTGGTTTGTTTAAGAATAATTTAATAGATAGGATTAATCAAACTTAGTACTAATTACCTTTGTTTTCTAATTTATCAACATAGTCATGATCTCCAAGTCTAATTTTAATAGGTCTCTTGGCTGTTTTAGTGAGTTTTTCTTCCCAGATACAAAATTGACCTAAAGAAGGCATATAATACTGCTTCGACCCAAACTTTTCTAATACCTGTACCGGTGATTCAATCAGCTGTGTTAATTTCTGTGACTTTGTGAGCCCATCTTCCACCTTAGTCGTTGCCAAAGTATATTGCGAATATGAAGAATAACTCGCAAAAATTGAGACACTAAGTACTAGGAATATTTTTTTGAAATTTCTTCTTTTTACTTCCTTCATAAACTTCATATTTATTAAATCTGCACGGAATAGAACCATTCATCAAATGATATTTTTTGGATGCCTTTAATCCCACTTGGTGAAGTGCTTCCATGTTCCCAGTCAAAATCCAAGTTGTACTTCCTAATCCTTTCTTTTTTAAAGTCGACCCTATTTTTTCATAAAACTCTAGGATATTATGTTGTCCAATTCTATGATCATACGGAGGGTTAACCACCATAAAAGTTCCTGGTGGAATCGGTTCTTTGAAAAAGTCAAGGACCTTAAATTCAATGTTCTTTTCTCCCGGTATCCTTTCAACGTTTTTAATAGCCTGTTCTATTGCCTCATCTAAAATGTCTGTGCCGACGACTTTGGCCACTGGTTCAATCCGTTGAGCATTTGATTCTTCTTTTACTTTTAACCATAACTTCTTGTCAAAATCATCCCAGTCTTGAAATCCAAACCGCATGCGACATATTCCGGCTGGAATTTTACACATCATCATATATGCTTCAATGGCAATTGTTCCTGAGCCACACATGGGATCTTTAAAATCAGATTTTCTGTCCCAACCCGATAGAGAGACCATACCAGCCGCTAGAACTTCATTGATTGGTGCATGACCAGCGTTTTTACGATATCCTCTTTTGAACAAACTACTTCCAGAACTATCCAAAGACAAAGTGACATTTTCTCGATCAATATGAACATCAATTTTTATATCAGGAAGGTCTCTTTCTACATTTGGCCTTGAGCCATAAAATTTCCTAAAGTAATCTGCAATGGCATCTTTGACTTTTAATGCGGCATATTGCGAGTGGGTAAAATAATCTGACTTAACACTCGAAGTGATAGCGAAGGTCTTATCGACGCTCATGTATTTATCCCATTTTACTCGGATGGCGAAGGCATATAACTGATCAGTATTCTTTACCCTAGCCTTGGCTATTGGCACCAAAATATTCATGGCTGTCCGAAGGTTGTAATTCATTCGATACAAACCTTCTTGATCAGTTTCAAAGCTTACATGCCTTTTTCCCTTTACAGCATTGATGCCTCCTAAGTTTTCAATCTCGGCTAATAGAACATCTTCTAGTCCTTCCTGTGTTTTAGCGACACATGATATTGATTTCATGGTTTACGTTTGAATTGCACCCAAATTAAACCTTTCAATAGGGGCATGGTTTGCAGCATTTAATGAATGAGAAATAACCTTACGAGTATCTCGAGGGTCAATCACAGCATCCATCCAAAGTCGAGCAGCAGCATAATATGCCGTCGTTTGTTCATCATAACGCTGTTTTGTTTCTTGGAAAAATTTTTCTTCAGCTTCCTTATCTACCTCTTCCCCTTTATTGGATGCCATTTTAATCTGTGTTAAAACCTTTGCAGCTTGAGTACCTCCCATTACCGCAATTTTCGCTGTGGGCCAACCTACAATTATTCTTGGGTCATAGGCTTTTCCGCACATGGCATAATTTCCTGCACCGTATGAATTACCTATGACTATGGTGATTTTTGGAACAGTAGAGTTAGAAACTGCATTGACTAATTTTGCCCCATCTTTTATGATCCCCCCATGTTCCGATCTTGATCCGACCATAAACCCAGTTACATCTTGCAAAAAGATGAGCGGGATTTTCTTTTGATTACAGATCATTATAAATCTAGCGGCTTTATCTGCTGAGTCTGAATAAATCACTCCACCAATCTGCATTTCGCCTTTCTTATTCTTAATAACCTCTCTATTATTAGCAACAATTCCTACTGACCACCCATCTATCCGTGCATAACCTGTTATGATCGTTTTTCCATATTCCTCTTTATACTCAGTCAATTTTCCTTCATCAACGATGCATTTAATAATATTACGCATATCATATGGCTTAGTTCCATTTTCAGGATAATGGCCGATGATGTTTTTTGGCTCAAGGGCAGGTTTAGATTTTTCTCGACTCAAACCTGCTTTTGGCTCAATTGGAATTTTTTCAATAAGGTCTTTAATAGTATCAAGTGCTGCTTTATCGTTAGGTACTTTGTAATCTGTAACTCCCGAAATCTCAGACTGAGTTGTCGCACCTCCTAAAGTTTCTTTATCTACGTTTTCTCCAATAGCTGCTTTGACCAAATAAGGTCCTGCTAAAAATATAGATCCAGTACCTTCTACAATTATTGCTTCATCAGACATAATAGGGAGGTAGGCTCCTCCAGCAACACAACTACCCATAATGGCAGAAATTTGAACAATTCCTTTACTGGATAATACTGCATTGTTTCTGAATATTCTACCAAAATGTTCCTTGTCCGGAAAGATTTCATCTTGCATTGGAAGATAAACTCCTGCACTATCTACTAAATATATGATAGGCAAATGGTTTTCTAAAGCAATCTCTTGGGCTCTTAAATTTTTCTTCCCCGTAATCGGAAACCAGGCGCCAGCTTTTACTGTGGCGTCATTAGCAACTATGACGCATTGTCTGTTATGTATATAACCTAGACCCACAACGACGCCACCCCCGGGGCAACCACCATGATCTTTATACATGCCATAGCCAGCGAATGCACCAATTTCAAAAAAATCATCAATATCATCTACAAGGTATTCAATGCGTTCTCTAGCTGTAAGTTTACCTTTGCCGTGCTGCTTGTCAATCTTCTTTTGACCACCACCAAGATGAATCGTTTCAAGTTTTTTATTTAATTGCGCTATGGCTAAGAGAAGGGTGTCTTCGTTCTGATTAAATGAAATGTCTACTTCAGGCATGCCTAATGTTTAGAATGTAAATTTACTAAATCATAACCTGATATTTGCCGGAAGGTTAAGGGATATTAAAAGTATATGGGAAGCTGCCTACATAATTTTCATAATATCCTTCTAAAATGACACTTCCAGTGGTATTATTAAGCTTATTGACCAATTCATCAGCTGTGGTAATAGAGTCGCCATTGATTTTGGTAATTATGTAACCGGCTTCCATATTAGTGCCAGAAATGGTTTTGCCTCTATAAATTGAAACAACATATACCCCTGGTTTAGGCATGATGTTTTTTTCGTTAGAGTCTAAGTCTCTAATCTCAAATCCTAATTCCAATAGGATTGGATCTTTTCTTACGGCTACTAAATCATAGGTATTTAATTGATTCCTCAAGACCACAGCAGTTCGTAAAACATTTCCATCTCTAACATATTCAATCGAAATCTGATCTCCAGGTCTATGTTTACCAATTTCTTCCATGAAAATGGGCGTTCGATCTGTAGGTTTATCATTTACTTTAGTGATGATGTCCCCATTTCTTAGTCCAGCTGCATGCGCAGCTCCTTGGCGATCTACCACATTTACATAAATCCCTGATACTTCATTTAATCCCATTCGTTTTGCAATTTGATCATCTACATCATAGATGGATATCCCCATCCATCCTCGTTGAACTGCACCAAATTCTCGAATATCGTAAACAACTTTTTGAACCAAATTCACTGGAATGGCAAATGAAAATCCTTCATAATTGCCGCTCTTAGATAAAATCGCCGCATTTATTCCCACCAATTCTCCATTCGTATTAATTAAAGCTCCACCACTGTTCCCAGGATTTACAGCTGCATCTGTTTGAATGAAAGATTCAATTCCTTGTCTTTGTAGGATATTTATATCTCTTGCCTTTGCGCTTACAATCCCAGCCGTTACTGTAGCTTGAAGTTTAAATGGGTTTCCTATAGCAAGCACCCATTCACCTACTTGAAGTGAATCAGAATTTCCATAAACGAGTGGTTGTAAATTAGTAGCCTCTATTTTAATCAATGCCAGATCTGTTGCTGGATCAGTGCCAATCACTTTACCTTTATATTCACGGTTATCGTCTAATACTACCAATAGGTCACTTGCATTTTCAATGACATGGTGGTTACTGATTATATATCCATCCTGAGAAATAATTACACCACTCCCAGAAGATTTAGAGTAAAGGTCTCCGTCAACTTCACCTTTCTTGTTTAGAGAATTGATTCCAACTACGGAAGATCGACCCTTTTTAGCTGCTTCAATGAAGTTATTTGGCGTGGAAGAATTAAAATGCTTTCTTAAGCTTCCGGACAAGACCAGCTCTTCTTGATCAACTATTTGAGCGTAAGATTTTTGCTTGGCTTTTTCTTTTTCAGCTACTTTGGTGACTATTAGGTAGGCTGTCAATGCTGAACTTAAGACAGATAAAATAACTATGGGGACTATCTTTCGCAACATTTAATTTAGTTTTATGTCTAATCTATTATGATAACGTACGAGTACTAGAAAT
>JAHDGF010000058.1 GCA_020627785.1 Saprospiraceae bacterium
ATACCCTAAGATTGAAAGGTGCACCATCGATCATTAATAAGAAGTTGATTATTGTTAGTAATTAAAAAACAATCATAAACAATTTATACTTAGGGGGTCAATTCTTAGAATTGATCCCCTTTTATTTTTATAATAGTCTAAATAATAGATCCTAATTTTTCTGGATATTCTTATTCATTCTATTTCTAGTAAATTAGACCAATTATATAAAACGATTTGTACATGGATGAAAGTCAAAAAGTCGAATTGAAAAAGAAAATTGAGGAGATGATAGTGAAGTATATTCAAGACGTAAAAGATATGGAAGAGATGACAAAGCCTGTTAAGCCAGAAAATTCTCTTGGTAGGATTAGCAGGATGGATGCCATAAATACCAAAGGTGTTTTGGAAGTTTCTTTACGCAGTAAAAAGTCAAAGCTAGGAAAATTGAGACTTGCTCTTGTGAAAATTGAAGAACCAGGGTTCGGAGATTGTGATAATTGCGGGAACCCTATTCAGGATGGAAGACTTCTATTTATGCCAGAAAGTACGAAATGTATACGGTGCGCGAGTCGGCAGTAGGCAAAAAAAACAGGGTACAATTCTCATTTGTACCCCGCATAACCCCAAAAAACCAATTGAAAACAATCTTCTCCCCCGAAGGGGTATATAGAGAATTAACAATTGTCAAATTATAATAGACTGACCACGGCCAGCTATTGATATAGAGACGCACTCCATTTTAAAAAGTCACACTTTATTAAAAAAAAAGATAGAAATAATAAAAAAGGAGATTATTTAGGCCAATATCATTGATTTTAGCCCCTTTTTGCTGGATTTTAACTGAGACCCATAAAAAAAGCCGCTTCAAATGAAACGGCTTTTAAATATTTAGTAATTAGATATCCTAATTTTCTAAGGCAGCAGCACCACCAACAATCTCCAAAATTTCTTTGGTAATCGCTTCTTGTCTTGCCTTATTGTATGTGATCTTCAGATCTTTTAAAAGTTCGGCTGCATTTTCAGTAGCCTTATCCATCGCTGTCATCCTAGCCCCATGTTCTGAAGCATTTGTGTCTAAGCAGAACTTCTGAAAAGTCGTCTGTAAGATACTAGGTATCAGTTCTTCCAAAAGTTCTTTTTTCCCAGGCTCAAAAATATAATCTGCCTTTATCTTTTTCTTCCCATCATCCTTTACCTCTATTTTCTGCACAGGTAGAAATTGAACAGTTTCTGGAAATTGCATGGCCGCATTTTTGAATCTACCATAACAAACATCCACGTGATCTATTTTGGCAGTTTTAAAGGCTTCCATCAACATATTAGGAACCTGTGAAACATTTTCAAATGAAAGATCACTGAAAAGATCAATGAAGTCATTATTAATTGTTGCTCCCGGAATTCTTTTCTTTAACGCATCGAATCCTTTCTTACCAACAAAATAGTAGGTTAGATTTCCATTTTGCGCAAGCGCTTGATGCTTCTCGTAAAGAGCAAATCCAGCTTTAGCAATATTCGTATTAAAAGCACCAGCCAATCCTCTATTGGAAGTGATCACAACTACAGCTGCATTTGTGATTGGTCTTTCAACACCAAATGATCCACCATCTCCACCTTCCACATTAGAAAGAATGTTCTTGATCATCTGATCAAGTTTTTGAGCATAAGGTCTCATTTGAGTAATCGCATTCTGTGCATTTCTCAATTTAGCTGCGGATACCATTTTCATGGCTTTCGTAATCTGCTGTGTTGATTTTACAGAACCAATACGATCTCTTACTTCTTTAAGCTTTCCAGACATGCTTAGGCTTTATATTGTTTTGATATATCTGCAGCAACAGCTTCTAGTGCTGAAGTATCTTCTGGGTTCAACTTACCTTTTTTAAAGTTAGCAAGCATTTCAGGGTGATTCTGATTAAGCGTTGTATGTAATTGCTCTTCAAATTCTTTCACCTTGTTCTCAGGTACATTTCTTAATAGACCTTTAGAACCTAAATAAATAATCGCCACTTGATTCTCAACTGTTAGTGGAGAGTATTGTGGTTGCTTTAATATTTCAACATTTCTTTTTCCTTTATCCAATACAGCCATTGTTGCCGCATCTAGATCAGATCCAAATTTTGAGAATGCCTCTAATTCTCTAAACTGTGCCTGATCCAACTTCAATGTTCCTGATACCTTCTTCATAGATTTGATCTGTGCAGATCCACCCACTCTCGATACAGAAATACCTACGTTAATCGCTGGTCTAACACCGGCATTAAATAAATTGGATTCTAAGAATATTTGACCGTCTGTAATCGAAATTACGTTGGTCGGAATATAAGCAGAGACATCACCTGCTTGAGTTTCAATGATTGGTAGGGCAGTTAATGAACCTCCACCTTTTACGATTCCTGCTTTCACAAGTGACTCCGGTAAATCGTTCATTTGTTGAGCAATCTCATCTGAGGCAATAACCTTTGCCGCTCGCTCTAACAATCTTGAGTGTAAGTAGAATACATCTCCAGGATATGCTTCTCTACCAGGAGGTCTTTTCAATAGAAGTGAAACCTCTCTATAAGCAACTGCTTGCTTTGATAAATCATCATATACTATCAATGCAGCTCTTCCAGTATCTCTGAAAAATTCTCCGATGGACGCTCCCGCAAATGGAGCATAAAATTGAAGTGGAGCTGGGTCAGATGCAGAAGCTGATACAATAACCGTATAAGGCATTGCACCATTATCTTCCAATACCTTTGCAACCTGAGCAACCGTAGATGCTTTTTGCCCAGAAGCTACATAAATACAAAAAACTGGTTCTCCAGCTTCGTAAAATTCTTTTTGGTTGATAATGGTATCAATAGCAATCGCTGTCTTACCAGTCTGTCTATCGCCAATGATCAACTCTCTCTGTCCTCTTCCAATAGGAATCATCGCATCAATTGCTTTGATACCCGTCTGAAGTGGTTCCTTTACAGGTTGTCTATAAATTACACCTGGCGCCTTTCTTTCAATCGGCATTTGGTACTTCGTTCCTCCAATTGGACCTTTACCGTCAATCGGTTGTCCTAGTGGATTTACAACTCTTCCAAGCATTTCCTCACCTACATCAATAGAGGCAATCTTTCCAGTTCTTCTTACCGTTGAACCTTCTTTAATACCTGTACTTGGACCTAATAATACTACCCCTACATTATCCTCCTCTAAGTTAAGTACGATCGCTTGTACACCTGATTCGAATTCAACCAATTCACCGGCTCTTGCTTTTAAAAGACCATATACACGAGCAATACCATCACCCACTTGAAGTACTGTTCCTACTTCTTCTAGCTGTGATTCAGTGTTTACACCTGAGAGTTGTTGTTTTAATATTGCGGATATTTCGTCTGGTTTAATACCTATCATCGGAATATATTTTGTTATTAGTTTTTATGAAAATGTTTTTCTGAGTTTGTCTAATTTATGCTTAACGCTGGCGTCGTATTTCTTATCACCCATTTCAATTACAAATCCACCGATTAAGCTTTCATCCACTTCTTCTTCAATTTCAAAAGTGGCACTTCCAGACTTGCTTAAAGAAGCTTTAATTGAGTCTAGTTTTTCTTGAGTTAATTTTGTGGCAGTAATAACCTTGGCGCTTGAAATATTTTTCTTAGCTCTATACTGTTCAATGAAAGCATTCGTAATTTCTGGTAATGCACTTTCTCTTCCTTTCTTCATAACTAGGTTGAAAAATGACATGGTCATCTCATCCATCTTACCGCCAAAAACTGCTTTAAAAGCACTGATCTTTTTGCTAGAATTAATGATTGGAGACTTGAGCATCAAGACAAGGTCTCTGCTATCCAAGGAAGATTTAAATCCTTGCATGTCTTCATAAATTTGTTCTAGTTTATTTTGCTCAACAGCTAGATCAATGAGTGACTTAGCATATCTGTTGGCTACAGTTGATACTGACATGTGCTTAGTTTAACTTGATTTCGTCCACCAATTTAGAGACTAGCCCTTCCTGTTCTTGGTTACCTGCAAGATCCTTTTTAATGATCTGTTCTGCAATACCTATGGCCATTGTACCTACTTGGTTTTTAATGGAAGCGATTGCTGCTTTCTTTTCATTTTCGATTTCAAGCTTTGCAGTCGTTGCAATTTTTTGTGCTTCAACTTTTGCCTTCTCTTTTGCTTCATTTACAATGCTATCACGAGTATCCTTAGCTTCTTTTAAAATCTTAGCTCTTTCCTCTCTTGTCTCCGCTAGAATTTTTTCGTTTTGTGCATTTAGATTTGCCATTTCTTCTCTGGCTTTTTTGGCTTCATCTAAAGAACTCTGAATTTCATCCTCTCTATCTTTTAAAGCATTGGCGATTGGTCTAAAAGCATATTTTGACATTAGAAACCAAAATATTCCAAAGATGATGGTCGTCCAAAAAATAAGACCAAAGTCCGGTTTGATAACATTAAAGTCTAGTAAAAAAAACATCTATAATTGTTTTGATTTTGTCTTAAAATGGAACTGGTAGCCCAACCAACCGTTGCGCACCCAGTTCCTGAAAATAACTTACGCTGGATTTGACACCAAGAATGACATTACGATAGCAATAAGTGCAGCACCCTCCACTAGGGCAGCCATCAAGATCATGTTTGATCTGATATCTCCCACAGCTTCTGGCTGTCTTGCGATTGCTTCCATTGCACTTGCACCAACTCTTCCGATTCCGATTGCGGCTCCGATTACAGCTAGTCCCATTCCTATTGCGGCTATTGATCCGTACATAGTATAAAGTTTATAGTAGGTTAATTAAATACTTAATGATGATGCGGCTCCTCAACGGCAGCACCTAAATAGGAAGCCGTTAAGATGGTAAATACAAAAGCCTGAATAAATGCAACCAATAACTCAATGGCACTCATGAATAATGTCAATGCAGTCGATGCTACAGCTGTTCCATATCCACCGGCTACTGATGTTCCATTCTTACTAAACATGAATATTAATGAAACAAAAATGATCATTACAATGTGTCCCGCAGTGATGTTCGCAAACAAACGAAGCATCAAGGTCAATGGCTTTATAAATACGCCTAAAAATTCAACCGGTGTTAGAATGGTTTTTACCCATGCTGGTACACCAGGCATCCAAAATATATGTTCCCAATAATGTTTATTTCCTGAAAGGTTTACAACCAAGAAAGCGAAAATGGCCAAGACCATTGTTACCGCTAAATTCCCTGTTACATTTGATCCTCCTAAGAATGGAACCTGACCCCATAGGTTTAATCCCAAAATAAAAAAGAATAAGGCCATCAAGAAAGGCTGATATTTTAAATACTTTGCTCCCAAAAATGGCTTAGCAACTTCGTCTTGAATAAAAACGAAAATAGACTCGAAGAAAGATTGAATTCCTTTTGGTGCCATTCCTTTTCTCGTAACATAACCCTTGGCAACTTTTAAGAATATCCATGTTAGTAGTAACATTACCATAAGCATTGATACTACATTCTTTGTTATACTGAAATCATAGTATGAAGTGATTCCTCCTCCAAAGATTCCGCCATCCGCTGTACTCTTTGCATCTGTCTTCCACATTTTCCCTTGGTAACATGCATACGCGATATCTTCATCATCATGGATAATCCCGTCAATCGGTACTTCACCATCTGGAAATCCAGGTTCTGTAATTCTTTTAACTGATCCAGCATCTAGTATATATCCATTGTAAGCCTGGTGCCCATCTCCATGTCCGGTACTATCAAACTTAAATTTGCTAGATAAAAATACATCCCATCCTTTTTTGGGAGCGTAAAGCATGCATGGTAATGGTATTTGCCAAGGACCTATGCTATATACATTAGCATCGCTTATGTGGTGAAAAGCAGTCGCCGCTGGATCAAATTCCCCATGATGACCATGACCTGCATGTGCACAAGAAGGTCCATGCCCGTGATCAGAGTCATGCTTAGCACTTTTTGAATGATCTTTCCCGTGGTTATGACCATCGTGATTGTGTCCATCATGATTATGTCCATCATGATTATGACCGTCATGATTGTGACCATCATGGTTGTGACCATCGTGCTTATGCCCTTTATGAGCATTTGCTTTTTCTTTTGTTGTCTGGTGAGTTCCGTGGCTGTGACCCTCAGTACCGTGGTCATGTCCCTCGTGTGAGTGACCTTGCTGTGCGCTCAATGAAAAACATATAAAAAGAGCAAAAACGAGCGTTAAATATTTTTTGTGCACTTGTAAAGTTTAAAGCCTTGTAAAATCGGTGCAAATTTAACAAGCTTGGAGACTATCTAAGCATCTTTAGGCGATTTTTTGCCTGAAATTCAATCAGTTGTGTAGCCTTTCGGCAAATTTTATTCGATGTTTTAGGATGCGAAAATCACAAATTCTAAATACAAGGCATATTACCGAATTCTAGCCCAGCAATTCCGTAAGATTTCAAACAATATTTGTAATCCTATTTTTAGCTCAAAAGAACATTTCCCGTCATTTCTACAGGCCTTTCAATTCCCATAATGCTTAAAATTGTAGGTGCAATATCTGCAAGTTTGCCAGAATTGAGTTTTTTGTTACTTGGATTATTCGAAACATAGATGATGGGAACAGGATTGGTAGTGTGGGCCGTATGGGGGCTTCCATCTTCATTTACCATTATATCTGAATTCCCGTGATCAGCAATGATTAGAAAATCATATTCCAGGTCGAGACCTACCTTTATCAAATCAGAAAGACAACCATCGACTGTTTCTACTGCTTTGATGGCAGCTTCCATAATTCCTGTATGTCCAACCATATCTGCATTCGCATAGTTAAGGCAGACAAAATCTGGAGTATCCGATTTCATTTTCTCTATCACCTTATCATTGAGTTCATGCGCACTCATTTCCGGTTGTAAATCATAGGTGGATACTTTAGGTGATGCAGCTAGGATTCTTGTTTCTCCCTTTACTTCAACTTCTACACCACCTGACAAAAAGAAAGTAACATGTGGATATTTCTCTGTTTCCGCAGCTCTCACTTGAGTCTTACCCTCGTTAGCTAATACCTCACCAATGGTATTTTTAATGGAATCTTTCGAGAAGATGACTTTCACGTTTTTAAAACTCTTTTTATACTCTGTCATGGTATAAAAGGCCAGATTTAGTGGTTTCATCCCATGTGAAGGAATCGCATTTTCACACAAGGCCTCCGTTAGCTGCCTAGGTCTATCTGTTCTGAAATTTATAAAAATGACAACATCGTCTGGCTTAATGAGTCCTTCTCCTACAGACAACAATTTGATGGGTTCTATAAATTCATCCGTAACATCATCTTGATATTGCTGTTTGATGATTTCTTCAAAATCATTGGTTGGAGTCCCAATGCCATGTATTAAAAGGTCATATGATTTTTGAATCCGTTCCCAACGTTGATCTCTATCCATCGCATAGTATCGACCAATGATAGAGGATAATTTAGAAGTTTTATCTTTTATGTGCTCTTGCAAATCTTGTAGGTATCCCAACCCGCCGTTGGGTGAAGTATCTCTTCCATCTAGAAAAGCATGAATGTAAGTAGGGATGGAGTGATCATTGGTGAGATCACATAGTGCCTTTAAATGATTGATGTGTGAATGGACACCACCATCGGAAACTAAGCCTAGAAAATGAACTGGCTTATTATTCTGTTTTGCATAATTCAATGCTTCCTGTATAGCCTTGTTATCTCCCAGCGTACCATCCGCAATTTCTTTATTGATCCTTGCCAATTCTTGATACACAACTCTTCCTGCACCTATATTTAGATGACCTACTTCTGAATTACCCATTTGACCTTCCGGTAGCCCTACTTCTAAACCATAGGTTGTCAGCGTTGCAGATGGATAATCTCTTTCTAGCTGATCCATGGTTGGAGTATTGGCTTTATATATGGCACTTGATTCTGGGATTTGACCATGTCCCCATCCATCAAGTATTACAAGGCAAGCTTTTTTATTAGACATAAATTGAGATTAATTGATGCAAACCTAGTGTTTTTGAGGCTTTTGTAGCCAAATTCTGGATTTAACATGAACTTAATTTACTCTTTGGAACATTATTTGACCTTGGCTACGTTTAAACTGGTATATAACAGCTTCATTAAATTGATTGCTTATGAAAAATCTAACGATTCTAACCTTCTTAATGTTTACTTCATTTGCCCTGAGCTCACAGAACTTAGAAGGCATAGTAAACTCTATTGAAAAAGGAAACCTTTCAGAAGTAGCACCAATGCTCGATGATCTGGTAGATTATTGCTTCGATGAGGAGCAAGACCTATTAGATAAAGGAGAATTTATGACGAAGCTAAAAGAGGCAGTCTCGACCATTAAGCCTAAGTCTTCGGAAATTGTGCATGTGGCAGATTCTACCAAAGGAGACACAAAGTACATTGTGGCTAAATTGGCTGGCGAAACTGGATTGAACTATAGAATGTACGTTTATACGGAGGATGAAAAGATTATAGAAATCCGATTCAATAAAGAATAAGTTTTAGTTTTTTTCCTTCCCTTGAAGTACGCCGAGGCCAAAAAGGGCATAATCGTACTTTACTGGATCTTTTGGGTCAAGGCCTTTCAGTTGGTCTGTGATTTCAGACACTGTTTTCCAATCAGATTGTTTGCGTTCCGTTAATCCAAGTTGCAAGGCAATTTTATGTACATGTACATCTAATGGAATGTGTAGAGCAGCGACTGGAATTTTATTCCACAAACCGAAATCAACTCCTTTTTTATCTTTTCTAACCATCCATCTAAGAAACATATTTAATCTTTTCGCCGAAGAGTTTTTCAACGGATTGGAAATATGTTTTTTCGTTCTATTCGGAAATGTTGGAAGTGAACAGAAGTGATTGTGAAAATTTCCCAATGCCAATTTCATGTCAAAATCTTTTTTCTTCTGACCAATACAAAAAGCCGACTCTAAACTTTCATTTTCGCGATAATAGGTTTGTAACCATTCTAAGAAGTACAAGGTATCTGTTGCATTGAACGTCCTGTGCTTGAACTCTAGAAATCTTTTACGATCTATTTCCTTATGATTAATGATGAAGTCATAGGGTTTATTATTCATCAAGGCAAATAGTTCCTTGCTTTTATTTATGATCGTTACTCGTTGTCCCCATGAGAAGATAGCCGTCCAAAAGGCTGTTATCTCGATGTCTTGTTTTAAATGATAGGAATGAGGAATAGAGATAGGATCAGCCTTAATAAAGCTCGGATTGTTGTACTTTTTGACCTGAGCATTGAGGTATGCTTTCAATTTGTTCCGGTCTTTCATAAATGAAAAAGTACTTAGTCGATCGTTTGTTTGATTTCAACGATTTCATATCCTTCGATGACATCACCTATTTTAATGTCATTATAGTTTTTAATCGTTAAACCACATTCTAAACCTTTACCGACTTCCTTCGCATCATCTTTAAAACGCTTAAGAGAAGTTAGCTCTCCTTGTACGCCTTCCTTGGTAGGGTAGATTACAATACCATCTCTTATCAATCTGATGGAAGTATTTCTTGTGATCTTTCCTGATCTTACAAAGCAACCCGCAATGGTACCAATCTTACTGATTTTGTAAGTTTCACGAACTTCAACTTCAGCAATGATTTTTTCCTCTTTGATAGTATCAAGCATTCCTTCAATGGCTGCTCTAATTTCTTCGATGGCTTTATAAATGATGGAGTATGTCTTGATTTCAACTCCTTCTTTTTCAGCTAGAGAACGTGCATTAGCCGATGGTCTTACTTGGAAACCAATGATAATTGCATCCGAAGCGGAAGCCAATAGAATGTCTGATTCAGCAATCGGTCCTACGGCTTGGTGAATTACGTTAACCTGTACCGTTTCCTGAGATTGTTTTATCAATGAATCTGCCAATGCTTCCACAGAACCATCAACATCACCTTTAACAATAAGGTTAAGTTCTTTAAATGTTCCTAAAGCAAGTCTTCGACCGATCTCATCTAAACTAATACGTTTGGATGCTCTGTTGGTCTGCTCTCTTGTAATTTGTGAGCGTTTTTGTGCTTGACTCTTTGCTTCTTGTTCGCTTTCTGCAACTTTAAATTTCTCACCTGCTTGAGGAGCTCCAGCAAGTCCTAATATAAGGACTGGAACTGCAGGTCCGGCTTCTTTTACTCTCTTTCCTCTTTCATTGAACATGGCCTTAACCTTACCAGATGTACTTCCAGCTACGACAGGGTCTCCTACTTTCAAGGTTCCATTCTGGACAAGTATTTTGGTAACATAACCTCTTCCTTTATCTAGAGATGCTTCAATTACTGTTCCTGATGCAAGCCTATTAGGATTTGCTTTAAGTTCAAGTAATTCTGATTCTAGCGTAATTTTCTCTAGAAGTTGATCAATGTTAGTTCCTGCCTTTGCTGAGATATCTTGAGATTGGAATTTTCCTCCCCACTCTTCAACCAAGATGTTCATTTCAGAAAGTTCTTGTTTGATTCTTGTAGGATCTGCTCCGTCTTTATCAATCTTATTAATTGCAAATACTATTGGTACTCCCGCAGCTTGTGCGTGACTAATCGCTTCTTTTGTTTGAGGCATGATTCTATCATCTGCTGCAATGATTACCACAACGATATCTGTCACCTTTGCCCCTCTGGCTCTCATGGCTGTAAAGGCTTCGTGACCTGGAGTATCTAAGAAGGTAATTTTCTTACCATCTACACTTACTTCGTATGCTCCAATATGCTGAGTAATACCTCCGGCCTCACCATCAGCTACGCTTGCGTCTCGAATGTAATCTAAGAGTGAAGTCTTTCCGTGATCAACGTGCCCCATTACAGTGACAATCGGTGCTCTTGGTATTAAATCTTTCGGATCATCCTCTTCTACAATTTCATCTTCAACTTGATCTTCAAGATTTATGAACTCTACTTCGTGTCCAAATTCATTGGCAACGAGTTCTATTATTTCTGCATCAAGACGTTGATTGATTGAAACAATAACACCTAGGTTCATACATTTTGTAATAACCTCAGTAACGCTAACATTCATCAAACTAGCCAATTCAGAAACAGAAATAAATTCTGTTAGCTTCAAGTTAGTATCAATTGATTCTAACTGTTTGATTTCTTCTTTCTCTCTCTTGTCAGCTCTATTGTCTCGACGTATTTTTTGACGTTTGTTCTTACCACCTCCAGACATTCTGGCCATGGTAGCTTTGATTTTTTCGTCAATTTCTTTTTGTGATACCGTCTGAACTTCGTCAGATTTTTTCTTAGAAGGTCTTCCCTTACCTGTGTTTCTAAGGTCTTTGGCAGTAATCTTTTTTCTTTTTCTCTTTCTTCTACCATCTCCTCCTTGACCTGGACCACCTGATTTTTTCTGATCTGTTGACTTGTTACCTTTAGATTTAGGCGGATCTTTCTTGATTTCTACCTTACCCATAATTTTCAGACCCTTAAGCTTAGGTGCTTGGTGTCTGACCATTTCAGGCTTTACTACTTCTTTTGCTGGTGCCTTAGTAGGTTCCTCTACAACTGGAGGAGGAGTTTCTTTTTTAGCCGTTTCTTTTGCTTTTTTAGATTCTGCTTTTTTGGCTTCAGCGGCAGCAATTTTCTGTTGTTCTTCTTCTTTTTTCTTGGCTGCTATCCTTTCGGCTCTTTCTTTCTCCTCTTTTTCTAAATCGACCTTACCGACTACTTTTACGGTAGGTAAATCAGCAGAAGGTCTGAATATTTCTTTTTCAGTTTCTACTTCCTTCTGCTCAGGCTCTGGTTCTGGCTCAGGCGCTTTTTCTACGACTGGCTCAGGAGCTGGTGGTTCTGGAGTAGGGGGTGGAGGTGGTGGAGGCGGAGGCGGTGCAACCACTTCTTTTTCTTGTGCTCTGCTTCCGATCACTAAATTATCTGCTTCTTGCTTAACAGCCATAGAGCCGCTGAACTCCTTAATTAGGAGGTCTGTCATTTCGTCTGAAATCTTTGAAGTTGGTTTATTTTCAACTTCATGGCCGTTAGCAGCCAGGAACTCTACGATCGTAGATGTTCCAACATTCAGTTCTTTCGCTATTTTAACAAGACGTTTCGCCATTAAATAATTTTAGCTTTTCGTGCCGCAAAGGTAATTAATATCTATTCTTCATCGAACTCAGAGGCTAGAATCTTAAGCACTTCCTTGACAGTTTCTTCCTCTAAATCCGTTCTTCTTATCAATTCTTCTGTACTTAAGTCCAACACACTTCTAGCTGTATCACATCCAATGCTTTTCAATTGATCTATGATCCAAGTATCGATTTCATCTGCAAATTCGTCCAGATCCACATCTTCCATATCAGGATCATCATTTTCTCTATATACATCTATCTCATAACCAGTTAGTTTACTGGCTAGTTTAATGTTAGAACCTCCTTTACCAATGGCCAATGAAACCTGATCAGGCTTCAAGAACACATTTGCAGTGCCTTTATCCTCATTTAGGTTAATACTTGAAACCTTGGCAGGAGTCAATGATCTTTGAATGAATAAAATGATGTTACTGGTATAATTGACTATGTCAATATTTTCATTCTTTAATTCTCGTACAATTCCATGGATTCTTGATCCCTTCATACCTACACATGCTCCCACCGGATCAATTCTATCGTCGTAGGATTCAACAGCAACTTTCGCTCTTTCACCTGGAATTCTTACAATCTTCTTGATAACTATTAAGCCATCCTCTATTTCTGGAACTTCTTGCTCCATCAACTTTTCTAAGAATCTACTATCCGTTCTGGAGATAATAACAACTGGATTGTTGTTTTTCATCTCCACCTTTTTGATGACGGCACGAACCATATCTCCTTTTCTGAAAAAATCGCCTTTGATCATTTCATTTCTAGGAAGGATTAACTCATTACCTGTAACGTCATCTATAACAAGAAGCTCTCTTTTAAGTACTTGATTTATTTCTCCTAGGACAATTTCTCCTTCTCTATCATGGTATCGTTTATAAACTTCATCTTTTTCAAGTTCCATTATCCTTGAAATAAGGGTCTGCCGCGCAGCCATGATTGACCTTCTCCCAAACTCTTCTACATCAAGTTGTTCATAACATTCTTCTCCAATTTCATAATCTTCATCAATAGATTGAGCTTCTGAGATTGATATTTGGCTTCTTTCGTCTGTCACCTCTCCATCCGGTACAATTTCTCGTACCTGCCAGAGCTCAAGGTCACCACTCTGAGTATTGACGATAACGTCAAAGTTCTCATCAGAGCCATATTTTTTTCTAATAAGTGTCCTGAATACATCTTCAAGTACACGAACCATTGTTGGCCGGTCTATATTCTTGCCGGCTTTAAATTCCGAAAATGATTCTACTAGTTTCATTTCATAAATTAAAATGCTAAAAGAATAAATGATTTTTCTATATCCAAAAATTCTATTGTCTTCAACTCAACTACCTTTTTCTTCCCTTTTCCAGAGCTAACTTCCACTGTTAGTATTTCGTCCTCAATATTTTTTAACACACCCTCAATTGTACTTTCATCTTTTAAATGAATTTCAATTTTACGATCAATGTGTTTTTTGTATTGCCTCAGATACTTTAGTGCTTTATCAGCACCGGGTGAAGAAACATCTAATCTGTATTTTTCTCCCAGCAAGAGGTTTTCATCAAGAAGGGCTTCAAGTTTTCTACTTATCTTCTTACACTTTTGAAAAGTAACTCCTTCATCTGCATCAATGTAGATGACAACTTTGGAATCTTTCTTTTTCATTTCGATGAGAAAGCAGTCCGTAAGTTCTTCTTCTTTTATAACCTTAGCTAAAAGCTCTTCAAGTTGAGCCAGAACAGAATCCATTGAATTCTTAATTATTAAAAATAAAAAGAGGGAACAATTCTGTTCCCTCTCCTGTCTTTCGTACCGCGAATATACAACATTTTAAAGAAAGATGATAAGTAGAACCCAATTATAGCTGGACTTTTGTCATTCCATCCTTAAATACTAAGTGATTTATGTGATTTTTCTAAACGCAATCTCTATATCTTTGTTACAATACTATGAGCTTACAATCACAAATTGACGAATTATTAGACAAAGCACTAGCTAGAGAGTTTTTGTCTATAGAAGAAGGAATGCTTTTATTTAAGGAAGCTTCTACACCAGAATTAATGTCTGTTGGTAATGCATTGAGACAATATCATCAACCTAATAACATTGTTTCTTGGATCATTGACCGTAATTCTAATACGACCAATGTATGTATCGCAAATTGTAAGTTTTGTAATTTTTATCGAAGACCTGGGCATGAAGAGAGTTATATAACCACCATTGAAGAATACAAACAAAAAATTGAAGAGACCTTCAAGTATGGTGGAGAGCAATTATTACTTCAAGGGGGGCATCATCCTGATTTAGGATTAGAATATTACACCAAATTATTTCGTGAGCTCAAATCACTTTATCCGAAGTTAAAGTTACATGCTTTAGGACCACCAGAAATTGCACATATAACGAAGCTTGAAAAAAGCACACACCATGAGGTGCTGAGTGCATTGAAAGATTCTGGGTTAGATAGTCTGCCAGGGGCCGGTGCTGAAATCTTAAACGATCGAGTCAGACGTTTGATTAGTAAGGGTAAGTGTGGTGGTCAAGAGTGGTTAGATATTATGGAGGAATGTCACAAACTAGATATTACCACTTCTGCGACCATGATGTTTGGGCACATTGAGACAGATGAAGAAAGAATGGAACACTTTGTTAGGCTTAGGGAGGTACAATCCAGAAAGCCAGAAAGTGCTAAAGGATTTTTGGCTTTTATACCATGGCCGTTTCAAGATGAGGATACCATTCTTAAAAGAATCAAAAGAGCAAGAAACAGTTGTACAGGAGATGAATATATACGTATGATTGCTATGTCAAGAATTATGCTCCCAAATGTTCAGAATATCCAAGCTTCTTGGTTGACAGTAGGAAAGAAGGTAGCGCAGGTATGCCTTCATTCCGGAGCCAATGACTTTGGAAGTATTATGATTGAAGAAAATGTAGTTTCTGCAGCAGGTGCGCAGTTTAGGTTTACGGCGAATGGAATTCAAGAAGCCATTAAAGACGCAGGATTTATTCCAAAGCTTAGAAACCAGCAATATGAATATAGAGACGTGCCAAGTAATATTGAGCAGCAAGAGTTAGATCATGCAACAATGATTGTGGACTAATGGATGATATATTTGCGAAAGCAAAATCTGCGTCAGAATTTATTCAAACGAAGTTAGAACGCATACCATCGATTGGTTTATCGCTTGGAACTGGTTCTTCAATCATGTTAGAATCCTTCGAGATTCTTCATCGCATTCCATATTCAGAAATTCCTCACTTTCCTCTAAGCACGGTTGAGTCTCATGTCAATGAGCTAATATTTGCGAAAGCGAAAGAAAAAGAAGTTTTGATTTTAGGTGGACGGATGCACTATTATGAAGGCTGGTCGATGAAAGAACTTACCTTTCCAATACGTGTGTTGCAATTACTGGGAGTGAAGAAATTAATATTGAGCAATGCTTCTGGCAGTCTCAATGCGGATTATGAAGCTGGAGAAATTATTATGGTTCGTGATCACATAAACTTAATGCCTGGGAATCCATTGCGTGGTAAGAATGAAGATCAGTTGGGACTGCGTTTTCCTGATATGTCAGATACTTATTCTAAACGGGTAAGGAGTATAGTACTTGATAAATTTCCAGATATAAAACAAGGTGTGTATGCTGGATTCCAAGGACCGAGTTTAGAGACACCAGCGGAATATGCCATGTTACATCGAATGGGTGCGGATCTTGTGGGAATGTCTACCGTGCCAGAAGTTATTGTTGCTAATCATGCAGAAATGGAAGTGCTTGTATTTTCTATTGCTACGAATCTATGTTATCCCCCAGAAAAAATAACCCCGACTACTTTGGAAGAAGTAATCGGGGTTGCGCAGAATAGTGCTAAAACACTTGCTGCTATTTTGGAAACGATTATAGAAGAAATTTAATTTTCGTTGTTCTGTGTATAGAAAATACCTCTTGGTATTTGCAATTATTGGCTAGCTTAAAACATGTACTTTACGCCTAATCTAGATCTGTGGTTGTTGTTTCTACCAAAGATGTTGATTGCAGGGGCCATTCTAGTTTCAAACATAATTTCCAATTTATCCGTAGCCTTGTAATATCCTCCAATAACTCCTTGTACCGTGGCTCTTTGAATTCTTGGTAACCCATTGAATCCTAGCCCTAATTCTCCGATAAATACGTTAGAAATTCTGGTATTTAAACCAATGGACATTCCGAATTTTTGCTTTTGGATAAAGTATCTTCTGTAACCAAGGTTTACTGTTTTATTACCGTTTATTGTTCTGTCAAATCCTAGAACCAATTCGTCCTTAGTTCCGAATCTTCTTCTGTAATCAAAAGAAACGCCCATGTCATTGGTAGCAAATAAAAGTGAAGTACTGAAGGCATTTTTGTAGGTTGGAGTGAATACAGTGTTTGTTTCTTTTTTAGTTTCTGTTGAAGTAACTTCAACTGTTTCTTGTGTTGTTTGAGTTTCTGTTTCTGCTTGTGCAAATATGGCTGTCATAGAAAAAACGAAGCCGCAGATAATTAATAATTTTTTCATGATTTTAGATTTTGTTGGTTAGAAATTCGGTGTTTGTAGAGCGATAATTTTAGGCAAAGATTGCTCTGTTAATACCGAGGTATTAATATTTATTTTTCAAGAATAATTTTTAAAACTGTGTAGAAATTGCGCTGGGCCTTAGCGCTTTTGTGCGAAGGATTTTGCAATGCAAAGGTGACAGAGCCACCTTCACATTATCAAAATCTAAAAGTCTATTTTAGTAAGAGTCTGGCGGAAAATCCTGCAGACATCAAATTTGTAAATGCTGTTGGTGCACCTCCGACGACTCTATAACCAACGCCTCTTCTTAATTCCATTCCAAGTTCAACTCTTCTAAACAAGACCACTGAAGCGCCTCCTTGAAGAAATACTCGATGATTAAAATTGGTTTTAGTTTCGTATCTCTCACTAAAATGTCCATCTGATACGGAACCCTCAAAAATGTCTCTTGCATTTCCCGCATCTATATCTTCTCTTACCTGATTTGAACCATGAACATAAATTGAATTGTCATAGGTAAATCCTGCATTACTACCGAATCCTCCATATAAGTTAAATGGTCCAATGTGTATTAAATTTAAGCTTAAACCAGATTCTAAAGCGATCTCACTTTGAGTCTGTGAAAAGTTAATATAATCTCCTCCGTTGTTACCCCAGAAATCGCCACTCGTGGTACTCTCTGTGGCTCTGTATGTCACTGCGTCAATCCTGTTAGGCATCCATACAATTGCATTTCTCCATTCGAGTCCTTTTTTTCCAGGAGCAACAAGTGTCATTCCAAATCTCCAGTGTGGATTTTCGCATACTCCAGAGATGATGTCTTGATCATCAAGCTCTCTATTAGCTAAAGAAAAATTTGGATCATCGATTTGATTCATGAAGTAATCAGCACCCATGTCATTTAACATATCTCTTTCAGTCCCTGCAACAACATCTATTTTCTTAACTAAAAATGGACCCAAGGTTTTAGATTGGGCTTGAAGTGTAGACAAAAAACAACCAAAGGCAATAAGTAATATCAGCTTTTTCATTTCTATAATTTTTAAATTTACTTATGAAATTGGAACGGAAGGATTACAAGTTTATTCCGTTTCAATAATGTCGACAGCGACTATTCAAATTATAATGTATCGATGTCTTGTCTATAAGTAAGTGTTGGATATGGGTCTAGGGGTTGCATTAAAATGAAAAAATATGTTCTATCTCCCATGATTGTACTTTGAAACATCTGATTTAATAGGACTTCAAGGCATTTGTATAAAATGACAAGTTTTTGATTGGGGATAGGATTTATTGGGATGGGATGTTTTTAATATTGAGTTAATTCTTTTATAGAATACAACTCTATAGCTCTTTGGATATTCACCCAAAGCTTTTTATGTACTTCCTCTTGTGCAAGCAAGCTTGACTCGGGTAAGCCCATAAAAAAAGCTCTTTCGATAAATCGAAAGAGCTTTAGTGTTGAGGTCGCGGGCGGACGCGAAACAATGAATTTTTATGATATCGTTTTAATGCAAAACTCCCGAAAATACTATGAATAGGGCGTTTACTTAATTAAGAGCAATTAAAAGAAATTAATAAAATTCGTCCCCCCATTCGTCCCCCCATTCGTCCCCCCTTTGTATCTTAGAGATAATTCAAACATTTTAGCATGGAAGACTTATCAAAGTTTTACCTAAAGGACTCCTCTACAGGTAAGACATCACAGATTCAACTTCGGGCATTTATTAATAAGTCCTTATTCAGATACGGAATAGGATATTCTATCTATCCAGAACTATGGGACCAGAACCGACAATTCCCGACAAAGACTAAATCCAAAACCAAACCTTTTAAGAAGGATAACCCCAATATTGATATAGATTTAGAAAATATTGGAACTAGGATTGCCAACTTAAGAACAGATTTAAAAAAGGAATTATCAAGATTTGCAGACAATAGCGAAATAGTTGATTTCGATATTCTAAGGAAAAGACTTGATGAAAAGTATAAAACTGTCAAAAAGTCAAAAAAGGCAAAATCCAAACTTTTAACCCTCAATGAATATGTAGATCAATTCATTAAGGAAATTCAAACAGGGGATAGAACCTATATTAATTATAGAGGTGAACACATTCGATATTCACATGGGACCATAAAGACCTATAAAGGGTTTAAGGTTCAATTTGATCTATACCAGAAGTCCAAAAGGAAAAAACTTGATTTCGATGATATTAACATTGATGTGTACAATGACCTAATCAAATTCTTTTCTAAAAAGGATTACACAACTAATTCAATCGGTAAATTGATTAAAACCCTTAAAACAATACTAAGGGCTGCACATGAAGAAAAACTCCATTCTAATACAGAATATCAAAGGAAGGGATTTAAGACTCTTAAGACAGATGTAACAGAAGTATATCTGAATGAAAAGGAAATTGAAAGATTATTTAAACTAAAATTATCTAAGGACAAAAAATTGGATTTGGTCCGAGACGTATTCTTAGTTGGCTGTTATACCGGATTAAGATTTTCAGATTATTCCAGAATTAGACCTATCCACATAAACGGTAAGGAAGGGGTAAGGGTAATTGAGATTATTACAAAGAAAACAGGGGATAAGGTCATAATTCCCATACGTCCAGAATTAGAACAAATCCTTTCGAAGTATAATTATGAACTACCTAAAACCTATGAGCAATTAGTTAATAGAAATATCAAGATCATTTGTGAAATGGCAAAGATCAATGAAGGCATAGAAATTGAAAAACTGAAAAAAGGATTAACAGTAAAACTCGAAGTGCCTAAATATGAAATGGTCAAAACTCATACTGCCAGACGAAGTGCTGCGACCTTAATGTATAAGGCAAATATTCCTACCATTGATATAATGAAGATAACAGGGCATAGGTCTGAAAAAAATCTATTGAAGTACATCAAGGTGACGAAGGAAGAGACGGCAATTAGATTGTCTGGAAATTCATTCTTTCAAGGAAAAATGGGAAGCAATGGTTGAATTATTCTATTATAATAGTTACATAAAATCCGCAACTTATTCTAAAATTAAATCAAATGATTGGGGAAGTCTAAATAGGATTGAAATGTCAAAAAAGGTATTAGAGAATACATTACCTTTTGCTGATTTAATAAGAAGTAATACAACACGGATGCCTGAAATAGACAGACTTTATAAGTTGGCAAAAAGTAGTTTAGAAAGAGATTTTTTGAAACCGAAATTATTTGAGGAAATAACACGCCTAAGGGAAAAAGTTAGTTATGATTTTCGTTATTCTAGAATTTTCTATAAGATGAAACTAAAGCAATCTCGTTGTAATGCAATATATGATATATTGAATGGTAAGGTTGAAGGGTTAAGTGATGTTTTAGTTAAAGGTGTAAGAGCTAAGGTTGTTGCTCAAAAGATAGATGAGTGCAGATGGTGGAATAAATTTGAAGTAACTCAATTAAAGGAAGTTATAGAGGACTTGAAAAGTTGTTATGTAATTTTCCCACTTCAGAAAATAGATCAGAAGTATGACCTAATTATAGGGTTGTTTGAGATTATTTTTGGACAAGTAGTCGAAAACATAATAGATGAAGGCGATGAATTGAGTCTTGAACATGAAATAAATGAAGATTATACACCTGTTAGTTTATTTGAGTTAAAGAGATCAAAAACAGATTTAGCTGAATTGATTCAGTTATTATCTAAATCAGAAATCTTTTATGTTGAAGGAAGACCAGCTCAAACAAAAGAACTTAGAATATTTTTTGAAACTATGATCGGGGATTCAATTAATGTACATGATCTAATTCGTGAACGCTACAAAAAGGAACCACAATTAGAAAACAAATTTTGGGTAGAAAAATATATTCCACGTTTAGTTAAAGATTTAATAGAAATAAGACAAGAAGAAAAGGACAAAAGAAAAGGAAAGTAAAAAATAATTCTATTCGACTCGAAGTCGACTCGAATATTTCAGAATTAATCTAACCTAAAATTGCATCATAATAATTAATAAAATTATGGTGGAAAAAATCATTTTAACTGAAATCACAAGATCAGATTTAGTATCTGAAATTCTTATAGGTGTTAAAGAACTCATCAAAGAATCAAATAATCATTCCATAGCTGAAAAGGAATGGTTAACTACGAACGAAGTTTTACAACTTCTTAAAATCACATCTGTAACCCTTTGGAATTATGACCAGAAGGGATTGACAAAACCACAAAAAGTAGGAAACCGTAAAAGGTATCGGAAATCAGATATCCTAGCTATTCTTGAAAGGAAGGAATCAAGAAACTAGGAATATGTCAGATAATAATACTTTTCGATTCGCTCGATCTAAGGAGCGAAGGGATATCTATGATCTGGTTTCTGGTCCTACTAATGGCATTTTAAAATATGTCCGATTGTCTAAACCCAAACAAGACTTTTTAAAAAGGAATGGCGCAAGGTATGTTCTTGATTCATTCTTGGGTAAGGATAGAATTCTTTTCACAGGTTTAATACCAGAGTCAAAGAACACCTACATAGGGGACCATTTGGTAAGCTCTAAGGGCATTAAAAGAATACTTAGGGTATTCATGTCAGAAGACTTTTCAATACTCACAATTAACATTATTTCATCAAAGAAGATAGGGGGACGTCGCTAAACCTTCCCCCTATCTATTCAAACATTTCTATAAAGATATGCTGGATTTTACACAATTCATTATACCTGACTTTCAAAGTCAAAATTTCATTAAAACATTTAGCCCCGATCAATTCTCAAACATAGGTACAGGAGAAATAAAATATCCAATAATTTATACAGATGGTCCTATGCAATTATTGATCTGTAGGAATGCGAGAACGGGCATTGAGTATTTAAAAACGAAGGGATCAATCCATAAATATTTCAATTTTTATAATTCTGGAATTGATCAAAACTATAATGACTTCACAATACCTAAACTAAAAGAATGTGTTGAAAAGTTATCAATTAAATATGGACTTGGGGTTAATTCTGGATACTTCACAGGACTTGAGTTTGGATTTAATATTAAGACATCATTTGACCCTAAAACATTCATAGAGAACAATCTAATCCATCATAAGGGCAATACTCATACACAAATGAAAGACTTTCGTGGTAAGGGCATAATTAAGCAATTTGAACGTACGGACTACTTGATAAAATTCTATTCAAAAGGACATCAATATGGTTTAGTAGAAAATTTGTTAAGAGTCGAAGTAAAGTTTAAAAATAGAAGGTCAATAGAAAAACATGGAATTGAAGGTTTTAGTAACATAGTAGAAATTGAAGTCTTAAATTCTTTATTTGATTTCTTTTACGATAGAGTCAAAGAATTCTGTATTGTTGATGATCTTAACCCCGATAACTTTAGTTGTGGAAGTGATGAGGCAATATTTAATCTATTTACTCATCCCCAAAAATATAAGGCACTAAGAAAGGATAATAATAGGGAAGCAATATCAAAGTATAATGAGACTTTTCAAACCGTTCTAAAGGTGAAAAAACTCAATAGAATAAAGAATGAGGTTTTAAGAAAGATAAAGTCAAAGTTTGAGCAACTGGTAAAAACTGACAGTTTCCATATTCCAGAAAATCCTATACTATCAAGGCATTTTCTGACACATTCCACACATTATATAAGTGGTAAACGTCAGAATGTAGATGCCAAGATATTAGAACTTGATCCTGATCATCCAAGAAGGAAGAAACTAAGGAATACAATAAGTAACCCTAGAAACAACTTTAGATTGTCTTGATAAAAAAATTGATAATGATTTAATTCAGGGGGTACTATTTCTGGAATGTAAAACTCTATGGTTAACAATAACACAAGTAGGTTACTTAGATTATTTCAAAGGAACTAGGTATGATCTTTATCCTAAGTTAGAAAAGTATGGATATGAAATAAGGATATTTAACTTTTAAAGAAGCGAAGCGAACCCCCTATAATTTATATTTGGTATGGTCCGAAATTGTACGAATATACAGCAATCAAAATACTAAGATTACACTAAGTGAACCCCAAGGTTACCCCAAGGGAATTAACAAGGTGTTTTATGAAGTAATAAAAGGAGTAACAGTCTAAAAAGGTAAGACGTTCGAATTTAAATAGCTACAGATGCCTTCCTTACATCAATCACTATTAATGAATCAAAGAAGCAATAGGTAAACAATCTTTTCCTTTGAACTTACATTTCAGGGCTTAAACAATTCTGATTTACGTTTGCGTATTTCTACGCATTAAGAATTTCATTTTAGTTTCTCGATTAAATTAATTCTGAGTTTGAATTGATTTAGTTTGATGTTGTACCTCTGATAAGAAATATCCCCTATTTTCTCAATCAATTAATTATTGAAGATTAGAATGTTTTCGATTGACAGATAATTTATATCTGTTAAAACGAAATACAAAATTAAAATGCAATACCATCAATTTGAAAATGGAAAATAGAGATATTTAGACAAAATCGAAAAATTATGAATTTCCAAAAACTAACAATCACAGGGCCAATAATTGGCTACATTCCAATTGACAGTGTGCAGAGCTTAACGTTTGAGCAAAAGCAAAAAGTTTCACGTTTTATTCTTAATCCAATGTATTGTCATGTTAACTTTGTGAAAGTTGAGGAAATGTATAATTCCGTTCAAAATCATAAACTATCTTTTTCAAAGCCTGTCTATCAACGAGATTGTTTTGGCTATTATGATCCAATTGTAGGCACAGGAGATGATATTGGAAATGAAGGTGAAGAAATTGATTATGAAGAAGAGGATGGTTCTTCTAATAATTGTAAATACTTGGAAATTCCATCTAGTCCGGATACATCCATACTTGTCCACACAAATTATTTGCCAGCGTTCGAAAATGTCGAGTACACTATTTATCAAACAGAATACATGGATTCTGATAATTATTATTACTATGGTTCTTTGGATACATGCCAATACTCAGGGAACACGGGATACGTCTTTTTTAGAAAACACGAGGGCAAGAAATTTGCTAATTTCTATTTCAACCATGAATATTACAGACTGGTAGACATTGGAAATAGTATCAATTTGTTGTTGAAAATGAACACAGATTTGCAATGCGCCCCTTGCGGAGCCGATGATGTTTCAGAGATTGATTTATTAAATTCTACACCAAGTAAACCAAATGAAATAAACAGGAGCTCAAGTGGAAATTGCTTGGTTGATGTTATGGCCCTTTATACCTTATTAGCTCAAGAAAATGGAGAGCCAGATCAAGCGGCAAGACTCGGCGTAGACATTATGAATAAAATTGTTGAGAATAGTGACTTAGATCTTGGATACAGATATGTAGGATCTAAAATGATTGATTTGGATGAAGACATGTATGATGTTGAAGATAACACAGATGGTTTAACATGGCAAAAGGCTATTTCTACAACTGAAGAAAGCTCTGAATTTGAGGACTTCAGAACAACTACAGGAGGAGATCTTACTTTATTGTATACAATGGGGAAAAATATATCAAGGGATGGAAGTACTTTTCTTGGTCCTGAAACTGGTAAAAACGGGGTTGGTTCATTTGCTCTGGTCAGAATAGATGCAACTTTTCCTTTTATTGTAACTCACGAACTGGGTCATTTACATGGATGTCAACATTATAATGGACAATTACATGAGAAAATTGATATCGGTCTCGGAATTGGTAATAACGGTGCGGTTGTTTTCAAGGAAGAATATAGGTCATATGCCTTAGATTGGGCTTTTGATTCTGAACCAGAATTTCCAACAGTCATGGGAGCTTTTATTGTAGGACAATCCCCGCATCTTCCTTTTTTTTCAAACCGAAAGGTGCGATATAGGGGTAAAAAAGTTGGCAGAAAAGACCGCAATAATGTAACAGCGTTGCAAGATCAGCACTGTTTACTCAGTGAGTATTCTGAGGCGGCGCCTAGAGTAATGAAAGTAGATATTACTGGCCCATTTATTATTGCAAATGGAGAAACAAACACTTGGTCAGTCAATTTTGACCATTGTGAAAATTTAGTCAGCATACTATGGGAGTATAGCTCAGATGGAGTTACCTACACTCCATACTTGACTACTGGCTCTACGCCAAGTAGCATGACCTTAGAAACCCCACAAAACAACTCTAATCTTTTTATTCGAGTAACTGTTACTTGTGAGTCTGATGATGGTTTTACTTCTATTGCTACTTCATTTTTTATGGCTGAGCACACAGATAATCCGTTTGGTTGTAAAGAGGAAAATCCCTTTCAGGAAAACGACTCCGAAACAACTCACCGTTCTGTGTTTCAAGAATTGAATAAATTTGATGTGAATATTATAGGAAATCCAGTAACTGATAAATTAGAACTAGTTTTTGTAAATGGTGATTCTTCGATTCCCTACTCTATTAGTATTACTTCTGAATTGGGAGAAAAAGTATTTACTACTCAAAAAGTTAGATTTATTGAGAATCGAGCAATTATATCAGTTGCACCATTAAAAAAGGGATTGTATTTTGTTACTATTAAAAATTCTGATTCACAATCGACTAAATCATTTGTTAAGCTATGAGGTTAATATTCATCCTTATAATGTGCATTGTCACTTTTAGCTGTTGTAATCCAGATAAAATGTCATGTGACCCAGTGATACAAATTGAGCATTACGATATAGGAAGCTTACACGCCTTATACAATGGAAAGGAATTTGATTCAGACGGACACTATAAAAATATTAATGGAAATGTAGTTTTCTTTTTCAATAAGCCTGAAGAATATGGTTGCTTTAATGATATAAGTATCGATCTTTTATATCCTTTTGAAGTAGATGCAGTTACATTAGGAGATACTTTGTTTTTACAAAATCCAATAGGTAGCTTGACAATGTTCTCAGGTAGCGACTCAATATTCAGTGTTTATGGAATCTCTCGAGCAGACTCAAAGGCAAATTGGGTTATAATAAATGAACGAGATAATAATAATTCTAAGACCTTGGTCGGTGAAATCAACCTTGCTCTTGAGATAAAAATTCCGGAAGAACCAAACGGTATCATAATTGATGGAGAACCATTGCCAAACGAAATAGTATTTCATGAAGCAATATTTGAAGCTCCTTTGGTAGACTGAGGATAAAAGAAATAAAGGGTATGTTTAATAAAGAGGCTTTCTCAATTCGAGTTAGCTTCTTTGTTATTTACAATATTTTGCCTTCAGAGTTTTTATAAGTCTACAATTGTCGCAAAATGTCCCTAAATGTCCTGTTTTGAATGGTCCTAAGTGTACGGAAATGTAAGATTCTAATAACATTAATATTAATGTAAATCTTGAAGGTTTTACGGATATCATAAGGAAGGTTTTTCTCCTGTCAAATTGAAAGTTTTTTGCAAGTCTCAAGGCTGATAAATTCACTTTTTTATAGTGTGCCAAAACCCTTAATGTCCTTGGGGTCATCTTGGGGTCGCCTTGCAGTCTTTTTTATAGTGTGGAAATACTCTAAAAACGTGGAGAAATGATCAAAAAACCAGAAGACCATCATATTGATACGGCGCTAAACGGCGGATACAATTCAACCTTAAAACGGTTTAAAACGGAGGAAAAACGGAGGAATGGATATTAAATAGGTTAGTCTATTTTAAACTTATCAATACACAGCAATTGAAGATCATTTTAAATTAGCATTTCCCAAAGGGAAGAATGGGTTTTTAATATTGTAAATTTATATCGGAGCTAAATAGAACCACTTTTATGGATACATTGAAATTCATTATCGAGAAAGATACTTTTGCACTAATTGGAAATGGAAACATTTATGAAGTTACTGGTGATGTTTCAAAACTCTTTTCAACAACTAGTTTTTTGGAAACTGTTATTTTTGGTGTTGTTACAAGTATTTTTGGAGCACTAATATTCTTATTTTTAAGATACTTTGTTAAGCCTAAATTAGTATTGTCTCCAAAGTGTGTTAGAAGGGAACGAGATGGTCAGAATATATTTCAAACTAAGTTTTACAATAAGTCTTTCTTTAATATTGAAAATGTAAAAATATCACTTTACGTTTGTAATATTACATTTTCAGGGGGTTCAAAAAATGTTGTTTATGAAGAACTTGAAATAAAAGATAAGCACTTTGATTTTATTACAGGGACTAATAAGAAAAATAAAGAGGTAAATGATAATTGCATAGTCATAACATTGGATGAGGATTTAACTGCTAAATGGGACTCAAATGATAAATATCTTGAACTACAAATATCTGCTAGTCATTCTATAAGTGGATTTAGAAAAACTTATAGAAAACAAATTACTGATTTAGATAAATCTTTAGTCAATGGTAAATTTGAAAGTGGTCAAACATTTGAAGTGATTAATGTGAATTGATTGAGGTCTTTAAGTTTTTATTTGTTTTAAACGGTTTTTGATCTTTTTGGACAGTTATTTGTCTTTTTGGACAAATACTTGATACTTTTACATTAATAGCATATCTTATAAAAGATCAGAACCGTTATACTTAAGATTATTACAACTAAAAAAATGTACCGTTATGTCAACCAAAAATTTTAAAAACGATATTGAATTAGGTTAATTCATACAGAAGAAATCTATAGAAACGGAGGCAATTAAATATTGTCTCCGTTTTTTTATTTCGTCCCCTTATTCATCCCCCTATAAAAGAAAAAGACCCTAACTACTTGGTAGTCAAGGTCTATTTGAGGTCGCGGGCGGATTCGAACCGCCGTACAAGGTTTTGCAGACCTCTGCCT
>JAHDGF010000059.1:0-16556 GCA_020627785.1 Saprospiraceae bacterium
GTTAAGCACTAGATCCTAAGTCTAGCATGTCTACCAATTCCATCATACCCGCCCATATTTCAAAGAGCTGCAAAGATAATCCCTTTTTGTAATCCTACAAGTACTTTTTTACATTAGAAATCTATTTGCCCTTGAGGCAAATGATAGAGGCAAATTCTATCTATCCTTTCCTAAATGTCTGTATTTTTGTCAAATATTAATTTACAATGGCGCGGAAACCGATAGACGAAGAAGAATTAGTAATTGTCAAAAAAGCTTTTGACAATCTGCATGACCTCGTACGTCCTAGATTAAAGGGAGATGACGAGGAATATCTGCTTCGAGCCTATGATATTGCTCTCAAAGGACACTGGACACAAAGAAGGAAGTCGGGCGAACCATACATTCTCCATCCCATTGAAGTTGCTAGAATATGCTTTGAAGAAATTGGGTTAGGTCCTACAGCAGTCATCTCTGCGATCTTGCACGATGTGGTAGAGGACACTTCTTTCGAACTAGAGGATATAGAAGAGAACTTTACTTCCAAGATCACACTCATTGTCAATGGATTGACCAAACTTGATGGTCTTTATAATGTTGAAAGTCCACAGGCAGAGAATTTCAAGAAGGTTATCTCTACCCTCACACAAGATGTACGGGTTGTACTCATCAAAATGGCCGATAGGATTCATAACCTTAGGACCATTGATGTCATGCCTCGTCATAAGCAGTTGAAGATTGCAGCAGAGACTTCTTACATCTATGCCCCATTGGCGCATAGACTTGGTTTATATTCAGTTAAAACAGAATTCCAGGATATCATTATGAAAATTAATGAGCCGGATCGATACAAAGAGATTGCAGAAAAACTCGCAGGAAGTGAAGATGAAAGACAGAAATACATTTCAGAATTCATTCATCCACTGCACACACAATTAGAAGAATTTGGATTTAAATATAGAGTGCTCGGTCGTCCAAAGGCCATCTACTCGATATACAATAAGATCAAAAAGAAAGGGGTCAGTTTTGAAGAGATTTATGACCTTTTTGCCGTAAGGATCATTCTTGATGTTCCTATGGATAAGGAGAAAACTTCTTGCTGGAACGTCTACAGTGTTATTACCGATTTCTATAGACCTATACCCGAGCGATTGAAAGACTGGGTGACAACGCCCAAGGGGAATGGGTATGAATCTTTACATACCACTGTCGTCGGACCAGGTGGTAGATATGTGGAAGTTCAAATACGGACGGAACGGATGGACGATATTGCAGAAAGAGGTTTTGCCGCACACTGGAAATACAAAAAAGTCAATACTAAAAAAACCGACGGAAAAGAAAATGTATACGAGCGATGGCTTGATTCCATCCGAGAGATGCTAGACAATAATACTTCGGATGCCCTTGAGTTCTTAAACGATTTCAAGACCAATCTTTTCAACGAAGAGATTTATGTGTACACCCCACAAGGTGATATGCGTATCCTTCCAAAAGGAGCAACGGCTTTGGATTTTGCATTTGACATCCACTCAGATGTAGGCTATAAGGCAACGGCCATCAAAGTAAATAATAAGCTTGTCCCAATGGGTTTTAAGCTAAAAAATGGAGATCAACTCCATGTGACCACCAATAAGAATCAACGACCTAAGGAGGAATGGTTGAAGATGGTGGTTACGGGAAAAGCGCGGGCCAAGATTCGGTCGGCAATGAAGGAGGAAAAGAGACGTATTGGGGAAATCGGGAAAGAATCGCTGCAACGAAAATTGAAAAACCTAAAAGTAGATTTTGACGAGAGCATTGATATGCTGGTTAAACATTTTGGATTTATTAGTAGACCGGATTTATATTATGCCTTCTCTCAAGAGACACTAAAAATCAGTGACTTAAAAGTCTTTAATGTAGAAAAAGGCAAACTGGTATTAGCCCCGACGGAAACAGAAGAAGAGGTAAAGCCAACTTTGCCAAAAGAAGGAAAGTATCCAAAACGAGCGGTGGCAAAAGAAGGGGGAATTCTCATCAATGGAGAATCTGCGGATGACATGACCTACGAACTTGCGAAATGTTGCAAGCCTGTACAGGGCGATGACATCTTCGCCTATTTGACATCCAATACAGGGATGAAAATTCACCGGACGGTTTGCAAGAATGCGACGCACCTAATGGCCAATTTTGGCTATCGGGTTATGAAGGCTGAATGGCAGAATAATACTTCGTTTAACTTTGCTGTAGATCTTTTAATTACCGGAATCGATTCAGGAGTGGGTGTGATTCAATTGATCACCAATGAAATTTCGACAGAATTAGGATTAAACATCCGTTCATTTTCAATTGAAGGAAAAGAAGGTTACTTTGAAGGGAAGATTGGAATGTTTGTCATAAATAAAAACCAATTAAACAAGGCAGTACATGCCATAGAGAAACTTGATGGCGTTCAAAGTGTTAAAAGAATAGAAAAGTAAATTATGTCACTGGAAAATACAGAAACGTCTACCAAGCTTCTGGAGGAGGTGAAAACCATCTTCACTGTTTTTCTTGAGAAGAATAAATACAGAAAAACACCAGAGCGATTTGCCATCCTAGAAGAGATTTACAAACAAAATGACCACTTCGATGCAGAGGCATTATACATCCACATGAAGAACCAAAACTATCGTGTGTCTAGAGCAACTGTATACAATACTTTAGAGGTTTTGGTAAACTGCGACTTGGTGGACAAGATCCAATTTGGTGAAAACATAACCAAGTATGAAAAATCATACGGCTACAAGCAGCACGATCATCTCATCTGTGTAGACTGTGGGAAGGTTTTAGAATTCTGCGATCCACGCATACAACAAATCAAATCAATGATGGGTGACCTTCTGGATTTTCAAATTACGCATCACAATTTAAATCTTTATGGCAGTTGCAAAAAAGAATGTGAGTATAAGGCCAATCAAAAAATAGGATAGATCATCTATTACCCAAATAGGAAGCCAATCTATCTTTCAAAAAATAATGCCAACCTGCTCTTCCACTTTCTGTTTTAAATTCTGGAATATCCTGAGGAAAATCTTCCAATACTTCACAGCTTACCGTCAGTCTACTTCCAGACTCTATAGGCTCAATTAAAAAGTGCACAATCGAGTCCCCAGAATATTCCTCATACTTCCAACCATAACTTAATTTCTTGTGCTCGATTACTTCTTTAACCTCCCATTGATGTGTAAAAGTTAGCGTTGTGGACTGAACTTTGAATTCAGTTTTAAATCCAACTTTGGCATGGAAATCAGGAATATCTGCAAAGTACCATTCCTTCATTTCTCCAAGAACAGAAATAGCATTCCAAAGCACAGTAGGTGCAACAGAATAGTCGCAACTAACGGTCAACATGGGGTCAGATTTTCGCATAATAAATTGTATTAAGCAAGTGGATAATATCGTTAAAGATAGAATTGAATTCTTACATTTAAACTATGATTTATTTTAAGTCTTGTTTGCTTGCTTTCTTTCTACTATTTTCCATTGCGCTAGACGCTCAAAAAACCTTATCAGAAAATGCAAAAATAAGTCTACTCACTTGTGGATCGGGAGATGAGGCTTACTCTACTTTCGGACATACAGCCATCCGTGTCAAAGATGTAAATCAAGATCTCGATTATGCTTTTCACTATGGTTTATTCGATTTTAATGATCCTAATTTTTACTCAAAGTTTCTTCGCGGAAAATTGATGTACAGCATGGGGGCTCAGAGAATGAGTTCTTTTAAGAGGCAATATACAGCACAGAAAAGAACAGTCTACGAGCAGGAATTAAACTTAGATCAAGAGCAAAAGGAAGCGGTCTATAATTTCTTATTGGAAAACTACAAACCAGAAAATAGAGAATATCTATATGACTTCTTTTTTAATAATTGTAGCACAATTGTAACGGATAGATTTGGCTCTGTTTTTAGCGACATACAATTCCCAAGTGAGGTTAAGGAAGTGACCTTTCGGCAAATGTTGGATGAACATTTGACAAAAATGCCTTGGACAGATTTTGGAATAGATTTGATCATCGGATCAATTGCGGATCGTCAAGCCAATCAATCGGAACAATTCTTTTTACCAATATACGTTCATGACTATTTTCAAAACACCTTCATCGATGGAAAGCCTTTGGTCAAAGATGAAAATTTAATGCTTGACTTTATTGAAGAGCGAGGCAATGCTGAGATTTCATCCGTAACCCCTTTCAACATTTTCTTTTTATTGGTAGCTCTCGAGATTGGTTTGTTAATTGCATTTTTTACGCTTTCGCAAAAGTTTCCTTCTGCGGTTAAATGGTACGATTACATCTGGTATTTATTACTAGGGATTGGTAGTTTGATTTTATTATTCATGTGGTTTGGCACCGACCATGATGCGACCAAGAATAATTGGAACTTGGTGTGGATGTCTCCTTTATATCTTGCTTTACTTGTACCTCATAAGTGGATAAAAAAAAGAGGTCTGAAGTGGATCATTTATATCATCATTGGGATGAGTCTGATTACCTTATTAGGCTTTTTAAAACCTTTCCAAGACATACACATGGTAGGCTACCTAATAAGTGCTATTATGGTTTTAAAACTTTTTAGACAATTGAAAAGAATAGATAAAAACTCTGTCTATTTTGATGAATCGGCTTGATTCAGATCGGATACTTTTTTACGACATTTCTCACACATTCCTAAATGAGAAATAATGTTCTCATGATCCGCGCCACGTCTTGCGGCAAAACCTAGTACTGCATTTTTAAGATCGCGATCCGCCGGACACTTACTTTTCTTTCTGATATCCATGACGATTCTATAGACCGTAAGTGCACAGAATGCAACTAATACTAAAAGTATGATTAGAAGATTACCACTAAACATAAATTAGATTTTTTACTTAGCTAATTTAATCTGAAGAGTATTAAAATTTGAGTCGCCCTTCTGCATATAATTTATTTTTCCATTCATTCCTTTGACCCTTTCACGGATAGTCAATAATCCAAAGGAACCATCCTTTTTAGATTGTTCTTCAAAGCTATATGGTTCGCCATCATCCTTCACTTCTAAACATAAGCCGTCACTATTATCTATGAGAATTTTACAACTTGTGCCTTTTGAATGTTTCATCACGTTATTGCAACATTCTTGAATGATTCTAAAAAAGTGCAATTTAATTTGGTCATTGATACCATCCATATTATCCGGAAAGGTATATTCAAAGGTAATGCCTGAGTTCAAATTATTAAGCCGCTGAACGAGTGTCCCGACTAAAATGGAGAGGTCATTATTCTGAAGATAAATAGGACTAATGTTCCGCGATAGTAAGCGAATGCGTTCAATCCCATCATCGAGCAAACTTAATGACTCTTCATTTACCTTTTCCTTTTGTAGAGCAAATTTTAAGAGTGTAAAATGTTGACCAAGGTCATCATGAAGTTCTGAAGAAATTTTCTTTCGTTCATTTTCTTGGGCATGTAATAATTGACCTTTGACGTATTGTAATTCTTCATTGGTCTGCTTTAATTCTTCCACCAGTTTTTCTTGAGCTTCCTCGGAATTTTTCTGCTTAGTGATGTCAGACATTATTACTAAAACACCGATGCATCCATGTATGGAACATAGGACTGGAGATTTAGTAACACTAAACCATCGCATTTCTTGTTGTGGATCTTCGATGTTAATGATATGCTCTAGGGTTTCACTGGTTCCCATCACCTGCATATCACTCTGTTCTAAGATTATAGAATCCGTGGGATTTATAAACTCAGGAAGTTTTTTCCCAATAAAATCTTCTCCTACAAATTTTCGAAAGGCTGCATTGCCACCTAATATATTCAAGCTTCTATCCTTCCAAAATACAAGATCAGGAATGGCATTGAAAATTAAATCAAATTGAGTGCTAGGATCAAAGGTGGAAGGAGTGGTCGTCTGGCTCAAGCGAGTAAAATCTATTGGTTCAAAAACTAAGAACAAGGTACACCAATTACCATAATTCCTCTAAATCAATGATGCATTTCTAAGTTATAAATATTAGCAATTCAAAAGAGTTTATTTCTTGATACTAGATTTAACAAAAACACATTGAAAACAACAAGAAAAATAGAGAAAACAAGTTTTAAAATACAAGCAAGTCACTTAGAACAATTCTCAAAGTTAAAGGACTTGATAATTGGGATATGATTATTAGCTTCTTCTCATTTTTAAAGTAAATTGGTATTAAATCGAAAACAAAGCAAAACCATGCTCGAGCAACTTTTAAAAGCCATCTGTTATCTAACCATATTTTGTCTTCCACTCTGCTTGGGAGCACAATGCCCATCTCAAGATTTAATCTTTACCACCCAAGACCAAATAGATCAATTTGCCATAGATTATCCGGATTGCACTGAATTAGATGTAAAACTTGTTATTGATGGCGGCATAGGAAGCGACATTGAAAATCTAGCTGCTTTCTCTAAGCTTGAAACCATTAAAGATGAATTAAAATTTGTGGGTGACTTTTCATCTGATTTAAACAATCTAGTTGAATTAAAAAATCTGAAAGAAGTAGATAGGTTTAATTTAGTAGTGACTAATCTGAGTTCAATTGATGAAGAAGTAAATTTTAAAATAATGGAAAGGTTGTTTTTATCAGCGGTCAGAGAAATAAACAGCCTAGGTCAAATTAAGCTCAATGAAACCATGGAAGAAGTGATTTTTTCAAATGTTAACTCATTAGAAGATGATGACTATAATCTATTATTAGATCTCCAAGGCGTAAATAATTTAGAATTTACTGAATCGAATATTCGGAGCTTAGGGACGGAACATGATATTGAGATATTTCGAACTTTCATAGCTAATGATTGCCAATATCTAGATAGTATTTCTGGTTTAAAATTTAACACTGAAATAGGTTTACTTACAATCAAAGAATGCCCTGCACTTTCTTCCCCAATTAATAATTTAGATAACATTGAAAGTATAGTTGGCTTTACCTTCCATGGAAATAGCTTCATTACTGACCTTCCTTCCATCTCATCCTTGCGGAGAGTGAGATCACTACGCTTAGCCGATTTACCTGATCTTGAAAATCTATTAGTTCTAGATAATGTCATCATCGAAGACCAAATTGAGTTCGGGAATTTACCGATTTCGTTTTTCGATGGAATTCATTTTGATCCCACAACCTATCCGCATAGGATAAGTCTAAATTTACTCCCAAACATTACCAATCTTTCCGGGCTACCTCCTTTGGATAGTATTAAATATTTGGAGGTAAGTATATGCAATAATTTTAAATCATTTGAAGGAATAGAATCCACCACTTTTATCGAGGATTTATATCTAGGCTTTTTATCTGACCTAGAAAATTTTGAATCCTTGCCTCCATGTGAGATAAGAAGGAATCTAGTTATCTTTAATTGTGCAATCAAAAATCTCGATGGCTTAGAATTAACAGAAAAAATTCAGGAAGCAATCCTACTAGAAGGAAATAATTCTCTAGAAAACATTGATGGATTAAGCAACCTAAAAATCTTAGGAGAAGTTGGTGGTTTTAATAACCCCGCATTAAAAATTATCAACAATGGTTCATTGACTTCTCTACAACCACTCTCTCAAACTTTGGTTGATTTAGAAGTTTTAGAAATTAGAAATAACCCACTACTATCCATCTGTTCTGTTCCACCGATTTGTCAAGCGCTTTCTAACATGGACACAGAGGTAATCATTGAGGATAACATGACTGGTTGTAACACAGTTGATGAGGTACTTGAAGATTGCAGAAGCAAGCAGGTACTGGTATTCCATGATCTAGATGAAAATAATGAAAAAGATCAGGGAGAGTATGATCTACCCATCGGACGAATCAATGTAAATGATGCTTATGAAATCTTACCAAACAATACCAATGGAAATTTTAGTTTCTATGATGCCGGTGAGAATGCATTCATGGAATATATTCCGGAAGACAATTGGGAGATCACAGGACCAAGTAGTATTTACACCTTGGACTCAGGCACAACGAACAATTTTGAGATAGGAATAATACCGACTGCAGAAATCCATGATGTAGAAGTGAGCCTAGCTTTTGACCGCATCATCTGCGATCAGACCTATGTGTTAACCGCGATCGTAAAAAATGTAGGTACAACTAGTAAGGATGTCCAATTGATGATCGAAGGACATGGGATTCTAAATTCGGGAACCCAAGAATTTGAATTTATCAATATGTTGCCAGGAGAGGTTCAAAATGTTACCATCGTTTACACGGCAGCAGATGTCTCGCAAGTCACACCAGGAGACCCTATTGAATTGAAGGCCACCATAAGCTACGAGGATGAAACAGGGTCCATCATAGAAAAAGTTAAGTCTTATGAAACAATCTTCCTCTGCGCCTACGACCCGAATGACAAACAGGTATTCCCTGCTGGTGTACAAGATGAAAACTATACCCTTTTCGAAGACAACACCTTAGAATATAAAATACGATTTCAGAATACTGGAAACTTCCCAGCGGAAGATATTGTAATTATCGATACACTCAGTGAGTTTTTAAATTTGAACACCTTGAAATACCTTCATTCTTCACATCCAGTAACTGAAATCAGACTGGATAGAAATGCAGTGCACTTTACCTTTGATGACATCTATTTAATCGACTCCCTCGCGAATGAGTCGGAGAGTCATGGCTATGTTCAATTCTCCATTGAGACCATAGAGGATCTTGCAGAAAATACCGTAATAAATAACACCGCACACATTTACTTTGATGCCAATCCTGCGATTGTTACCAATACCGTATTCAACACTTTCGTTTCGGAAATCCCACCAGCCACCAGTAATGAAAATCTTACGGAACAAGGATTTAAATTAATGCCCAATCCAAGTAGAGATTGCATTACCATTGAGACTACATTTGCCGAAAGGGACAAACAATGGAAAATCTATAATCAGCTGGGACAAGAAATGATGCATGGGCAAGGTAAATCTCAGCGTTTTAAAATTGACCTTAATATTTTAAATAATGGGATATACTACTTACAAATTAATGGAGATATTCGGCGGTTTGTAAAGGCTAAATAACAAAGGTAAGTGTAAGATTATTACTTGACAGGCTGTCATTAATTTTCAGTGAAGCCGCTTATAGTAATTCTTAACGTTGCGAAGATGAAGGTCCTCTAAAAACTAATAGTTTAAGAAGAGGTATCTTTGATTTTTATAGGTTTAAATCACATTCATGCTATACCGACTTTTGTCTTATACTTTAACGGGTTTAATCATCTCAACTTGCGCATTTGAAATAAAAGCGCAATGCCCTACCCAAGCCATCGCGTTTACCACTCAAGCTGAAGTGGATCAATTCATTTTAGACTTTCCAGATTGCACTGAGTTGGAATTTGATTTAGTAATTATGCCAGAGAATAACTCTGCGATTGCAACTCTCGAACCACTCAGTAATTTAACTACCATCAACGGGGGATTAATAATTGAAGGACACTTTGATTCGAATGTGACAGATCTATATGCTTTTCGAAATCTGACGAGTGTTGAGAAAGTAAGCATTCAATTTTCAAATGTGGTGAGTTTTCATAATGAAATAAATTTGAATGTTCGATCAATACTTAAAATTTCACGATGCCCTGAATTTACTTCATTTGGTAATATCACCTTAAATTCAAGCATGGAAGAAATTACGCTATTGGATCTAGCATTAGTTCCAGCGGAAGAGTATGATATTCTTAATCAAGTAGACACGGTCGAAGATATCATAATTTCTGGAACGAATGTTTTAAGCTTAGGTCCTGAAATCAACATACACGTTCTGGACGATTTTGCTGTCAGTAATAACTATTCACTAAATCGAATAGATGGTTTTAGCTTTGATTCCATAATGACAGAATTTCAGATTGTTGGTTGTCCAGAACTACAGGGACCAATAAATTCCATGATGGATCTAATAGAAGTAGATTTTTTCAGTTTCAGTGGCGGAAATTTCATTAAAGCACTTCCTCCGATACCATCGCTGCGGAATGTAGAAAGACTTAGTTTGTATGGTCTTACTGAAATGGATGATTTTTTAATCTTGGATAATGTGATAATTGAGCAAAAACTTTATCTATTCGCTATAAATGTAAATTCACTGGAAGGAATTCATCTGGACACCACAACATCTATGCTTCAAGAAATAACCTTAGCAAGTCTTAAGCAGATTTCAAATCTCGATGGATTGAAATTCCCAGATGTGCTATCAAGCTTAACACTAAGAGACTGCGATCTCTTATCTAATTTAACTGGAATAAATGATGTATACTACATAAAAGAACTTGAATTAAGTTCTTTGCCCTTAGTAGAAAATCTTGAAGGATTTAAAGGTCTAAAATTTGTCGATGGTTTAGAAATTGAAGATTGTGAATTTAAATCTCTTCAAGGATTGGAGCAACTTGAAGGCATTCAAGAACATTTAATTTTAAGTGAGAACCAAAAGTTAGAAAATTTAAATGGACCAAATAATTTAGAGCGTCTCGGATCTCCATTATTCATCTGGTTTGATAGTAAACTAGAAATTACTGGTAACCCTAGGCTTAATTCAATCCATATGTTGTCAAATGCCATATCGAATATTGAAGAATTGATTATAAAGGATAACCCACAGTTAGCTTCCTGTTCGATTGCACCAATATGTCAGGCCTTATCTTCAAGCGCAATTACAATTGATATAGAAAATAATATGATTGGGTGTAACTCTACACAAGAGGTATTGGATTCATGTAGAAACAATCAAATCTTGGTATTTTATGACTTTGACGAAAATAACCTGAGGGATATCGGAGAAAAAGATCTGCCCATCGGACGAATCAATGTAAATGATTCCTATGAAATCTTACCAAACAATACGAATGGTAATTTTAGTTTCTTTGATGCGGGCCAGAATGCATTCATGGAATACATCCCTGATGAAAATTGGGACATAACTGGACAGAGTAATATCTATAATCTAGATTCAGACACAATAAATAATATTGAGATAGGGATTATTCCAACCGCAGAAATCCATGACATTGATGTAAGTCTAGCTTTTGATCAAATTATCTGTGCTGAGACTTATGCCCTTTCGGCCATTGTCAAAAATGTAGGTACAACCAGAAAGGATGTACAATTATTGATTGAAGGACATGGTAATCTGATTTTTGGAAGTGAAGAAATTGAACTTACCAATATGTCTCCTGGAGAAGTTCAAAATATTACCCTCGATTATACTGCAGCAGGTGTCTCAGAAATCACTCCAGGCGACCTCATTGAATTGAAAGCAACCGTAACTTTTGAAGATGAAACAGGGTCAGCAATAGATAAGATTAAGACTTATGAAATAATCTTCCTCTGTGCCTACGACCCGAATGACAAACAGGTATTCCCTGCCGGTGTGCAAGATGAAAACTACACACTTTTCGAAGAGAATACTTTAGAATACAAAATCAGATTTCAAAACACAGGAAACTTCCCAGCAGAAGATATTGTGATTATAGATACACTCAGTGAGTTTTTAAATCTGAGCACCTTGAAATACCTTCACTCTTCACATCCGGTATCTGAAATCAAACTGGATAGAAATGTAGTGAGCTTTACCTTTGATGACATCTTTTTAATAGACTCTCTTGCGAATGAACCAGAAAGTCATGGTTATGTTCAATTCTCCATTGAGACCATAGAGGATCTTGCAGAAAATACCGTCATAAATAACACCGCACACATTTACTTTGATGCCAATCCTGCGATTGTTACCAATACCGTATTCAACACTTTCGTTTCGGAAATCCCACCAGCCACCAGTAATGAAAATCTTACGGAACAAGGATTTAAATTAATGCCCAATCCAAGTAGAGATTTAATTACCATTGAAACTACATTTGCCGAAAGGGACAAACAATGGAAAATCTATAATCAGTTAGGAAAGGAGGTTATGCAAGGAGTTACCAATAATCAAATCTGGGAAATTAATATCAGTAGACTAGATACTGGTCTCTATTTTATTGAATTAAATAGTTCCGTGCACCGAATTATAAAAATAGAATAGCCTATCTTGCAATGGTGATGAAGGCAAAAGATGTGAGTTATTCATTAAAAGAAAATAAGTCAAAAAATGATTCAACTTCTAAGATCCATCATCCTAATTCTCATTTTCTTATTCCATTATAATTCAATCCAGGCCCAGTGTCCTGACTTCAATGTAACCCTAGAGACACAAGCGGAGATTGATCAATTTGCCATAGATTTTCCTAATTGCAAAGAGTTCAATCATGATCTATGGATTATTCAATATGACACTACCCTAATTCAATCGATGGAGCCGCTGTCCATGATCGAGTCTATAGGTGGAGCCTTGAAATTTTCTGGAAATTATCGATCAGATCTTACGGACTTACACGCTTTTCGCAACCTCGAAAGTGTGGAAGAGTTGTATTCCCATTCTAGTAATATTGGACACATTCATGAAGCCGTAAAATTTAATATTGATAGTACCTTAATACTTCTTTATACTCGAAATCTTTCAAGCCTTGGGAACATAAGTTTGAGCAATAACATGAAAACGATTCAATTCTCGGACACGCCAAAGTTACCAGGATCAGCTTTCGAAATTTTAACACAAGTTGATACGGTCCAAAAATTAAGTTCATATGAAACAAACATTGAATCGCTAGGAGCAGAATATAGCATTTTTGTTAATAGTGAATTTAGCGCTTCAAGTTGTGATTCTTTAACAAGCATTGATGGGATCAGTTTGAATACCCATATGAAGAATGTGCATATTGGCAATAAGAATCTTCAAGGTCCAATTTCTAATTTAAATTCCATTGAATCCATAGATCGATTTTATTTTCGTGGAGGTGAATTTATTCAAACCTTACCAATGCTTTCTTCTCTCAGAGAGATTGGAATCTTTGACCTGTACTATCTCCCTGATCTGAAAGATTTAACGGTCCTAGAAAATGTTGAAATTACTAGATCTGCCAATTTAGAAAATCTAGAATTGATTTCTTTTGAAGGGATAAACTTCGCTCCAGATTCAACACACAGCCAAGATCTTTTTTTAAGCAAATTATATGTTATTGAAGATTGTACAGGATTGGAAGAACTGGAATTCATGAGAAGGATAAGAATTTCTGATTGTCCTTCTCTTAAATCATTGAAAGGATTAGAATCACTACAAATTGTAAGAGAACAATTTCAATTATTCGATCTTCCATTATTGCAGGACTTGAAAGATCTGGTGGCTTTAAGAAAGGTACATGATTTAGGCATCCTATTTAGCGGTCTTAAAAGTTTAGATGGTTTAGAATCTTTAGAAGAGATTGATGCACTTCTTGAACTTAACGGACTACCCCATTTAAAAAACATAGATCCGCTTAAGAACCTAAAATCCTTTGGGCTGGATCCCAATGATGCAGATATTGGAATAGATTCATTAGGGCAACAATATCGGGTGACAGAAATTAACATAAAAGACAATGATTCTCTTGAATCATTATTTCCATTGGCGAATCTTGATGCGGAAATAACCATTTTACACATAACAAATAACGCTTCACTTTCAACTTGTTCCATTGCCCCTATTTGCAAAAAAGTATCTGAGGGTGTTTCTAATATTTCATTTCTAGCCTTCCCGTGGACAATCCCAAGTGTTAGTATTGAAAATAATTCTGAAGAATGTAATTCAATAAATGAAATTCTTGACTCTTGTGAAAGTAATCAGATCTTGGTCTATCATGATTTAAATGAAAATAGTATCCGAGAGGTAAATGAGATTGGTTTGCCTGTTGGCAAATTAGTGGTGAATGATGCTTATGAAGTTTTATCCAGTAACAGCAGTGGAAACTTTAATTTATATGATTGGAATGAAAATGATCAGATAGAATACATTGAAGGAGAAAATTGGAAAATCACAGATTCAACGAATACTTATCTTCTGACAGATGACAATTTAAATAAAATAGAAATTGGCATCATTCCTACAATGGAGGTCCACAACATAGACGTGAGTTTGGCCTTTGGTTTATTTATCTGTGGGCAAGATTTTGACCTCACAGCCGTTGTACAAAACTCTGGCACGACCATTAAAGATGTTGATCTTGCATTCAAAGGCAATGGAACGCTTGGCTCTCAATTCCCAGATGTAAATACAGATGGCTTTGTTGAGTTTACCTTAGAGGACATGGTGCCAGGAGAAATAAGATATGTGACCATCACTTATACTCCCCCGACCGTAGATATTGTTGTACCAGGTGAGGTAGTTCAATTTACTGGAAAAGTAAGTTATGAAGGTGGTAATGGAGAATTAATAGTAGAAGATAAAATATACGACGTGGTATTTCTCTGCGCCTACGACCCCAATGATAAAGCTGTCTTTCCAGCAGGTGTGCAAGATGAACACTACACCCTCTTCGAAGACAATTCACTAGAATATAAAATACGATTTCAGAACACAGGAAACTTCCCTGCCAAAGACATTGTCATTGTCGATACGCTCAGTGAATCTTTAAACCTCAATACGCTTCAATACATCCACTCTTCACATCCAGTAACTGAAATTAAACTAGATAGAAATGTAGTGAGCTTCATCTTTGAAGACATCTACCTCATTGACTCGATTGCCAACGAGCCAGAGAGTCATGGCTACGTTCAATTCTCCATTGAAACGTTGGATGACCTCGATGAATTTACAGAGATAAATAACACCGCGCACATTTACTTTGATTCGAATCCTGCCATTGTTACAAATACAGTATTCAATACCTTCGTCTCAGAAATTCCTTCAAGCACCAGTAATGAAAATCTTACAGAGCAAGGATTTAGATTAATGCCTAATCCAAGTAGAGATTTTATTATTATTGAAAATATATTTGCTGAAAGGAACAGAAAATGGACCATTTATAATCAGCTCGGACAAGAGATCCTTTCAGGAATTGCAGATAAGCAAACCTTCAATATTGAAATGTATGATCTGGACAATGGCATCTACTTTTTTAATCTGAATGAATCAACGCAACGATTTATAAAAATAGAGTAAGCCTTATCGATTTTCAATCGCCAGCCAAAGCCATGATGTGATAGTCAAAATTATACCTTAGCTTTATAACATGGCGAGTTTCAAAATCAATGAAGACATACGATATGCTGAGACCATCGATGGATCATTCTATCGGGACCCGGCAGTCTGGGAGGCAACTAAGGAAAAAATATTTGCGAAAGCGTGGAATTACATCGGAGATGGAAAAGAAATGTTGTCTGGAAACAATAATGTATTTCCGTTTACACTCCTAGAAAAATACTTGGACGAACCTTTGATGCTCGTCGGTCAGAACGATGAAATAAAATGTTACCCCAATATCTGCACGCACCGGGGTTTCAAACTGGTACAAAATCCTGGGCAATACAAAAAGATGACCTGTGCCTACCATGGCCGTCGCTTCAACCTCGAAGGTCAGATGGAACACATGCCTGAGTTTAAGGAAGTAGAAAATTTCCCTAGACCCTGCGACCATTTATCTGAAGTACCCTTAGCCGAGTGGAAGAACTGCCTATTCTCCTCTGTCCATCCAAGCATTGACTTTCAGACCATTGCCGAGACCTTTGACAAATACCTTGGTTTTCTCCCATTTAATGAATTCCGCACAGCGACAGAATACAATGAAGATTACATTGTGAATGCGCATTGGTCTTTGTATCTAGAGAATTACCTGGAGGGCTTTCACATTCCTTTTGTTCATAATTCATTGAACAGTCTAATTGACTACGGGAAATATACCACAGAGGTCTTTGATCACGTTGTTTTACAGACTGGGTTTTCCGATGGAGGCGCAGTAAAGTTTGACTTACCAGTTGATCATCCATATGCGGGTCAGGAAGTTACAGCCTTTTACTTTTGGGCTTGGCCCAATTTTATGATCAATTGCTACCCTTGGGGCATACAGTACAACGTTGTCAAACCTATTACACCGGAGCGCACGAGGGTGAAGTTTATTTACTATGTTTGGGACCAAGAAATTTTTGATCTAATGGAGGCTACTAAACTTGCCGAAAAAACGGAGAGAGAAGATGAATTTGTTGTAGAAGAGGTACACAAGGGCATTCATTCCCGATTTTATAAGGCCGGAAGATTCTCTGCAAAGAGGGAGAAAGGAGTCCACTATTTTCAATCACTTGTAGCTAAATATCTAAATGATGAATAAATTTATTTTTTTATATATGTTTTTGGTGACGAGTATACTATCTTGCAGTCATAAGAAGCAGTTAAACGTAACTGACGAAGTCAAAATAGTCGAAAATAAAATAGAAATGCAAGCAAAATCTCCGGAAGAACCTTGCTATGAAGACAGAGAAGTAACCCAAGAGGTTACAGATGAAAAGGCAACGATTACTAAGATTCTAGACTATTATATGTTCACAACAGAAAGTAGGAGATGGCAACCCTGTGATGTACCTACTGAGTTTCAGGAAGAAGGATTAAAAGTCATTGTTTCTGGACAAGTCATGAGCATTTTCCCGTACGAAAGGAGAGCTGGAACTCCATTTAGGACTACAGCACTTAGAAAAGACATAT
>JAHDGF010000059.1:16656-26476 GCA_020627785.1 Saprospiraceae bacterium
AAGACTAAGTCACAACAATTTTTGGAGCTTGGACCCTCGGGTCCAGGCTTTATTTAAAGAGACTTAAAAGTGGTTCTTCAAAAGCAATCACCTTAAATAAAGAAATATAAGACTAAGTCACAACAATTTTTGGAGCTTGGACCCTCGGGTCCAGGCTTTATTTTTTTAGGCCTCTTTGTAAATATTAAAAAACTAGCACGGCTTGCACGTACCTATGGGATGTTGAGATATTTGTGGCTCTGTACACTCACTCGCCATTTTGGATTAGCTTTCGCAAATGCAAGTGTTTTTTTAGTATTAGCCTCCCATCCTGAGGATTCCAAGGGTTGAACGAAAAAATGCTCAAAGTCCAATCCTTCAAAAGTTTTTGGATCTACATTCTCCTGAGGATAGACCAGCTTTAATTCATGACCCTTCTGAATCAATATCTCTGTCTGAGCTTTGGGACTCACAGTAATCCAATCAATTCCTTCTGGTAAAGCAACCGTTCCATTTGTTTCAATGGCAATTTCGATGTTGCTTTCATGCATGGCTTGAATCAAGTCTGCGTCCATTTGCAAGCCTGGTTCGCCTCCTGTGCAGACAACAAAGCAATGCTTACCTGGAAACAAGGACTTAATCTGTATCACCAATTCCTCCGCAGAATATTTTCCACCATTTACACCATCTGTCCCAACAAATTCTGTATCGCAAAAATTACAAATGGCCGTGGCACGATCTTCCTCTTTTCCATTCCACAAATTACAACCACTGAACCGACAGAATACCGCTGGCCTTCCAGAGTGAAAACCTTCTCCCTGAATGGTATAATAAATCTCTTTGACTGAATACTGCTTAATGACTTTGGGATTTATAAGATAAACCTATGATAACATTGGACCCTTTGTTTCGGTCCGAATAACGGTGGCTTCAATTTCTACCAACATTTCTGGTACAACAAATGCACTAACACCGACCATCATACTCGCCGGTCGGATGTTTCCAAAAAATTTTCCATGCACCTCCCCTACCGCTTTCCAATCTTCAATATTGGTCAGATACACTCTAGTCCGCACCACATCTTCGAGGCTAAAACCTTCTTCGTTTAATATCTTTTCAAACAAAGAAAGAATGTATTCTGCTTGTTTGCCAGCATCGCCATGAAACAAGACTTCGCCACCCTTAACCGCAGTTGTCCCTGCAATTTCCATGACATCGCCGACAACGACAGCACGACTGTAACCTACTATTGGTTCCCAGGCTGCACCACTGGTAATGTTCTTCCTCATTTATGGATTCAATTGCATGTATAGTGTCTTTACAATATTGTAAAGATCAAATTTTGGCGAAAGGAAGTCCTTTCCAGGAAATACCCATTTAATGATCTGTTTCTGATCCACAAAAAACATCTTTGGATATCCCAACTCGCCACTGTAAGGTCCTTGAGAGATCATCTCTGAATTTGGGATTACCTCAAAGTCAATGGTATTATTCGCAGCAAAGGCTAGCATTTCTTCTTTTGAATTGTCCGAATAAGAGATAATCTTCAGATTAGGAAGTTCCTTTTGTAATTTATTGAGCGTAGGTATTTCTGTTAGACATCTCTCACAATTAAGATTCCAAAACCAAAGGATAATGGTCTTCCCTTTTTGGTCAAGAACACCCACCTGGTTGCCCTCAAGATTAGAGGCCATGATTGGTACAACGGGTGTATTTTCATACGATTGAATAAGATCTTCCACTTCCGGAGACCTAGGTTCAAATTCTACTAAAAAATAGTCTTGTTGAGCAAATAATGCATTTGCTGACAAGCAGAGAAACAAGAGGATAAAATTCTTCAAGGTTCAGTTTTTTGGTTAAATAATGGAAGTGTGCCCAAAAATAAGCAGCAAATTGATTTTACAGTCATTCTAGGTCTATTAAATGGTCCGAAAACTCCTTAATACTAGAAACGACGCAGTCCGCGCCAAAATAATTCATTGATTTCCCAGCTTCATCAATAAGGACCGTATACATGCCCAATTTAGCGCCAAATTCAATATCAGACTCTGAATCACCGATCATTACCGATTTTCGATAATTGAGCTCTGGAAAATGGTCCAAGGCCTGAATCGCCATGCCTGGATTGGGTTTACGACAGGAGGCATCGTAAATCGCTAAATGTGGGCAATAATAAATCTGATCGATCCTCCCGCCTGCCTCAGTGACCTTTTCATCCATGTAATCATGCACTTTTTTGAGATCGGTATGTGTCATTAGCTGCTTTCCGATGCCTTGCTGATTGGTCACAATCAAGACCCGCTTGAATATGGATCCAAAGACTACCATCGCATCTAAAGCACCGGGTAAAAATTGGAATTCGGACACAGTTTTAACATAATCATCAATGATCCGGCGATTGATGGTCCCGTCCCTATCCAGAAACAGGCTCCACTCACCCTCAAAGTTGCATTCTCGAAAAATCTCCATAGGCCTTATTAACACCGCAATTGAAAAGATGGTTTCCGATGTAAGGGTCTTAAATTTTACGGAAAAGAAACAATAGCTTGTCTTTCAAATTAGTTTATATCAAGCAATTAATCTTATTTTTGTAGCCTATGCAGTTTATTTTTCCAGGATTTTTGTGGGCCTTGTTGCTGCTTGCTATCCCTATCATCATTCATCTCTTTTATTTTAGACGATTTAAGAAAGTCTACTTTACCAACGTAAAGTTTCTGAAAGAGGTAAAAGATGAGACCAGCAATCGGAGTAGATTGAGAAATCTATTAGTCCTGTTGTCTAGACTATTGGCTTTGGCTGCATTGGTCTTTGCATTTGCTCAACCCTATCTATCGGATAAGAAACTGGATAGACAGGAGGAAAATTACATCAGCTTATTCGTAGATAACAGCTTTTCGATGCGATCCTTGAGTGAAGATGTTCCACTCTTCGATAAAGCCAAGTCTACTGCTCGAGGAATCATTGAAACCTATGGCGAGACCGACCACTTTCAAGTGATCACACACCAGATGAATGGAGCCCAACAAAGATGGCTGAACAGAGATGACGCATTGCTACAACTCGACGAGATAGAAATAACCCCAGAAGTAAATCAGATTGAAAGTATCTTGAATCGGCAGATCAGTCTTCTAGATTTAGAAGAAGGAAATAAAAGCATCTACCTACTGTCTGATTTTCAGAAAAACATTACAGCATTACCGACAGATATAGATACCTCGATTTTTATCAAATTAATGCCTTTCCAATCCATCCAAGAAAATAACATTTCTATTGATAGTGTATGGACCGTAAGTCCGGTAGCAATCAAAGGACAGACCAATCGTCTGATTGTAGAAATGACCAACTATGGAAATGAGGATAAGGAAGAGGTTAGACTTTTCGTCAAAGAAAACGGTCAGACCAAACCAGTAGGAAGTTTTGACATTGCGGCGAATAGTTCTGTGAGTGATACCATTGAATTGGTTTTTATCAAAGACGGTTGGCAGAACATCGAAGTGCAGATTGAGGACTACCCAATTCAGTTTGATGATTCTTATTTATTGACTTTGGACCTCAGCGAAAAAGTTGATCTATTGAGTATCAATGAAGGCGGCGGAAATAAATTCGTCACAGCCTTGATGAAAGGTCTTCCTAATTTTAATCTAGACAATCAATCGACGGCCAACCTTCAGTACAATAAGTTTAAAGAAAAAGATCTGATCATACTGAACGACGTGAATAACATCAGTTCGGGTCTGACCAGTGAGTTGGAAAAATATGTTTTGGCTGGCGGGAATTTGGTGGTCTTTCCCGGAAGGAATGCTGACATCAATTCTTACAATGCCTTTTTCAGCAAGTTGGCATGTAACAGCATCGAGTCTTTCTCAGATGAAGCGCGGGAAGTTTTTAAAATCAACACTTCGGATTTTATTTTCTCTGAAGTTTACGAACGTATTGATCGCAATTTAAAGTTGCCGAGTTCAACCGGAAATTTCCTCTTCTCTAATTTCACGAGCCGCGGAGGTCAGAGCTTATTAAATTATCGCGATGGTTCGTCATTCATGCAAAAATACCAGAAGGGTCAAGGATTAATCTTTGTGTGTGCGGCACCTTTATCTGATACACACAATGACTTGGTGAAGATTGCCGAGGTATTTGTACCGATGATTTATAAAATGGCCTTGTCGACTGGTGAGCGCAAGCCGATCGCCTATACCATAGGTGCTGATAATCTCGGTTCCGCAAATAATATTACTCAAGGCAACGAGTCTATCTTTAAAATTACCGGACCCTCAGAATTTATTCCGGGACAAACAAGAGTTGGAAGCAAAACAGTCATCGACTTCAACGACATGATTCAAGAAGCAGGCTATTACGACCTCACCATCAATGATACAATTCTCGATCGCTATGCTTTCAACTATGACCGTACAGAATCTCAGTTAAACTTTTGGAGCATTCCAGAACTGAAAGAAAAGTATTCAGGTCAATATGAAATCTTCGATAATTTCTTGACGGCGGATTTAAGCCAGGTCATTCAACAGAATGATAAAGGAAAAGCACTTTGGCGTACCTTCTTGATTTTAGCGCTGGTATTTTTAGCCATTGAGACTTTGTTGTTGAGGTTTTGGGAAGTGTAGGGAAGAAAGTTTTGTTTTCAAAATGGAATCCTTTCCAAACAATGAAAAGGTATATTAAAAACAAATTCCATTGCCTTTAAGCTTCTGCTCCCTACTAAATCTTAAGATTTAACTTAAAGTATTTTAATCGCCATAAACTTTATCAGACAGCTTTCTAATATTAGTTAACTTAAATAAAAAACTAATATGAAAAAACTTTTACTTGGGATTACCTTTATGTATCTCGCTTGCATTTCTAATGCCCAAAATGAAGCGATACCAGATTCATTTCATATACAAGATTGGACAGATTCGGAATGGGTTATTACTGATGCCTATATTTATTTGGATCCAGAAGCTGACAATTTAATCAGAGACAGATATGCTTATGATGAAAATGGTAATCGGGAATTATCTAGCCGAGATGAATGGCTGTATAATCCAAATGGAATTCTTCTGGAGTACAAAGAATATTTATATATACCTAATACAGGAGAGTGGCTTACTTTTGAGGAAAGATATTTCCAATATGATGCAGAGGAGAATGTCACTTCAATTGAAATTTATGAGTATAGTAGTGAAACCTTTGAATTAGAAAAAGAAATAAAGCTTGATTATTTTGATTATACCCCTCAAGGAGATTATCAAAATAGAATAGTATACGGACCAGATCTAAATGATGAATGGGTGGTAACGAGCACATTAGCACAAGAGATTTATTATACAAGCGAAGATCTAGTGGATAGCCTGGTAAGAATAAATACCACACAGGATCCTGCTATATTTCTTTCTGCTAGATCCTATGAATATGATTTAGAGGGAAACGAAATCAAAGAAAGTTGGTGGGGGCAATATGATGAAATCACTGAGAATTTCAATTTAAATTTTTGGTTTGAATCTATTTACGAAGATGGATTATTGCAGTCCCGAACGCAATATGATTACGATGAAAACATTCCTGAAGGTGTGTTTGACTTCACAAATATTTATGAATATGATGAAGATGGAAACCTAATTTTTAACACTAATCAAGACTGGGAAGATACAGAGCAGGCAATAGTCAATGATTGGAGAATTCAAAATTTCTGGGGAACCACAGTATCTAATGAAAATCTTGAACTCAAATATTGGAATACCATCTGGAACAATGAAAATGACTTCGTTCTAGATTTAAAAATTCAAGGTTTAGATCAGGCTAAAGAATACAAACTTTCGATCTTCAACATGCATGGACAATTAATGCATACTTCAAAATTGAATAATACTTCAAACATCAATGAAAGATTCCAACTAGGTTCAGGATCATTTTTCGTCACATTAAAGGATGAGGAAGGATTTAGAGAGACTACAAAAGTAGTTTTAGCTAAATAATCTTGTACCAGGACTAAGAATTCAGTTCGACTAAAGAAAGGATTAAATGTTGTCCAAACTTTTTAAGAAAAGTAAGGACGAGGTTTAATCCTTTTTAATTTAAAAAGTATAGAATTCATTTTATGCATGTAGAAGGTAACTCAGATTCAAATCAAAATAGTTCAAAACATTGCCATCCACTTTACCAAGCATTTTAAAGTCAAAATTTTGTACTTGAAGTAATTAAGGTGATTACTGACTCAAATTTCAACTTATTATTGGGCGAGTTTTACTATTTTTAGAAATAATAAAACCAACGCACATGAAAACACTTTACACCTTATTAATTATAGGACTAAGCCTACACTTACATAGCCAAGTGGCTAACGATATGTGTGCAGACGCTATTCCTATTGGAGAAGTACAAGATTTAGATTTTACAACCATAGGAGCAACCACAGACGGACCGTTACACATTGACTCTCCTTGTCCAAGTAACACAGAACCAGAAATTGATTCCATTTATAACGATGTATGGTATTTATATACGCCTACTTTTTCTGGGAATGCATTATTTTCTACCTGTGGCACTGCTGATTTTGATACTAAAATAGCTGCTTATGTTCCGGGTAGCGCTTGCCCACCAACGGACGAAGATTTACTAAGCTGCAATGAAGATGGAACCACCTGTGCAGAAAGTACTTCAGAATTAATTTTCGAAGTTACAGCTGGTGAAAGTTACTTACTAAGACTTGGAGGTTATGGTGAATTACCGCCAGGGCTTGAAGGTCAAGGAACCTTTAGCGTAGGTGAATTTATTTCTACCGTCGCCAATGATTTCTGTAACCAAGCAATCGAGATTGATTTAGTAACCAACTTTGGTTTTGATTCATTTGGAGCCATTACGGATGGACCATCACATGAGGATAGTCAAGAAGCTTGTTTTGGTTTCAACGATTTAACCATTCAAGCAGATATATGGTACAGCTTCACACCTGACTTTACGGGTAGTGTCCTGTGGTCAACTTGCGGCACTGTCTTTTTTGACACACGGTTAGGAGTATACGGACCGGATGTAGCCTGCGCGGATTTGACAAGTGATGACCTATACGGTTGTAACGATGATGGTCCTGGTTGCCCAGACTTTAGTTCTTCTATGTTTTTTGAAGTAGAAGAAGGACGTACCTATCTATTGAGACTAGGCGGTTTTGGTGGAGAAACTGGGAGTGGCACCTTTAATCTAACAAGAGAAGATGCACCGGATCCACCGGCCAATGATTTTTGCGAAAATGCAATTCCAATTGATCTACTAGAGCCAGGGAGCACCTTATCCGTAGAAGGAACAACGACGGCGGCTACCTTTAATCCAGCAGAATTTATATTCCCTCCTTGCCTTACTAATATGAATGGTGGAGAATTTGCTGAAGTTTGGTATAGCTTTAATAACAATGGAAACGAAGAGTTACAATTAAACTTCCTTGGGTTAACTCCTAATTCATCTTTCTTTATAGACATTTGGGAGGATTGCACCACACCAACAGATACACTCACCTTCATAGATAACTGTGTATTATTAGATGGTGAACTAGCACCTGCAATCACGGACACTTTGGGACTTTTTGCCGATACGCCTACAGACTATATCATGAGGGTTACTACAAGATTGACTGACGATATCCCTGGCGACTTTTCTTTTCAATTAATTGGAGAAGGACCTTCAAATGTGAACGACCTTGACATGCTTAATGGCCATGTACATTTGTTTCCTAACCCAGTAACATCAGTGGTTAATCTAAATTTCCCATTGAATAGATCTACACATTTAATGTACACCATCACTGATGCTCTAGGTCAAACAATGATGCAAGAGAATATTGGTAAAATTGCAGGCAATCATAGTCAACAAATAGATATTGATCAACTTGGTTCAGGACTTTATTTTATAAATATTTCTCTGAACGATCAACCATTGACGCTTCGGTTTATAAAAGAATAAAAAATTATAATCGACTTTTTACCATTTACATCTTTTAAAGAAAAGGAAACATGCCCGAGGGCATGTTTCCTTTTCTTTAAAATATAGTGGTTATGAAAACTTACCTACCTCATGTTCATGTTTAAAGTTCGGAGCATAATATGAATTCACCAAAAGATTACGGAACAAAGATTAAATTGACATAGCCTTTATTAAAGAACATTCATTTTTAAATATCTTTTGAAAGTAATACATTTCAGTATGGAATATTATTACGATGGTATTAAGGACACAGATGAAGCTAAATACTATAGAAAGCCCATTAACTACGTAGCCATCATTGTAATTTTCGCCACCTTTCATTATTACACAAACAGACCTGTTTCATTTATTGTGATGCTATATCCAATTATATTTATGGTCCTCACTTTCGTTTTGATGCACAAATTCTACAATCCAATAATGGATTTTATCTCCTTAGAAAATGACATCCTCTCTTGGAAATTTCAGGCAGATAAAAATTCCATCGATTTAAATAAAATGAATGGATTCAAAGAAAATTCCAATCATTTATTATTTACTACTGAAGCCGGAGATTCTGAAATCTTTCCTTCGCACAATATTGAAAGCGGAGAAAAGTATAATGAATTGGTCGAGGTATTGAAGAAGAAATTTAGTTGATTAATAATCATCAATCACCTCCAAGTAAGGCATTCTAAAATGGCTTATTAATTTTTTTAAAGTTAAATCGAAACCCCTGACACAATCTGTCGCAAGCATACCCTACCTTTGATGCAACAGATCATGAGTCAATTACCAAGATTAATATCCATTCTTACCTTACTTAAGTCCAAACGACTTATTACTGGAACTGAAATGGCAGAAAAATTTGACGTAAGTCTGCGTACAATTTATAGAGACATAAGAAAACTTGAAGAAGCTGGCGTTCCTATCATCACTGAAGAAGGAAGAGGTTATTCGATCATGGATGGTTATACTGTTTCTCCAGTTCAATTTCAACAAGAAGAAGTAAATGCCTTGATAACTGCTGAGAAGATTATTGCCAAAACGGAAAATAAGTCTTTGATTAAGAACTATGAAAATGCACTATTAAAAATTAAGTCCACTTTCCAAAGCAACATGCAAACTAAAAGTGAATTACTAGATGCGAAAATGCTTGTATTATCAAGTTCGAAAAAAACGAATGAAAGCAATTCACTTTCCTCGGTTCAATTGGCGATGACAAACTTTTATACCTTGTCGATAAAATATCAAAAGGTTCATACAGGTGAAGTGAGTGAGCGAGAAATTGAGCCAGCAGCAATCTACTCTTATGATGAGGTATGGATTGTTATTGCCTGGTGTCATTTAAGAAATGATTACAGAAGCTTTAGACTTGATAAAATTCTTGAGTTAAAAGTTTTAAATAAAAAATTTGAGGATAGAAAATTCGATCTAGGGAAGTACTTTAAGGATTGTCCTTTTGACCTAGATTAAATTGAAAAAACCATTTAAACATAATTATATTAACCATAAAAATCTAAACAAATGACAACGCAAGAAGTCGCAGCAAGACTGGTAGAACTCTGCCGAAAAGGTGAATTTGAAACTGTGTATCAAGAACTTTATTCTCCAGATTGTGTGAGTATTGAACCCAAGGGTGCGCAAATGGAAGTATGTAATGGTCTTGAAGAAATGGCAGTAAAGGGAAAAATGTGGAACGAGTCTATGGAAGAATTTCATGGATCGACGATCGGTGAACCCATTGTAGCTGATAATCATTTTTCAATGACAATGATGATGGATGCCACCTTTAAGGATGTAGGCAGAGAAAAGATGAATGAACTTTGTGTATATGAGGTTAAGGATGGAAAAATTGTAAAAGAGCAATTCTTTTACAATATGTAATCTTCTGTTT
>JAHDGF010000060.1 GCA_020627785.1 Saprospiraceae bacterium
AAAAACAATAAATTAGTGGAATTATAAATGGTTCTAATTGGGGGAAGCCTACAATCACAGAAATAGATATTCTACTTAAGCAATAATAGTAAAATGATATTCACAATGCATGATGATAATGGCAAACCCTACGGGGATTATGAAAATCTTCATCATTTAAAGTAATCAAACCTTAACCTCGAAGAAAAGTCTCCATATAACAGAAGATGATGCAATACCAATATAATATCAGAGACGTCCGATATAATCTTTCGTTTTCCTATACCAAAAGTCAGAATCATCAAACCCTACTCCCCTAATTCACTCCTTCACCATTTTATACACCCCCCGACTCCCAGCACCTACTTTAATTTTCACAAAATAAGAACCAGGAGATTAATTTGATACGTCAATCGTTTTTGAATTTGTGCCAAACCAAACAAGGTAGGCACAAAGGGGAAATAGCGTCTTTTTAAAGTATAACTTCCATTAACAAGGTCCCCAAGTTGTTAATAATGCTGCAAGGTCAACAACATCAACATTACCATCGTTGTCTATTCCTCCAAAAACTTCGATTAATTCTGTTTCATCTAACGCGGTTACTTTCAATTGATCTAAATTCATAAGTTTTGTTTTAATTAAAAGTAAAATACAAATACATACAATAAATTAAGAATGACATTTAAAATAAAGAAATTTGAATAAATAAAACCGTTTGGATAGAGCGCAGATATTTATGATCATTTTCGTTGTAGGTTACTTTGGCATCACCTTAGGACTTAGAATACTACTACTTTACAAAAACACAAAAATTAATGCGACGAAAAATTTCGGCAAGGAGGAGAAAACGAAAAGAGCGGAACGCATTATTCAATTGGCCATATTTTTATTGATTGTCATCATCGTCAATTTTCTTTTCATTCCAAATAATTATAAATACCTATTACCCATTCAGATTTTAGAAAGAAGCTGGCTCCAAAGTTTTGGGTTTATGCTAAGCATTGGAGGTTTGGTACTTGGCTTTAGGGCTCAATTGCAAATGAAAAATTCGTAGCGATTGGGAATCACGGAAAATGAAAACGTAAAATTGGTTACCACAGGGCTTTTTGCCATTTCAAGAAATCCCATTTATTTAGGACTAGGCATCAGCTTCTTTGGCTTCATTTTTATCGCACCTAATGTGGTTGGCATCGTTTTCATTTTTATCATGTGGTATGGCGTTCATGAAAAAATTAAAGATGAGGAAGAATTTTTATTGGCGAAATTTGGAGGAGATTTTGTTGATTACAAACGGCAGGTGCGGAAATGGTTGTAGGTTTTAATCGTTAAAATAAAATATTTTAATGCGACCCCGCTGGGGTCGGAAAAATGGTGCATCTTTTTCTAAGGTAATTTGACCGCGCTGCGGTCAAATGAATATTGTTTATCAACGGAATAATTAGCGTTCTGTGGTCAATAAATTATTGCTCTTCAACGGTATTATGATGGCATTATGAACAAATGAAAATTGCTTCGTTGCGGAAATATGACCGCGCTGGGGTCAAATAATATTGAATCTTTTGCAATGGTAGTTTGACCGCGCTGTAGTCAATTGAAAATTGCTTCTCAACGGAATCATTAGCGTTCTGTGGTCGAGTGAAATATTACTCTTCAAAGAAATTATAATGCATGGCGGCCATGCGTGGAATTGGTTGAAAAATAGAATCAGAAAATGGTTGTAAATTTACATTTGCAAAAGCTAAACTATGAAAGTTACGAACTACTACCTCAAGGAAATACAAGATTCAGACATTGAATACATCCATAAAGGACTTTCGGATCCAGACATCACTAAATATTATGCTGTTCATTTCGATACTCTAGAAGAGACCAAGCTACAGATGGAATGGTACAAAAATTTAAAGAAAGATGGTACTGGACTTTGGTGGGGAATCTACGGAAATGAGGATCATGAATTTTATGGGGCTGGGGGTTTTAATGCATTAGAAAAAGAACATCAAAAAGCTGAGATCGGTTTATGGTTACTGAAAGAACATTGGGGAAAAGGAATATTAAAAGAAGTGATGCCTATATTATTTGATCGGGGCTTTAATGAATTGGGATTAAATAGGATTGAAGGATATGTTGACCATGAAAATGAAAAATGCAAACGAGGGTTAGAAAAAATCAACTTCACCTTTGAAGGAACCATGCGTGAATTTGAAATTAAGAATGGAGAAAAGATCAGCGTTGATATTTACTCCATTCTTAAAAGTGATTGGGAGTCAAACTAAAAGAAGGAACAACATGCAATGTTGTTCCTTCTTTTAGTTTTAAAACATCAGTTCGAATTGATGAACTATATATCGCCAAGTTCATCTACGATGCCATTAACGACCATAATATCATCTTCAATGATAAAGCCATAGTCTTCACCGAAAATATCTGTACCTCCAACTAACTCATTTAGTTGCGCATTTCCGATTGAAGCATTTTTAAAATTATCAATTTTCATGTTTTACTTTTTATAAGTAAATATTTTAGATTTCAGAATTTTCTTCAATGATACCATTCACAAGAAGAATATCATCTTCAATGATGAAGCCAGTGTCTTCACCGAAAATATCTGTACCTCCAACTAACTCATTTAGTTGCGCATTTCCAATTGAAGCAGTTTTAAAATTATCAATTTTCATGTTTTCTATATTTTTTAATTAATTATTTAGCTCTTTAAAAATCGCCATCTTCTTCAATAATATCCATAACAAGAATGTCATCTTCTATCACAGGATCAGCGCCTCCATCAGAACCATCGGTTCCCCCTAAAAGTAAATTTAACTCCGCATCAATCAACGAAGCTTTTTTAAAGTTTTGAAATTTCATGGCTAACAGGTTTAGATAAAAATTAATTTTTTAAATGTAGATCAATCAGTGGATTCCCATCTGATTAATCTACACTTAAATTTATGTGAATTTCAACTTTAAAATCCTTCGGTTTCTTCACCGATAAAACCATACCCATCTTGATCATTACTAGATCCCCCCACTGGAACAACGCCAGTTCCGCCAGTAAGATTATTCAAAGCCTCGTCTGCTATTTTAGATTTATTAAAAACATCCAATTTCATAAATATTAAGTTTTGTTTGACCTAAAATAATGAAATTATGAAGCATCAACGAATAATCATAGCGAATAAATGATTGGCAATCCGTTTTAAATCAAAAAAAAGCGACTTAAAGTGATTAATCGGTTGAATTTTTTCCTCTTACAGGAAATATCAGGACAGTTCTTATCGACCATAAGCTAAAAGGACAATCCTTTAAAATGCGTACTTTTGTTCATACTTAAAATACATTAATTGCACTAGGTATTATGTTTAGCAATAAGCTCCTGCTCATTTTCTACCCATTATTAATCTTAGGTTGTGTCACCACAAAAAAGGTTCCTCAAATAAAACACGAGGAGCCACATCTATTAATCTTCAAGCAATATGGGCAAGACTTCAATTCCTTTCATGAAGCAGTTCGAGATTTTAAATCGCTGATTTTCAATTACCAAGATCAAAGTCATGATAAACAATTAAAGAGGCAACTTAGCAATGCACGCTTGGCTTACAAAAAAGTTGAATTTGCCTTTGATTATCTCGAACCAAAATTTGCTTATCTATATGTGAATGGAGGGCCACTACCAAAATTACACGAAGAGCTTGCCGAAGTAGATTTGATTCCGCCAAACGGATTGCAAAGATTGGATGAAATAATATTCGCAGAAGAAATCGTTGATAACTTGAATGAAATCAAGAACCTTTCTTCCCAACTAGAAACCAAGGTTTCTTTCATTAAAGAAAGCCATCTTCAAGATACCATCACCGCTCAAAATTCCATCGAACTTTTACGGTCAGGGATCGTTAGAGTTTTCACACTTGGACTAACTGGCTTTGACACGCCTGGTTCTGGAAATGCCATTGAAGAAAGTCATCGGGCAATGATCAGTATGCGCGATGCGTTTCACAATTTTAAAGATGCAAGTCAAAAAACCACTTCACAAAAGTTTCAGGACATTCTTACAATTTATAATCAAGGGATAGCCTCTTTAGACCCAGCGATTGATTTCGAGGAATTCGACAGAATGGAATTTCTGCTTAAGATCGTAAATCCATTGTACGAAAAACTATTTGCATTCCAAAAAGCTATGGGCATCCCGTCAACATCACTGAATAGACACGCTCAAAATTACGAGATCGTGAATATGTTTTCTGAAAACTTTCTGGACCGAAACTATTTTTCAGAATACACGTACAACAATCTAAATAATCCTGCCTCCATTCAATTGGGAAAAATATTATTTTATGATCCCATCCTATCAAAAAACCTAGATCTATCATGCGCATCTTGCCACAACCCCGAGAAGGCTTTTGCGGATGGATTACCCAAAAGTCAAACGAATGAATTTGGTGTTTTCACCAAAAGAAATTCTCCAACTTTAATTGATGCTGGCTATACCTCCAAATACTTCTGGGATTTAAGAGAACGGAACTTAGAAATGCAAGTAGCACACGTCATTGAAAACTCCTTAGAATTTAATTTTACCTTCGAAGAAATTGCCAAGCGATTAATAAAAAGCAAAGAATATGTAAACTTATTTGAAGAGGCATATGCTGACATTGCAAAAAAGGATATAAATAAAAAGTCGATAAGCAATGCGATCGCGGCATACGTCAATACACTGACTTCCTTTGATAGCCAATTTGATAAATATGTACGAGGGGAAATAGAAGACTACAGCGAATCAGCACGGGCAGGATTTAATCTATTTATGGGAAAGGCAGCTTGTGGAACCTGTCACTTTGCCCCTGCCTTTAACGGCTCAGTCCCTCCCTTCTATACGGATGCGGAATCTGAGGTATTGGGTGTAACAGAAGGCTATTTTCCGGATGCTCCAAAATTAGACCAAGACCCTGGCCGTAGAGCTAACGGAAGGCTAACAGATGCTCATGATCACTTCAAGCATTCTTTTAAGACGGTAACCGTACGTAATGCTGGGCTCACTGCACCTTACATGCATAATGGACTTTTTGAAAGCCTAGAAGATGTGATTGAGTTTTATGATGTTGGTGGTGGCGTCGGAATGGGTCTCGATATAGAAAACCAAACCCTTGCCCCAGATTCATTGAATTTATCACAAGCAGAAAAAGATCAGCTCATTGATTTTCTACACACCTTGAGTGATACTACTCATCTGTTGCCAGGGAAAATTACCCTACCTCAATTTGAAGATGAGCCTTATTGGAATCAGCGGGGAAAACCAAAGGTCATAGACTAGTGATGCAGCCAAACTTATATTCATCACTTTTAATTTTAACCAAAATTCCTGAATCACTTAGTTCTTATAATTGAGCTTAGATCATTCGGCCATTCAATACTTCTGCTCTGCTAATCTAGTTAACGGGTAGTAGATGTGTAGAACCTTTGTAGTACCTCCCTCTACATCTCAAATTTTAAGAGTTATAAATTTGTACGTTTTTCAAACCATCAATTTTGTCTTAGCTTATTGGTCTAGACAAAAGATAACATAGACATAAGCTGAAGCTGAATGACGAATATGAAAATCCAAAACCACATATGGTTATTCACAACTACTGTGATCATCATGATTTTCCTCATCGGGAATTCTATAGCCCAAGGTGGAGAAGTACCAAATGGCGATCTAGCTTACCTAGAAAAAGATTCAGGTGAATGTTCTATATCTTATTCAATCCTCAAAAAACATGTAGACTTAAACAAACCAGATTCCATTATCCAATACGCCATGAATCCGATTAAAGTCTGCAACATTCAAAATCAGGATAATCGAGATTTGATTATAAAGACACTAGATAATTTAATAAAATTAGATTTTTACGAAGTAGATAACACACTCATTGATTCTCTTGCCCATGAGATTATAGATCCAGATTTCAAGTTGGAGTTTTTCACTGAAATTTCTGATGCATACCTGATGGTCAATGATGAGAAAAATTCAGAGACATATTGGTCTAAGGCAAAGGATGCTTTACCCAATGCGACGGATCATAACGCTAGAATTCTGTATTACAATCTGTATGGTTTTAAGAATTTCTCCAAGGGTAATATTTTCTCCGCCTTTCAAATTTATAAGTTGGCAGCGACCTTTGACGAAGCTGACATGAAGTACCAAATCATTACCATGAATGAGTTGGGAAATATGTATACGAGCATCGGAGAACATGACAAGGCGATAGAAATATTTAAAAAAGTGATTAGTTCTGCAACTGCCTCTGATGATTTAGATCTGGCAAGATTTGGGTATTATGGATTGATGAATTCATACCAAAACGATAAGGCTTATGATCAATTAATAGAGACGGCATATAAAAGCATCGAACATCAAACTAAAATTGAGAATAACAGTCTTCTTGGTTATACGTATTGCAATTTAGGAGATGGGTACATGGCTTTATCAAAGTTAGATTCTGCCAAACATTACTATCTCAAAGGGATCGAAATAAGTTTAGCCAATAATGAATACAAGGAACTGAAAGACAATTACAATGCCTTGGCCAGATACCATAAAAAAATTGGGGAGAACCAGATTGCCAAGCAATACTTTGACAAGGCGATTAGCATAAATACATATTTTCCTTATCCAGAAATTCATCGAGAGATATCCGATTTATGGAAGATGGAAGGCGATTATAAAAATGCCTATCATAGCTTACATAAATATGCGGAGGCCACATCTACTCAAGATACCGCCAACTTAACTGATGTCCAGCTGGCCACCCAGATCATAGAAGATTCTTATGAATACAGACAAGAGGCAGAAGCAAAAATAATTGAAACTAAGCGTGAGCAAGAACGCCTATTAATCATCATAATTGCCGGTGTAATTACTTTACTATTTATTTTGTCCTTCTTGTATCTACTGTATAGGAATCGAAAGAAACTGCAAAAATTAAATCACAAGATATTGCTCCGCAATAAAAAGTTGGACATTGCTTTAGGCAAGCAGAAAGAAACGATTAAATATCTAGAAAATTTTGCCTCTGTTGCGGCACATGATCTAAAAGCACCGATCCGGACCGCAAGTTCTTTTGCTGGTCTACTTGCAAAAAGTACTTCGGAAAAACTTAGTGACAAGGAACGGTCGTTTCTAAACTACATTGATACCAGCGTTAGTAAGTTATCTCAAATGATTGATGACCTCCTTTCTTTATCCAAGCTAGATGTTGATCTTCCGCCAGAAGAAAAAATAGATTTGAATGAAATCGTTGATAAGGTGAAAGAACAATTACATAATCTTATAAAAGAAAAAGATTCAGAAATAATACTCGAGTCTAATCTACCGAAGATCATGGGACATGCTACCCTTTTGATTCAATTGTTTCAAAACATAATTAAGAATAGCATTACCCACAACAAGACGGGCAAGAAAACCATCGTTAAAATAAACCACAGAATTATGGATGACAATTCTGTTGCGATACAAATAACGGATAATTCTGGAGGCATTCCTAAATTCATTCTTCCTAGTCTTTTTGACCTTTTCGAAAGTACCGATAAGAATAATGGTAACGGAATTGGTTTAGCAACATGTAAGAAGATTGTCAATCATTATGGTGGTGAAATATGGGTGGATGTTGAAGACTCCATAGGTTCTACTTTTAATTTCACCTTGGGCGAAATAAGTGTGATATAAAAAAAGTCTTACCCTTCATCTAAACTATAAATCCTAGGCATAGGATTGATTCTACAAAAGAACTTTTCTTACTAGACCACTATTAAAGAATAGTTCAAGAATCTTTAGTGCGCTCAAGGCAAATGAGATTGATATTAAAAGATTAGAATCAGGTACGTATTTTATTGCAAACAGTGAAGGAATTGAAGTATCTACCTTTATTAGAATGTAGTAGTGAGTACAAAATTCTGAGATTAGATTCTGGGAGATAATTCCATACGGCATCTCTGCAGGCGAAGCGACGAAAAAATTAAATCATCAAAAAATTCAAATCTCATATTTATTTTCTTCTGGATCCATTTTTACTGAACGCCAAAGTTTAATATCAACAACACTTTCATCATAAGAATAATATAGTGCATAAGTTTGATCAATAAGGATTCTTCGAATTCCATCATTATTCGTTTTGCGTCCAATTGAAGGAAACTTGATCAAAAGTTTTGTAATTTTAGTAGTTTCTAAGAATAGAAATTTAGAGTAATTGTTATTTGAATTTTGATTCACCCAAAAACGCAAAGTCCTTTCATATTGACTTGAGGCTAAAATAGACCATCTTATTTTTCGATCCATCCATTAATCTTATTTTCAAGTTCCTTTTGTGATAAGAAATCACCGCTAGCTATTTGATCTGTACTCGTATTTATAGATTCGGTATCTGACACAGATAAAATAATTGGTTCCTTTTCAGAATCTTCTAAGTAATTAAGAATTGCCTCTAAATAAATATCGTTTTCGATATGATTTATTCTTTCAAGTAATTTTGCCTTGGTCGTCATTTATCCAATTTAAGCTTTAAAGTAAGCCATTTAATTTCAAAAATCAACATACTATATTTCTTTATATATCTCTTCTCTTCATTGACTCTTTAAAAATGTAGAATCGTGTGTTTTTATAAAATTTGAAATCGCCTAGTTTTATGTAAACTATTCCAACTAAACCACGATTCAATAATTAGAACAAAAGGATAGATTTTTTCAATTAACTTTGGCTATCATTGATCAAGCTCAATAAAATGAAAAAACTTAACCTTTTACTTGCCTGCTTCATTTGCGCAAGCGTCATCCAAGCACAAAAAACATACATCCACTGTGGAAATTTACTCGACTGTAAGGGTAATTCTGCGATGAAGGAAATGACGATAGTTATAGAGGCTGATAGCATTCTTGGCGTTCAAAAAGGTTACCATGAAGGTGAAAATAATGAAGAAATTATTGACCTGAAAGATCACACCTTGATGCCTGGATTCATGGACATGCATGTGCACCTCGAAGGTGAATTATCACCCAGTCGTTATGTCGAACGATTTAGAATAAGTGATGCGGATGTTGCACTCAGAGCCACACAATATTGCAGACGTACACTGATGGCAGGTTTCACTTCGGTACGCGACCTTGGTGGATCAGGCGTCAATGTTTCTTTGAGGAATAGCATTAATAAGGGATTCATTCCAGGACCCAGAATTTATACCGCCGAAAAAAGCATCGCCACCACCGGAGGCCATGCAGATCCTACCAATGGAATGCGCGAAGAATTGAGAGGTGACCCTGGACCGTTGGAAGGGGTAATCAATGGACCAGAAGACGCAAGGAAGGCCGTGAGACAACGATACAAAAATGGAGCGGATTGCATTAAGATAACTTCTACAGGAGGTGTCTTAAGTGTGGCTAAAGATGGGAAGGGCGCGCAGTTTACTGAAGAAGAAATTAAAGCAGTTGTTTCCGCAGCTAATGACTATGGCTTTGTTACTGCAGCACATGCGCATGGAGCAGAAGGAATGAAAAGAGCAGTACTCGGAGGAATTCACAGCATTGAGCACGGGACGATGATGACCGAAGAAATAAGAAAATTAATGGTTGAAAATGGCACTTATTTGGTTCCGACAATTTCAGCAGGGAAATACACCATGCAAAAGGCTATGGAAGATGAGAACTATTTTCCAGCCATCATTCGCCCGAAAGTTTTGGAGATGGGTGGTAAGATTCAGGAAAGTTTTGGAAAAGCATATAAGGCAGGAGTTAAAATCGCCTTCGGTACAGACTGCGGGGTTTCACCACATGGGGATAATGGCAAAGAATTTGAATATATGGTAGAAGCTGGAATGCCTGCCTACGAAGCCATCAAATCGGCAACGGTTGGAGCATCAGATCTTCTCAGAGTTTCTGATCAATTTGGAACGGTTGAAGTTGGCAAAAAGGCAGACCTGGTAGCCGTTAAAGGAAATCCTTTAGAAGATATTACACTCCTCCAGAATATTCATTTTGTGATGAAAGGAGGAAAGGTATACAAAAATGAATAATCATCCTTCAGAAAATCATTGATTCATATTTATCACTTGCCATGAAATATTCATTTATGCATAAAACAATTCTACTAATCTTAGGATTGTCGTCTAGTCTACATTTAGCCGCCCAAGATTGTGATTGCTCGCTGGAGCAGGTCATCAACAATACGGTCACTCCTTGCGATTACACCAATGGAACCATTGACACCGTGTATACGACAGACGAGTTGCGTGCATTTATCAATTTTGCGAATGCCAACAATGCCCTAGTTCCAAGAACGGTACTAATAGCAGATGGAACCTATTCCATTGCCTCAACAAGTTGGTACCCATACATAACAGCCAGTGATGTTATTTTCCGATCGTTGAGCGGAAATCGAGATGCATGCATTTTAACTGGAGAAGGGATGCGTAGTGTAAACCCTGAAACAGAGATTGGTATTTTTGCAGTTGGAGATAATATTACCATCGCAGACTTAACCATTAAAGATCTCGGCAATCATGGAATTTCAGTAACAGGTGATGGACTCTATGTGTACAATGTAAAGATTCAGAATACCTATGAGCAAATGATCAAAGGAAATACAGATGTAGATGGCGTGAATAATGGAGTGATCAAGTGCAGCTACTTTGAATACACAGATGGTATCGGCCCTAACTGGTACATCGGCGGAATTGATTTACACGGGGCAATAGGATGGAATATCAGCGATAATTTTTTCATCAATATTGCTAGTCCAGCAGATTTGGTAGCTGAACATGCCATACATCTCTGGGATGAGTCCGCAGATAATTTAGTAGAAAGAAATCAGATCATAAACTGTGACCGTGGTATTGGTTTTGGTTTGGGGTCAAGCCCAAATGAGGGAGGTACTATTAGAAACAATATGATCTACAATAACGGAGGACACCCCTTTCATGATGTTGGCATCGGGCTAGAAACTTCGCCAAATACTGAAGTCTACAACAACACCGTCCACGTCCAATTTCAAAATGCCATCGAATTTAGGTTTGAGGAAACAGAGAATGTGGCGATCACGAATAACCTTTGTAATAAACCGATCACTTCTCGGAATGGAGGGACTGCCACTTTGGTTAAAAACATAGCCACTGCTCAGAATGACTGGTTTGAAAATATAGACTTCGGTGACCTCCGATTGTCTGGACCGAATAGCAATGTAGTAGACCAAGGATCAATGATCGTAAACCCAATCCAAGACATTTACAAAACGCCAAGACCTCAGGGCGGCGGCATTGATATTGGCGCCCACGAATTGATGCAAAGTGTAAACGTCCATGAACTTGAAAAAGAATTATTAGCTGTTGTAGCTCCGAATCCTTTTCAAGACTTCTTAGAAATTTCATGGAAAGAAAACAAGAAATATAATCTAAGCTTCTACAATCAGAATCAGCGATTGATCCACCAAGAAGAAATCCAAGGAAATTACTTCAAGATAAATACAGAAGATTGGAAGAATGGTACTTACTTTTGTAAGGTAACTTCCATGGACGAAGCCCATGAGATTGAATGGTTGAAGGTGATGAAGGTTGCTCGATAATTAAAAAATTTAAAAGCATGAAACAACTATCCATCATTACAATATTAAGTCTAAGTATCTTAGCCTGTCAAACACCTAGTGAGAAAGTAGATGCTGCTATTACTGCTGAAGAAACCCAGATCGCTAAAGATTTGATTCAAGGTGCTTTTGATGACCTATGGGCAGGAGTTGACTCCACAAAAATTCTAAAGTACCATACTGAAGATTTTATCATTTTGGAAAATGGTCACATTTGGGACAATGATAGAATCAAGAAATACATGCGCAAACAATTATCAAATCCAAACAGAGGTAAGCGGATAAATAAGATGGATTATATTTCCATAGAAAAGTATGGGCCATCAATGCAGATTGCATACCATAATCACGCGGATTTTATAAAAGGAGATACCATTGCAAGTACAGGCAACTGGCTTGAAAGCGCATTGGCCGTTCCGACACCCGATGGTTGGAGGTTGAAAATGATGCATTCTACTTGGGCTGGAAATGGAAAGTGAGGTTCTTTTTAAAAATCTTTTTCTTTTTTAAATTATACTTTTAAAAAATATTATCTCTTTTACAGACATGTTACTTTTTTGCCTACCACGCAAAAAAGTAACCAAAAAAAGTCACCGCTTGCGAAGCAGACACTAAAATCTCTTTTCCCTCCCCGCGGCGCAAAAACTCATACCACGTTCCTCAATTAAAATTAAATTCCTTAATTCTTCAAACAGTTTCCGCCTCTATCCCTACGCTCCAAAAAAGATTTCTTAACGTGTCTTCTTCTAATGCGGGGTCAATTAAAAACGACAGTAATTTTTTCCAGAATTAATTCTTGCTTAAAAAAAGACAGACTCCTTTCCTTTCTCACCAGTACTTTACATAAGATGGTTCAAATTTTTGTAGAAAGACAGAATTGACTTTTCTACACAACCTTAACCCTGTCTGTCTCGAGAATCGAGACAAGTCCTCGAGAATCCTATAATCCTGTTCAAAAAGAAATTTCGCAAAAGGATTAAATGAATTTTTAAAAACGACTGTAATTTTTTCCGGAATTAATTATTGCTTGAATGGCACGCATTTTTGAAGAAAGACAGAATTGACTTTTCTACACAACCTTAATCCTGTCTGTCTCGAGAATCGAGACAAGTCCTCAAGAATCCCATAATCCTGTTCAAAAAAATATTTCGTAAAAGGATTAAATGAATTTTTAAAAACGACAGTAATATATTCTGGAATCAATTCTTGCCTAAATGGCACGCATTTTTGAAGAAAGACAGAATCGACTTTTCTACACAACCTTAATCCTGTCTGTCGAGAGAATCGAGACAAGTCCTTAATAATCCCACAATCCTGTTCAAAAAATATTTCGTAAAAGGATTAAATGAATTTTAAAAAAACAGCATTTATATTTCTTATAGAACCAGATCACTTTAAATAAAGAAAATACTCTTTCTGAAGCAAGCTAAACTTTGGTTCTATGTAACGTTGACAGAATTGATTCCCGGCGTTCTTCTGATGGTAATCCAGATATTTTTCATCATTCATTTCAAAGGATGAAAAAAGCAAGACTTTAGTCAGAATGGGATCCGTATAAGCTTCTTGAATTTGCGTCAAAATAGACGTTATACATTTGCCTTGAGCGTCATTGAAAACGTAGATGGCAGAACGGTACTTCTCACGCATGAGATGATCTGAGGTACAACTATGCGTTGATAAGTGTATGGAAGTAAGGATGGACAAATTAATGATGGTAGGATCAAAGTGAACGATGACGGCTTCAGCTGGACGGTTATATGGTTCTTTTGATTTAATCCATCCTTGTTCAACTTTTGAAACGCCTTTCAGCTTCTGGAAGACAGCCTCAGTGCACCAGTGACATCCTCCACCAAAACCAATACGTTCCTTCATAAAGCCAAGAAATAAGTGAGTTCATTAATGCTTGAATAATAATAGCCAATCGCAAACAAAATTATAGATAAATCTGTAATCAATAGGGTCGCTTGGAATAGTAATTGTCTTATTAACACAGCTATCAAATTAATATCACTTAAATTCATCTTATGCACCAGCAATTAGCTTCCTTGTTTTACCTTATCGCCTTTATAAGCCTAGGCAGTACAAATATCGAAGCTCAAAATTCAGTAACTGCTGGAACCATTCGATTTGATGCGACTTTTGAGAATATCAGTGTGAATTACACCATCATCAATGATGACAATTTAAACAGCGAATTAAGCATCAGCTTTCGGGAAACTGGAATTGGAAGTTTTCAACCGGCGGCAAAAACAATGAGGGCATATCCTGGGCTTGTGATTGATGGAAATACAACGAGTAGAAATTTTCATGCGGGCTCTGTCTTTTTCCTAGAGCCCAATACCAGTTACGAAATTGAATGTACACTGACCGACCCAGATGGTGGTGGCTTGACGAGCATTGAAACAGTGACTACCAAGGCGATTCCGGAACCAGCAATGAACGCCACGATAAAATATGTAGCTCCTGGTAATGGCGGAGGATCAGGAACCATGTCTGACCCTTATCTAGGATTACAGGAAGCAGCAAACAATGCTCAAGCGGGAGATCATTTTATGGTTACTCCAGGTAACTATGATCCCTTCAATCTGACAACCAGCGGAACCGCCGCAAGTCCTATTTGTTTTACAAGCGAAGCCATTCATGGTGCTGTCATTGATGGCGCTGGAACAACGACTGGCATCGTAACCTTGGGGGATTTTTCTACCATTATCTCACACATCATTCTGGATGGTTTTAAAATTGAAAATGGAACACGCGGTATTGATGCCCAGAATACTCAACATGTAACCATAAGAAATAACATTATTCAAAACGTAGATTATGGATATTTAAATCGTCGAGAATTAGGCAATGAGCATGATCAATACATTACCAATAATTTGATTTTAGGAAATACGGTATGGCCAGGAACTGGAATTCCAAGCGAACGAGGAATTGACCTTAGGGGAAATAATAATGTAGTAAGCTATAATACGATTAAGGATTTTGGTGATGGCATTTCTACGGATGGCCCGCCATATGAGACCAGCTATTCTCTTGACATTCATAACAATGAAATTCAGAATGCCGTCGATGATTTAATCGAAGTGGATGGTATAATTTCTAACGCAAGAGTATATCTAAACCGTGCGTTTAACGGACGTGCAGGTGTAAGCCTTGCACCCATTTATGGAGGACCGGCCTACGTGTTTAGAAATGTATTTTATAACATGGAGAATTCTCCTTTCAAAATGAATCGAGGACCATCGGGACTTATCATTGCACACAATACGGTTATCAGCGAACAAAATGGAATGAGTTCACCGAATGGCTGGCAGAATACTTATTACCGAAATAATGTAGTCATGGGCACGCGTTACTGTTTTGAATTTTTCGGGGTTGAAGCAGGGAGTGAAGATGATTGGAACTATGATGCGTTCTACTCTACCCGTGCAGGTGGTTCAGGCACAGAGTGGTTCAAATGGGATGACATCCGATATGCAAATGTACCCGTGTTGCAAAGTAGTAATATCATTGAAGTGAATAGCATAGAAGTAAACCCAAGTGACTTTACCAATGTCTTCCTTCCTAGTGCATGGGATGTTGAATATACACCGAGCCAATTAGATTTTACGCCGGTTAATGGTTCGCCAGTGATGAATAACGGAGACTTTCTAGATCAGCTAAATACACCTTTTATGGTGGATGGCTTTCCTGATCGTGGAGCCTATGAACATGGTCAAGCAATTCCGGATTATGGACATGCGTTTGACTTTAGTACTATCACGCATATTTTAATGTCGCCAGATTGTATTGAAGTATTTCCAAATCCATTTACCGACAAGGTTGTGCTGGACGGTGACTTCACTAATTATACCATTAAAATTTACGATAGTGTCGGACAGTTGGTTTCGGATCATACGGGCGCCTCTGCCCCATTTGAAATTTACTTAAGCAGTCTTCCTTCAGGCATGTATTTTGTGAATGTGTCGAGTACTGTAAATAATGTGGTTTCACTTCACAAGATTATCAAGGAGTAATCAGCGTATTATTTAGATAAGTAATTTATTAAAAGGAGAAAGTTCATTATATTGATTTAATGAAACCATTCCTTCTATTATTGAGTTCCGCCCTACTCTTTTTGGGGTGTCAAGAACAACAGCTAAAGAAACAATCGCCACAAAGTAACATTGTAAATTCTGATGTATTAAATTTCTGGGATGCCTATGATTTAATTCACACCACCGAAGACACTGCCTTACAATATAAATATTTAGATAGTTTCTATTTATCCAAAGCAAGCCCCGGACTTGAGGCTCTTCGGCAGGTCAGAAATTATACCCGAGAAGAATATCTCAAAGTCATCACTACCCTTCCTAAATTTTGGACTTCTATCCGTGGTAACACCATGAGGTCAGGTAGATTAGGAACAAAATTACAGGCAGGTATTGATAGATTAAGAGAGATTTATCCTGAACTAAAACCTGCTACGATTTATTTTGCAATTGGAGCGTTTCGAACGGGAGGTACAACCCTGGACGATATGGTTTTAATCGGTGCAGAAATGGCGATGGGATCTGAAAATGTAGTCACCTCAGAATTCCCAGAGGATGTGAGATCATTTAGACGAGAATTCTATGACACGAATCCAATTGCAGATTTGGTATTATTAAATGTGCATGAATTTGTTCATACCCAACAAAATCCGCCAATAAATAATCTATTATCTCAGGTAGTCTCGGAAGGCGTGGCAGAATTTGTTTCGGTAACTGCGATGGGTGTGCCCTCTTTTACTCCCGCCATAAATTATGGCAAAGGAAATGATGAGGTACGTAAGACCTTTGAAAAGGAAATGTACAACATACACAATCAATCTGATTGGTTGTATAGTAATGCACCAAACGATTTTAACGTCAGGGATTTAGGTTATTACATTGGTTACAGTATCTGTGAATTATACTACAATGGACAAGAGGATAAAAAAGCAGCCATCAAGAAAATGATCGAACTCAATTATGAGGACGAGGAAGAGATTGGAGCCTTTGTTGATGGGACTAAATTTTTCTCTAAACCCTTGGATGAATTATATGAAGATTTTGAAAGCAGACGTCCTCAATGTGTTCAGATTGAACCGCCGATTAACGATGCAAAAAAGGTCAGTACTTCCACTAAAAAAATCACGGCAACTTTCTCCGAAGCGATGGATACAAGACATAGAAATTTTGATTTCGGACCAAGTGGAGAGGATGCCCTTCTTAGAATTGAAAAAATATTGGGCTGGTCAGAGGATGGTCGATCGATAAGTTTTGAAGTACAGGATTTAGAGCCTAATAAATTATATGAACTTACTTTATCTGTAGGTTTTAGGAACCTGGATGGAGTACCATTGAAACCGAAGTTGATTCGGTTTCAAACTTAGTTCTTTCGTAAGGGACCTAAAGCACAAAAGCCTCCTTCATGATTCATGAGGGAGGCTTTTGTGCTTTAGGTTTGTTCTTTTATAAGGACAGGATCTTTATATCCACTCGTTGATTGGATTTTCTATCAGCAGCATTCAATTCTGCAGATCTAGGGGTTCTTTTACCATAACCCATGGCTGTCATTTGAGATTTGCCAACACCAAACTCAAGGAGTTGACTCACCACTGCTTCTGCTCTTGCTTGAGACAGTTCATCACAATATTGATGTGGCGGAATTCCATTCGTATGTCCTCGAACTTCTACTTTAACGCCTGTATTATCTTTCATAAAATTTGCGAAAGCTTCTAGACTTTCAATGGATTGCTCTGACATATTCGTTTCATCTGCTGCAAATGAAATGTCAGTCAATTCTATGATTTGCCCCGTTTCTAAGTCTGCTAGGTTCCAAACTTGAGGTGAGCTACTTATTATTTCTACATCATATTTAATCAATGAAGTCTGGGCGATGCTATTAAGGCTAAGACTGCAAAATATGAGCAGTGAGAGTAAGGAAAGGTTTTTCATGTCGTTTATAATTTCTTAATTAACGTAAATCTTTAAAGTCATATTGGAAGATATGAAATTAGTTGTATTTAAAATCATTCAAGGGAATGTGGCGATCAGCTTGAATTTCCTCCATAAATAAATTAAATTCCAAAATGAATCATATCCTACCCATAATAGCAACCGCCATTACTTTTTTATTTGGAGTTTGGGCTTTGGTTAAGCCCTCGGATTATGCATCGTTAATTTCACTTATTCCGGATAAGGAGGCAGGTATTTCAGAAATACGATCAACCTATGGTGGTTTGATTATGGGTCTGAGCGGATTTGTTTTATACAATCAATCGATGGTTGCCTTTCAGACCTTAGGATTTGCCTATTTGGGATTGGCGATGGTAAGAGGCGTTTCCATGTTTATTTTAGACGGATGTAATTCTCGTAAAAATCAATACATCCTGGCTTTCGAAATTCTATTCAGTGCAGTTCTTTTAATTACTTAGAATTAAGTATAAAAAAATGAGCCTGGAGTTCACCAGACTCATTGTATATTCCAAACAAAGCTCTATTCGTTTAGATTATTTTTCAGAGTAGACGATTTTTGTTTTAATTATGATCTTTTGTAATCTTGCTTGTGCCTCATTCCTATTTTATCGTAATCATAATCTTGGACATTACATGGGATTTCAATTTATCCTATTTAAGTGGTTCTTTTTATATACATTTAAAAGAGTGGAATACTTCGCTGGTTAAATTTCATCTATGCTTCAGAAAATAATTTTTACTATTTATTTATTTCATCTTATAAGCTTTGCTTTCGGTCAAGTTGATTCAGTAATCGAAGCGTCGGAAAGTGCGGAAGCAGAATTGAGTGTCGCTATAAATCCCACGGATACTAACAACATTGTGGTAGCAACGATGAATATTATCTTAGAAGACACCATTGCTATTCACAAGATTTACTACACCAAAGATTTTGGTGAAACTTGGTCAGTCAGTAATTTCACTGGTTTAGGTGAAGGCGATTTATTGACCTCAGATCCTGTTCTCTCATTTGATAAAAATGGAGATTTATATCTTGCTGATTTATCTATTGACAGTAATAAAGCAAGCACAAATCTTTCCAAATCTATGGATGGAGGAGAGACTTGGGAGCAAGTTTTAAGCTATGGTGAATTCATGGATAAACCATGGATCGATATAGACAATTCTGATCAGTCACCACATCTAGGCAATAAGTATGTTCCTGTCATTGAATATTTCTCTACAGATACCGCCTTAGTTTCATTCGTAGAATTACTAACTATTTCCCAGGATAATGAAATAATTAATAAGACAGGCATCACGGGTTCTGATCATTTGCCCTGTGTCGCGCTAGCCAATGATGGGGATATTTATACTTCCTCCATTAATTGGGATTCAGGAACTGCTATACGATTTCATCACTTTACAGATGAAGGAAAAATCTTAGTATCCACAACAGAGGTTGTTCAATTCCCCAAGGTATCCGCAACAGATATTTCCTGGAGATTCCAGAATGCGGCCTATATGGCTGTTGATAATTCAGGTGGTGAATATTCAGGAAGAATTTACCTTGCCTATACAGCCCCTGAACCTTCGGGCGAGAGTTTCTTTGACGTTTATTTAACCTATAGCGATGATAGAGGTCTTAGCTGGTCTGAGCCTAAACCAGTTCATCAAAACTTACAAGAAGGTGTGCAACAATTTTATTCAAGTCTGTATGTGAATGATAATGGAGTATTGATCATGGATTGGTATGACAGAGGAGCGTTTGGAGCTGATCAAGAATTGACCAATTTCGTTATGGGAATATCTCATGATGGTGGTGATAATTTTGAGCAACTGAGTCTCACCTCAGAACCTATGGATTTCAATACCATACCGACCGCCGCCTTTAATTTTGGAATTGGAGAATACCATCAATGTGTGGCCACAAATTCTACGGCAATATCCTTTTGGTCAGATGGAAGAGCAAGTGATGGTCTTTTAAATATTTATTTTGCCAAAGTGAATATTGAAAATATCGTGGCAATTGAAGAGTATTCTCAAATCAACACAAACATATCTTTGAGCTTACCTTATCCTAATCCAGCTCAAGAATATTCAACAATAAATGCATCATTAAGTAAGACCAATAAATTAAGATATTTACTTCATTCCAATGACGGGAAACTTATCAAAGAAAGTTCGTGGAAAATTTATCCACCTGGTGCACATCAAATCAATATTGATTGTCAATACCCAGCAGGGCTATACACGATCACTATGCAATCTGAAAGTGGATATTTTAACGCGACTAAGTTGATGATAAAGGAGTAAAAAAAATGAGCCTGGAATTAACCAGACTCATTGTATATTCCAAACAAAGCTCTATTCGTTTAGATTATTTTTCAGAGTAGACGACTTTTGTTTTATAAACCTCATCATTTTGCTTAATAGCCATTAGATAAGTTCCACTGGCAGAACCTATAAAGTTGTATTCTGCTCTCAGACTTCCATTAAAATTATTGAAGGTCTCTTGGTGAATGGTCTTACCATAGATATCAAGCACATAAAAATTTACTGGGCTTTCAGAATCAGAAGTGAAATGAAGGTAACTTATGTCACTTGTTGGATTCGGATATGCTTCTAGATTTACATCAAATTTAGAAGAAGCTAGATCGATATTTAAATCTCCAATGTTAGATTCTGGGCAATACTTGTAAGAGATAAGGTTATGGACTTTAGCTCCTACGGTAATTTCCTTTTGTGTCAATCTTCCATCCGTTTCAATTCCTATGGAAACTTCTTGGCCAACCTCACATTCCTTTACTTCTAGCTTCAAGTCACATGGGCTTACTAACTCTAAACCATTAAACTCCATGATTAAGCTTTCAGATTGCATGCCCAATTCAGCAGCAGAACTACGATCAATAACTCTATCGACGTGGACGCCAGCGAGATCATCTGTCTGAGACACTTGAACACCGATGATCGGCTTCAAGGTTGTTTCGATGGTCTGGCATATTTCTGAACCTTCAGCATCTTCCGCCAGCTCGTTGCTATCGAATTTAATTTGGTCGATCATTAAATCAGAATTAAAGTAACCTCTGATCAGGGTTCTGCCTTCATCTTGATGTGCTTTAATAAACTCTGCTACATCAAAGCTCTTAGCATCTTCATCTTTATAGATATCGTTAATTAATAGTTGCCCTGCATCATTATACAGTTGAACCGTTAGTTTTTCGGAAGTTGGAGTGTGGTCTTGAGCATTCCCAAGATTAGCCATGCCTAATAATGTCATAGAACACAGTATCAATTTTCTCATAAATCTTATATATATAATTAATTAGGTAATTCGCAGACCGATATCGGACTACAATAAAATGGTGTGAAAGTTATTGGCTGGTTGAAATCAGGAATTGATTACAGTACTTAAGACAGCAAAAAAAGGCTTTTGGTTCTTCTTATGCCTGTCTATAAATGTTAAATGTCTATTACTTGCTTATTGATGTTAAAGAAGAAATTTGTAGTTCAGAATGGAACTTTTGGCAGGGTTAAAATACCCTTGATTTTATTGAGCTTGGCGCCCCATTTATGGGGTATTGTATCAATCTCAAAAAATATTTTTCTTTAACAAGAAATATAATAAATCTTTAACCACCCATCATTTGAATATTTGAAAACTTCAGAAGTCTTGAAGAAATGAGTGTTTAAGGACTTTCGTCAAATTTCACAAGATTAAAACCATCGCAGTCAAACATCATAGTAGTGATGATATTAACCCTGTTAATTAGAGTGACTTTAATTCACTATCCCGTTGGTTTGCTTTCCGAAATGAAATTTTTAATCGAAAGACCAATTCTAAACAACACCCCATTATCTAATCTTTCCCCTTCTTTAAATCCAGCGGTTTTGTATCCCACTTCAGCAATAACACCCATCGGAAATGATTTGAACCTGTGATGTATTTTGCCAGTTATCATACCTCCATAACAACCTTCTATTTTATCGAGTATTTCATTTTATAATTTCATTCTCGACGTCCATTCTTTCATGCAGAATTCGATCAATAAAAATTATTCCTTTATCAATTTTATAAATTATTAGGTGAGACTTGACTTTTAAGATGCGGTGATTTGGTTTTATGTATCCAATTTGTTTTCCTACTTCTGGATTTTCACAAACAGTATTTATTTTCTTAAATATTTCTTTATAGTATTTATTTGCTTGAGTCTTAGACCATTTTCCCGCTGTATAAATCCAGATATTGTTTATGTCTCGCAGTGCCAATTTACTTAATTCAAAACCTAAGTTATTTGGCATGTTTCGCGTTAAGATCTTCTAAATGTTTTATTGGATCGAAATTTTTCAAATAGCCACTTTTTTCTCCTGCCTCAATAGCTTCCTTAAGAATTTGGATTTTTTGTTCTCTTTCATCCACTAATCTTAATCCTTCACGTATTACTTCACTTGCATTTGAATACCTACCTGACTCAATGGATCTATCTATTATTTTTTCGAAATGATCCCCCAGAGTTACTGATGTGTTTTTTGGCATAGATATATCTTTATTGCAATATACCAATATTTGGTATAAAAATCAATTTGTGCCCTTCTGCTACCTTTCTACAATAAATCCTCAACAAAGGTAATCCCATTCATATTGAGATCGAAGAGTCCAAACTCATGGGTACGCCAAGGAGTATTCCTGCGCAACTTATCTTTGGTTACGGAACCACGCTTGAGACATTCTTCAAACCATGAATCAATATCATCTACAAAAATACGAATCATAGAACCGCCCAATAAAGGATCATCTTCTGTATCGGCATGCCACTGTAGGTGTAAGGTAAAATCACCACACTTAAGCCCAGCATACATATCATCTACTGAAAATAAAGTTTTGAAACCTAAGTTCTTTTCATACCATTCTAAATCTCTAGGGATGTTCTGTGAAGGTAGGATACTGACGATCTGATTTATCTTCATGTTAAAATGTTTCATGCACTCCAAAACGTCTGGCGTCTGAAAATGCCTCTAATTGTTTGTCTTTTGTAAAGATAGAATGTACGCCGCCAAAATATAGGAACTTACCTCCCCACACTTTTAGATTTTCAATGGATTCCATCCGTTCATTACCTTCTTCCATCTGAAAATACCCTCCTTGAAAATGGGCCCTAGGCATTTCTGTTGCGGCCTCAAGAGATAAGCCATCATTCAACAAATGATACAATACCTGTCCAATCATATAAGGTATTCTCCCAGCACCACCACTACCAAACAAACCGATCAACTCTTGTGCTTCATCTAAAACCAAGGTCGGGGTCATCATGGATTGCATGCGAGTATTAGGCGTCCAGGAGTGTGCTCCATTAGGCAGTAGAAAAATTTCTCCCAACATATTATTGAGATGCATCTGAGTGCCTGGAATAAAAAACCCACAGCCTTCTCCGATTGTTGTGGTTAGACAAATCCCATTGCCTTGTGCATCTTGAATATTAAAGTGGGAAGTTCCTATTTCTGATGGATTGGAAGGATCAAGTTTATAATTTGATTGCGGATAGTTTGCATCGATAAATTCTTGAATGGCTCCCTCGGACAATTTCAACTTTTGTGCTTCCTCTATGGCAAAGCCAAACTCTTGATTTGTTCTGCCTTTCATCTGATGTAAAAAAGCAGCGAGGAGACCGGCCCCTTTACTTGGACCATTCGCTGTGTAAATGTTGTGCTTGCCAAAAGTAAAATGAAATGGCTCCGATACGTTTACTTTATATTGCTCAAAATCATTCCACTTAAAAATCCACCACGCTCTTGCGAAGCTTCAGATACAAATCTAGAAATATCGCCTTCATAAAATCCACGATCGCCTTCATCCACCAAAAATTGCAAGAAATCAGCCATCTCTGGAAGTTGCAAAAGATCCCCTTCCTTTTTGATTTCTTCTCCATTGAAGAAAAGCTCTCTTACCTTCGGGTCGTGATAAAAATAGGCTTGAGTAATTGTAAATCATAAGCCTGAAAAGTGTTTAAGAGGACTCCTTCATTTGCGAAAGCGATCGCCGGTGAAACTAAATCTTTCATCGGCATAGTTCCATACCGACGATGAATCTCAAACAAACCAGCGATGGTACCCGGAACTGCTGCCGAACCTAATCCAATATGAAAACCTTCTTTCTCAGATCCAAAATCCACAATGACCTCAAAAAAGTCTGTTGTCCTTTTATGTTTATGCTGTGGAGTCTGACAAAAGAAATCAAAAAATAAAGGCGCTTGATTTTTGGGTTTGGCAAGAGCAAATCCAGCACCGCCAGCAGACGCCATGCAAGGTTCGGTAATGAACATTGCGAAATGACAGGCAATGGCTGCGTCAAAAGCATTACCTCCATTCTCCAATATAAGTTTGGCTACTTCTAGGGTTTTCTCATGTCCCGCACTAATCGCGTGCTGCATAGGCAAAAGATAAATCCTTTGACCTGAAATAAGAAATAAAAGAAGAAAAAGTAATAAAGACTAAATTTCCATTTTCAATGGAATGCTGGCGGTATAACTACTACCAGTATCCGTATTCACAGAAATCGTCCAAGTATGGAGTTCTGGCAAAAACTCATTGTTGTCAACAAAAGATTGATTAAACTCAATCCGTAATTGATCCGTAGACGCCTTTATGGATACTCCTTCCATATTTGCAAGATTGGTTCCTGCCGAAACTTGATCATTACCTTGCTTGAAAACTTGATCAACATACACCATCACAGAATTTGAGTCGAGTGTTTGATTAAAAATTTCATCACAGTCGATGGTGCCCTCTTCCATGTCTACAACCTCTAGCATGAAGTTCAGATCCAACATAAATATCCCCTGAATGATATCTGTGGTATCTATCGCAAAGGAACTGGGATCTTCTCCTTGAGCCACAATGGTAGGACTACCCACAAAGTCATAGTATAAGGTTTCACAGGAATCACAGGCGTATAGAAAAGCCAAGGAGATACCGAAAATTATATGGATGAATTTTTTCATTTTACTCTTTTAACAATTAATACGAAGGTAAATGGATTTTGTCCCAGTTCCAAGAGATTATTTCAATCTGAGTGAATGACTTTTAAAGGGACCAATCTAGGTTTTTCTCAATGTACTCCTTCCCATTAACTCCAAGAATATTAACCTGCAAACGATCTTCTATAAATCTCAGGGTTCCAAAATTTTTCTGACTAACTATTTTACTAACTCTATGCCGATTGGGCTCATCACCAACATTTTCATAACTATGTGTCATTCCACTTGAGGTAACCTCAATAATCTTTCTACCCTTCCATTCCATTTCAGAAATTTCAGCGAGGTGACGATCGCCACTGAGAATAAGAACCTTTTCAGCTTTTGCCTTAGATAATAAATCCAGAAGACGAGTTCGACTAGAAGGGAAATTAGACCACTTCTCATAGATATGATCTTCCGGAATTACCTGAATGCTACTTCCAAGGACTAAATAATCCATCGGTTTGTTCACTTGCTCTTCTAGCCAAGTCCATTGCTCCTCCCCAAGAATATCTCCAAACTCATTTATCGTATAACCTACTCCTTTTATTTTTTCCGTATCATCTCTAAAATACCGAGTATCAAGGAGAACAAACCCTATGGTTCTATGTGGAGACACTAAAATCGAGTGGTTATAAACACCAGCCCGTTTTCTTGCATCAAAATCCTCAGGGTAATTTAAAAAATCGAAAGCTAGTTGAGAACTCTCTTCCTTAAATTCAAAATTCTTACCGCCATCATTCACTCCATAGTCATGATCGTCCCAGGTACCCATAATTTTAATGCCTGTCTCTAGGAATCGCTGATACGCAGGATGATTTTTTTGCTTCTCATATTTCTGTGCAAGAACTTCCATATCTTTTGAATCTCCATAAATATTGTCACCTAGCCACAGCCATAACTCGGCATCTTGTTCTACAATTGCCCTCCACAAAGGTTGTTTCTTATCCTGATGATTACAAGAACCGAAAGCAACTACTACGTCCGATGGATTTTCCTTTTCAACGATTGAAAGTTCTGACTTTCGTTCAAATTTTTGAGTCGCATTATTACAAGAACTCAACAATAAGAATAAAAATAACAGTACTAGAGAAGTCTTTTTAAAAATGGTCAATCTTTTAATTTTTAGAATAGAAATAGAAAGTGAAATATACTAATCAATTAAGAATACAAAGAAGTTTGTTGATTGATATTCAATTCAATTCAGCATTGGCTTGAATTAGCGTTAAGATACATTGATTTACATCTTTTTTCTAAATCTTAACCAAAGTCAATGTTTTCAATATTCAAATGAATGAAGTTTGTATTAACTAAACAATACAAATTATGTTGAATAAATTATTCCTTCTTTTAAGTAGTTCATTCTTACTTCTGTTCCCCAAAGATTCAATTTCTCAAATAAAAACTTATGACTATTCCAAAAGTGGATACGCACTTCTAGAGAATAGTACGCTTAAGAAAAACAAATCAATGGAATTGCAGAAAATTTTGTCTCTTCAGAACAAAACAAAAAAGTCAAATTTTAAAATGTAAGCTTCCCCAAAATCCGAACTGTTTAAAAGTATAAAAAAACTTAACTTT
>JAHDGF010000010.1:0-27383 GCA_020627785.1 Saprospiraceae bacterium
ATTTTTATCGTAGTATTGTACGAGAGAAATCGTAGTAACATGAAAAACAAAGATTCAAAGGCTGCACCTACTGCATCTGAACTATCCATTTTACAATTGCTTTGGTCTAATGGGCCCTTGTCCGTAAAAGACGTTCATACTGCTCTTGAGAGAGAAAAACCAGTGGTATACACAACCGTACTGAAAACAATGCAGGTCATGATGGAACGGGGAATGCTGGATCGAAGCTCAGAAGGGCGGAAGCACATCTATAGAGCCGTGATCGCTCAGACAGAAACACAGGATAAATTACTAGATACATTTTTAGATAAAACTTTCGGGGGTTCAGCGAAGAATCTAGTTATGAGAGCCTTAGGTAAACATACGCCTGATCAACAAGAACTTGAAGAATTAAAATCATACATCAATTCATTAGAGAACAACAAAAATCCCAAGAAATGATTCAGCATTTATTAAGTCAAGAATCGATTGAAGCCCTGGGCTGGACCTTACTTCACAGTTTATGGCAGGGTGCCTTTTTCGCCATATTTTTGGTCTTACTTTTAATCCTACTCAGAAGTTATTCCGCGCAATCTCGATACCTAGTTTCTGTAGGTTTATTATGTGCCTTCTTTTTGACCGTTTCTGTAACCTTCACACAACAATGGCAGGTTGCTAATCATCAAATTGAATATAATGATCAGACCATCAGCGAACCAAGCAATGAGGTAAAGACCTTGACTCAAAATGTTGAAAGCTCAATGCCTAATGTAGAGCAAGGCGAAAGCATAATCCCAATAGTAAAAGATAGAAGTGCTATAAATCAATTCAATTTAATTGCTTCTTTTAAAGACTATTACGACCGTCACTTACCTTTATTAGTAACCATCTGGTTGATGGGGATATTATTTTTACAATTGAGATTCTTAGGTCAGTTAGCATATGTTCAAAGATTGAAACATTATGGTACTCAACTTTTTCCAGAGTCTTGGAAGGAGAAAATTGAAGTACTTGAGGAAAAACTTAGAATACAAAAAAAGGTCTCTTATCTCACAAGTACCAGAACAGATTCTCCCATGGTTATTGGTTGGTTAAAGCCTGTTGTTTTAATGCCACAGCGATTACTTACCAGTTTGACTGAGACAGAAATCTATGCGGTGCTTGCACACGAACTTGCACACATAAGAAGAGAAGATTTTATTGTAAACCTTTTGCAGACTTTCTTGTGTAATGTCTTTTTCTTCCATCCTGGTGTATGGTGGATGAGTCATCGGATTGATGATGAAAGAGAACATTGTTGTGATGATCTTGCCGTGCAAGCAACTGGTCCTGCAACTTCTTATGCCAAGACACTAATTAATGTTTCCGAATTACAACTGAAAAATCAGCAGAACCTAGAATTGGTAATGGGCTTTTCAGGTAAAAGTAAAAATAGAGAACGAGGAGGATTTTCTGCACGGGTAAAACGCTTATTTAAAGTAAGCAATGGAGCAGGAAGTTTTAGAGAAGGATTTGCAACCGCCTGCATTTTGATGACCGCTTTAATCTTGGCAGTTGCTGCAACTGGTCCAGCCGTTCAATCATCAAATCCGGCGGATGATTTAGAGCCAAATATTACTGACGTAAAGGCTAGTGATGTTAATTCTGGTTTAGCATCTGAGAGCACAAGTTTTGAAACACCAAGAATTGAGACTGAGCTCAACCCTTTAACTACTCCTAATTCTGAACTAAATAAAGGCAGCAAAAATGTGTTCCAAGAAAATAGGAACTCAGAAGAGAACATAGTTTCAAATCTGAAAAATATTATTTCAACAACCATTACAACAGGAACTTGGCAGGATGATCTTCCCATTTCAATAAATCAAGAATACAAAAATCTTGATGAATTACCCATCGCTGAACCAGAAGAAATTAGTCGAGTAACTAACGTAGACTATTCTAGTGAAACGAGAATTGATGCTTTGATTATGGCATGCAAAGAAGGGGACTTTGATTTTGTAAAAACTTTGGTGGATTCAGGCATAAATGTAAACTCGATAGGATCCAAAGGTTTTACACCGTTGATGACGGCAGTAAATGAGAATGAGTTTAAAATTGTAGAATATCTATTGAGTAAAGGCGCAAAAGTAAATCAAACAATCAACGGCTGGACAGCGCTTATTGAAGCAGCTGATGAAGATGCATTGGAGAGCATGAAACTTTTACTCAAGGCCGGCGCTGATGTAAATTATTTCTGGACAATGGATGCACCAACTGCAATTACAATGGCAGCCTCAGAAGGTCATTTAGATTGCTTGAAATTACTCTTAGAAAATGGAGCAGATATAAATGGTGTTGGGAATAGCATTCCTCCTTTACATATAGCTTCAGCGGAAGGTCAAGATCATATAGTTGACTATTTACTTTCTAATGGAGTTGATGTAAATGGTCGCGATGCAAATGGTAGCACGGCACTCATGTTTGCCTATTCTGAAGACCAAACGAAGGTTATTAACAAACTAATTAAAAAAGGTGCTGATGTTAACTTGATTGATGATAGAGGAAATAAAGCAAGAGACTATGGTGAAGAAGATGATTCATTTTATGCAAACGAAGTTTCAGGCCAAGTGTCGAATAAAGCAATTCATGAAGCAACAAGAAATGGTTTGATAGAACGAGTTATTGAAATGGTCGCAGAGGGTACTGATGTAAATTCACAAGATGAAGTCGGTCGTACCCCACTTCATATTGCAGCAGCATTAAACCATAACATTGACATGCTTGAGTTAATAAACTTAGATGCTGACTTAAATGCCACAGATGGTCAAGGGCGTACTCCTTTGATGTATGCGGCAGCAGATGGTAAGGCTGAAGCCGTAGCTCTATTGGTCTCGAGGAGAGCTAATATAAATTTAAAAGATGTAGATGGCATGACTGCTTATGACTGGGCAAAATCTGGCGGGAATTCTGAACTTATTCAATTCCTTGGATTAATTTCTGAAGATAAAACTAGAAATAAAATCTTAGAAAAAAGACGAAAGGAGGAACTCAAAAAATTCAATAGGCAACAATTGGGAGATGATGAAAATTATAAAGATCCACACCCAAAAGTGCATATCGATATCCAAACGCATACCAATACACATGAGCATGTAGATAATGGAAAACATCATTATACTTTAAATCACGAAACGGTACATATAGATGATGATGGTATGCATCTGCATCAATATGATATTGAGGATCAAACAAATCAATTGTTTGAAGTCATACACCATGAATCTGTTGTTGCGCTTGCTTCATTATTGACTGATGAATTGACAGTAAATACCTCAGATGAAACTGGTCAGACACCACTTATGGTTGCGGCAAGAGTTAACAGAATCGATATGGCTAAATTTTTAATAAAGAATGGAGCGAATGTAAATCTAAGTTCTGCTTCTGGCCTTACAGCCTTACACTATGCTGCACTAGAAAATCATTATGAGTTTGCTAAGTTACTCTTGGACAACAATGCAGAGGTTGATCCTACCATGAGATATTCAAGTACCGATGGGAATTATACGGATGAACCTTTAGTCTGGGAGTACATCAGAGCAACCCCATTACTAATCGCTGTAGAATCTAGTCACACTGAGGTAGTTTCTATTCTTTTGGACGCTGGCGCAAATATTCATTTTACCCTCAGGAAAAATGAATATCTATTAAAGTCAAACCGTAGGTCCTATTTAACTCAAAGCGAAGTCATGGGAATAGATAATGATTTTTTAAAGGAGGTTGATGTGAAAGTAAGTGATCACACGTGGACACCTTACAAGCAAGCCGAACTTTCTAACAACCAAGAAATACTCGCTCTTTTTAAAAATTAAAAAAACTTTCATGAAATATTTTTTCGTACTACTGGCATTAGCTTTTGCTAACTGCCTTTCAGCCACTGCTTTGCCTGCCAAGGTCGATCTCACCGGACGGATCATTGATGGGGATTACAATTTACCCTTAGAGTTTGCCACCATTTCTGCCTTCGATCATGAGTCAAATCTAATCACTGGAGAAAGTACAGATAGTACCGGGAATTTTATAATCAATTTGCCGAAAGGCCAATACAAGCTAAAATTTGAATTTATCGGTTACACCCCCGTAGATACAATTGTTCAATTGAATCAGAATCTTAATCTGGGGGATATAAAATTGTTCAACCAAGCCATCGAACTAGAAGGAGCCACAGTAACTGCTGAACGTAGTAGATTGACTTTGAAACTTGACAAGCAAATATTTGATGTTGGTGCGGACATCGTCTCTCAAGGTGGTACGGCAAATGAGGTTTTGGATAATGTGCCAATGGTTAACGTATCGCCTGAAGGTGTCGTGACTCTGAGAGGGAGATCCTCTGTGAAAGTATTAATTAATGGCAAGCCATCAGCCCTAGCAGATAACAATGCCCTACAAGGGATTCCTGCCTCTAACATTGCAAAGGTAGAAATTATGACCAATCCATCCGCTCGATATGAAGCAGAAGGAAATGCAGGAATAATCAATGTAATTCTCAAAGATCAAGATGTTAAAAATTGGGGAGGTCAAGTCAGTGCTTCTGTCGGTATTCCTACGGACTATCGTCTCAATGCAAATTTTTCTAAAACCGAAAAAAAGTGGACCTTTTTTGGAAATGCTGGTTTGAGATACTCTGATTATTTTAGTACCGGTGAAGCTACTCGAATCAGTCAATTACCAAATGGAACACAGGTTTTAAATGAAAACCTTACCCAAGAGCGAAATGATCAAGCTGGAAATGCTTTCGTAGGTTTAGATTTTCGACCAACTGAAAAAACAACACTCAGTACTTCTTATTCACTTTACCATCAGATCAATGATGATCTTTCTAACGTGAATTATACTTATACTGATGGCTTAGATAATTTGGAACGAGATTGGTTGCAATCTTACGATTACTTGGAGCCAGAAACTTACCACCAAATTGAAGTAACCTTAGCTCAAGACCTGGCTAAAGAAGGGAGTAAATTTTTCGTGCTTTTTCAAAATGATTTTTGGAATAATAATGAAGAAGAACTCACCATTGTAACCGAAAGTTTTCCGAGCAATTCAGAAGCCTTTCAACTACGTACCCGGGATTTTGAATCAAGCAATGATTACCTTCTTCAAGGTGACTATGAACAAAGACTAGGCGAGAAGGGAAAATTAGAAATGGGGCTGCGAGGGGAGATGAGAATTATTTCAAGCGATTACCTTGCCGAACAAAAACTAGTTGATGATTTTAAGGTCTATCGTGGTCTTGAAAATCAAGTGGATTATTACGAACGTATCGCAGCTGCCTACGCACAATACTCCGTTGAGAAAGATAAATGGGGTTTACAAATGGGACTCCGAAGCGAATACACCAATGTTAGGGTAGAGGAAACGAAGGGAGAACGAGCGGACATTGTTAAGTCTTATAATTGGGTTTTTCCATCCGCCACATTGAGTTATAAATTTTCAGAAAATGTTAATGCCAGCATTGGATATAGTAAGAGAATACAACGTCCTGGGTTCTGGCAATTAAATCCTTTCGGGGGTATCGAAAATCCTAATGAATTACAATTTGGAAATCCAGACCTTGATCCAAGTTATAGAGATCTTTATGAGGTGAAAATGTTATTTAAAAATGACAAACTCACAGTTGCCCCATTCTTTTCTGCGCATTACATTGATGGATTTTATGATACCCAAGTGATTCAGGACAGTACCGGTTTGGTTACTTACTTTCCGATCAATTTGGAACAGGAAAGAATTCTTCAAGCTGGTTTGAGTCTCACGGTCACACCTGTCGATGGTTGGCAATTCACAGCAGAAGCTTCCGCTTCAGAATTTACTCAAACTGGTTTCTATGAAGGGGTAGACTATGGTAATTCCTTTCAAACATTCAGTGGAGAAATCGGCGTAAGAGGTAAACTGCCAAAGGACATAAGAATACAATCTACCTTCTTCTACTATGGAGGACAGAGGTATTTGCAGTCTTTTCAAGAACCGTTCTTTGGAATTAACGGTGGCTTGAGTCGTAAATTTTTAAGCGATCGATTACAGGTTTCCCTAAATGTTAGAAACTTATTTGAGTTGTATGTTTACAAAGGTGGTGCAACCTTGCCGACCTTCACCAATTCATATGCCAGAAGATGGATCGGGCAAAGAGTGGGCTTGACTGTCGCATGGGATATAGGAGCTGATGTGAGAGTCAGACGAGCACGCAGAGCTATTAGATAATTTATTTATGAATAATTGAAGTTTTTGAATACTGCATGAGTAATTAATTCATGCAGGGAAGGATGGTCAGCATATAAATTCCTTTCTTAACTTTGAGTTGGACTTGCGTCAAATATTAAAGTGTTAGTCCCGAATTTATATGCGCCATTTTTTCAGTCTATGTGTAGTTTCATTCATCGCTATGTTTTTGGCGAATGGCACCATTGCCACACTCCATCAAAAGTTACCGCAAGAGTTTTCTAGGACCGCGTTTTTGATTGATGCGGCACAGAAAGGTATTGAAGCTGATGCAGTTATTTTTGGAAATAGTATTGCGATGTCTGGAATTGATGCAGGCCAATTAGGTGAGCTGAGTAATACGCTGAGTCTTGCCCACAACATGGCATCAAATGGACAATACTTGAATGAAAGCATTCTTTACTATCCAAGTATTGCTGCACCGACCAAATTAGTCATTCAGATGCTACGATCTACCGAGCTCTCAGAACCCTTCAAAAAAATTCCTCCGGCCGTCCAAAGAAATTTTTTTTTCGGCGGGTATAATTTTGATGTAGCGGTTGAGGAGATTTTTAATCTTGATCTAGGATTGAACTATACACAAGAGTCCCATAGCTTTGAATTAAGAAATGATCATAGAGGCCTTCTTGTCAATTCCCTGAATACAATTTTAAAAAATGGCTTAAGGAAAGATGTCCTTGAAAAAGAGAAGGAAACCGATCTAAGTTTTCCCAATATCTATACCAAGAAGTTGTCAGAAGATAAACTTCAAATCCTAATTAATAAATACAATCCACCCAATGAGTTAGTGGATTTTGAAATCCATGCTGAGAAAAGGGATTTTATTAAAAAGGCCACTCAATATTTTCAAAGTAAGGGAGTACAATATGTAGTGGTAATTCTGCCTTTTAATGATCGATTAAAAGCATATTCTTCATCTTATAAATCCTTTGTTAATAGGACGATCTCCGAAAGTGAATTGCCGATTATATCATTGATCGATATCATTCCTTCATCAGAATTTGTAGATCATTGTCATTTGAGTAAAGAAGGTGCAGGAATAATGACCACAAGACTATTTCAAGAATTGAAAAAGGAAGGATATGCTTTTTAATTCCATTGAATTTTTAGTCTTTTTTGTCGGGCTTGTTTTGATGTTATTTCTGATTAAAGGAAATCATTTTCAAAAAGTGTGTTACCTCATTGCGAGTTACCTTTTCTACATGTTTTGGAATCCCGTATTTATTTTGCTCATCGTTTTTTCTACGATTTTGGATTTTGTGGTAGGGAAAAAGATACATCAAGGGGTCCATAAGTTTCGATGGCTTTGTGTGTCCATCCTTGCTAATTTATCCATTCTTATATTTTTCAAGTACTACGGTTTTCTTAGTGAAAATCTATTTTTATTTCTTAGGAACTTTGGCTATGAACCTAGTTGGACTTCTTTGAATATCATATTGCCAATTGGAATTTCTTTTTACACATTCCAGACGATAAGTTACTCTGTTGATGTATATCGTGGAAATATTCAACCATCAAAGAACCTATTGGATTTTGCAGTATTTGTTTCTTTTTTTCCGCAGCTTATCGCTGGGCCGATTGTGCGTGCGTCTGAATTTTTGCCTCAATTAGAAATTAAACGCAGTTTGGATTTTTCCAAGCTCAATTTTTTACTCATTCTAAGTGGTTTGGTTAAGAAGATTCTTGTTGCTGACAATCTAAGTTTCTTCGTCGACCGTGTATTTCTAGAACCAGTAATTTTCCCAAGCCCGATCATTTTGCTTGCAGCCTTATGTTTCTCAATTCAAATCTATTGTGATTTCTCTGGATACACAGACATGGCTTTGGGTATTGCTGGTATCCTAGGATTTAAACTGCCACAGAATTTTGATAAGCCATATTTTTCAATCACTCCTAGTGAATTTTGGAAACGATGGCACATGACCCTGTCGCGTTGGTTAAAAGATTATTTATACATCCCTCTCGGTGGAAATCGTAAAGGAACACTTTTTACTTTCAGAAATTTAATGATCACAATGCTTTTGGGTGGGTTGTGGCACGGAGCGCATTGGAATTTTATGATCTGGGGCGCTGTGCATGGTCTTGCACTAGTACTTTATAAAGTTACTGGCCTCAATCAAAGGCTTGCACAACCAAATGTCAAAGGATTCAAATTTCTAATCAGTTTGTTGATCTTTCAATATTTTGTTTTACTTGCTTGGCTGATCTTTAGACTAAAAGATCTTTCTCAGTTGAGCTACGCCTTAAAGAAATTATTGCTCTTTGATTTTAATTTTAATCTGGCTAATCTGGGTCTTGGTAAAATGCAGTTCTTCACTACAATTGCCATCCTTGGAGTTTTTGCCATGGTACATATTTACTCTTACCTCATTGGAGGAATTATCTCTCGTTGGTCTAAATTATCTTGGACTAAGGTCTACGGGGTATTTTTTGTGGTGGCCTTTATCGGCTACTATTTCATTCCTACTCAAGAAACGCCATTTATTTATTTTCAATTCTAGCTTAATCTTCAGGTACAATCATTAAATAGGCTGTGCGATCGTATTCTCGTAGATAAAAGCTATCAATCTTTATAAGACCTTCGGGGATGTCTACTCTTAAGGTGTCGACGATGTAATAATATTCATCATTGAGTTCTTCCGTTATTTGATTGGGAACCCCATTTGCGGAAGCTAAATACAAAGAGCTTGCTTTATCCATGATCGACTTCTTGTATAAACGGATTGGCCGATCCTTGTACTGGTTCTTTATACGCAGTATTTCATTCTTGGCTTTTGTCCCTTCATCTTTAACGGTTCGAGCAGGCAGGATGTACATGTTGAAAGCAATTCTTGTCAAGAGTAAGGTGAGGACGACCAACCATAAAAGATATTTTTTATAGATAATCGACGCGATGAATAGAACTAGAAATGCTACAGCAAATAATATCAATGGGGCCTTTCCGAATGCACCCATCTTTAGTTCTTCATGATTGAAGCCTAAGATAATTCCAACCAAAGGTATCAGCGGGATAAGCTTTAGAAACCAATCCATGGCTTTTTTTAAGGCTCCTTCTTCTGCATCGAAATACATGAATATTATTACTGCAAAACTTAATGGGATAAGCATAAGAATGTAGCGAGGAAATACTTCCGGACTTACCCAATACAACGCAATGTTTGCAATAAATAAAAGCAACATATACTTTGTAAATTCATTCGCCCACATATTTTTTCTTATGGAAGGAATGATCATCAAAAAGCCCAATAGCGTATACGGAAAGAAGTGGTAAATGTTTTCAAAAGGATAGGTGAAGATGTGTTTTACCGCCGATAGAATATCGTAACGAACAATGGTCCGTCGAGTGGATTGATCCATCAAAGGTCCAAGTGTTTTTGTGAAGTCGTGATACTGATTATATAATAAATAAAACCCACCAATGATGCCAAAGAGTAGCGCTAAGCCAATAGCAAGAGCTGGGGATTTATAGAGTCTCTTCAGATCTTTTTTAAATAGTAAAACTGTCCCGATGCTCATCCCGTAAAAAATAAAGGAGGGAAAGCCTTTGAGTAAATAGCCAATGGCTGTAAGAACAGCAGGCACGATAAAGAATAAATTATATCGCTCTTTTTGATAGTAGTGGAAACTTAAAAAGATCACTAAATAACTAACGAGAGAATAGGCCATGTCAATGAAGGCCATAAATGAATCCCAAAATAAAATCCGACCACAGGTCAAAAAGAACAAGCTGAGTAAAATACTTTTTTTAGTCCCTAAATAAATGCGATTACATCGGTATATGACATAACACAAAAGATATAGAAATAAAACTGTAGGAATTCTTGCGGAGAGTTCATTAACCTCTCCTGTGAGTGTGAAACTTAAGGCAATAAACCAATTGTAAAGTGGAGGCTTATAATAATACGGTAAGCCATTTAAGGTCGGTACAATAAAATTGCCACTGTCCAACATTTCAAACGCAACCAAAGATCTGATGGCCTCGTCTTCATTGAAAGATTGTAAACCAAGATTATAAAATAATGCGGGTAAACTTGCCGCCAAGATAAGTCCTAATAAGAATTTTTCATTCCTGTCTGGATGACCATTAGTTGGCATTTGGAAGGTAGATCAAGGTGTTACTATTATTCTCTACAAGATAATTCTCTGCCACTCTTTTTATATCTTCAGCAGTTACCGCTTGATATAATTTACTTTGTTCATTAATGAGACTTGCATCTCCCAACAATTCAAAATGACTGAGGTTAATAGCTTTGTTCAGAATACTCAGTTCAGAGAATTCTAAGACGGAAACAATCTTGTTTTTAATTTTTGTTAATTCATAGTCTGACACCAACTCTGTTCTCAATCGTTTCAATTCTCCATGAATCATTTCTAGAGCCTGATCGTAATGAGCACTTTGTGAAATTTTTGCATCAATGATGAAAAGTCCAGGATCCATACTGCCAGAAATATATGCGCTCAAGCTGGTAAAGACATCACTGTTTTTAACAAGGTTTTTGTATAAACGAGAGGATCGACCTAAACTCAATAGATCCGAAATGAGATCAAACACATAATAGTCAGGATGTGCTCTGTCAACCATATGGTAAGCTATGTTCATGTTCTCCCGAGGAACCATGCTATTTTTGATTAACTCTCTTTTTTGATTTTGTTTTTGCTCTAGGGGTAAACTTCTTGCTGGTTCTGGTCCAGGAGGAATCGGGCCAAACCATTTCTCTACCTGCTTCAGTGTTTCATCATATTCAATATTACCACTGATGCAAAGTATTGCATTGTTGGGGTGATAATGTTTGTTAAAAAACCGCTCTACATCGGTGAGTGTAGCCTGGTCTATATGCCCAAAGTCCTTTCCAATGGTCGGCCATTGATACGGATGATCTTTATAGCAAAGTTTGCTCAGCTCATGCCACATATCTCCGTAAGGCACATTTAGACTTTCCTTGAATTCCTCAACCACCACTTTTTTCTGAACGTCCAGCATATCTTGGTTGAAATTCAATTGTAGCATCCGGTCAGATTCTAGCCAGAGGGCAGTTTCTATGTTCTCCTTAGGAATGGTATTGTAGAAGTTGGTTACATCCGAATTAGTGAAAGCATTATTTTCTCCTCCTGCATTCTGCATCGGTATATCGAAGTCGGGAATATTCAAGGACCCACCAAACATCAAATGCTCAAACAAATGAGCAAAGCCGGTTCTATTAGGGTCTTCATCTCTCGAACCTACATCATAAAGAACATTGACTACGACTAAAGGGCTGCTTTTGTCTTGGTGTAATAAGACTCTGAGACCATTTTTAAGTGTATGTTTTCTGAATTCTATCAAGGAGGACTATAATTTGTGAGCAAAGGTAAATTTTATTCACTTTTCAGTAGGGAGAACATCAGGTTCTTTCTTATGTAAGACCAAAACTCAATTTTACCAATGGTTGACGCCCCTAGGCTCAATAGGTGATTGGTTTCTTGCTGGCAATCAATCAACATGATTCCTTGTTCTTCTAGTTGTTTTACCAGGCTAATAAACCCGAATTTTGATGCATTTGGTGCCAGGCTAAACATGGATTCACCAAAAAATATCTTCCCAATATGTAGCCCATACAAGCCGCCTACCAGTTTTCCCTGGTCATAAACTCCCATACATTTGGCATATCCAGCCTCATGTAATTCACAAAATGCTGAAATGAGGTTCTCATTGAGCCAGGTTCCTTCTTGATCTTTCCGTTTCACCTGCCCACATTGCCTAATGATCTCCTCAAAATTCTGATTATAAAGGGTAGTGAACTTATTTTGATTAAAATACGGTCGCATGCTTTTGCTGATTTTAAGATTTTCAGGAAAAAGCACACATCTGGGATGAGTGTTCCACCAATAAATGGGGAAATCGTTGTACCAAGGGAAAATACCAAAGGTATAGGCAGTCAGAAGGTTTTCAGCGGTAATGGTACCACCGACCGCGAGTACTTCTTGCTCATCTACAAGCAGCGGATGAGGAAAGTATCTTATTTCATCTGGAATTATATACATACCTCAGATATGTTAAAGAAAGAGGTAGTATTTACGGGAAATAAAGGCTTTGGCTTACTTTCCAGTAGCAAAGGTCTCAATAACTGCTGAGATTCCTCTTTCTACTAGTGCATCCTTCATTGGCTCAAGTGCAACCAAAGAACCAGTCTTTACTCTTGCTTTACCGCTATAGTGGATTAAAAGAGATAATTGCTCTGATTGCTCAAAAGTGTGATTACAAACTTCCATGAATGACTGGATTACCCAATCAAAAGTGTTGAAATCATCATTGAATACGACCAATTGAGAAGAAGCAGTGTTTACGTCTTTCTCAATAACTTCCGTTAAGTCGTCAATATCTTTAAAGGTCTGGGTGTTGTTGATATTCATGGATAACTCTATTTTAAATTCTCTAGAACAGAATTTATTTCTTCAAAATTAGGAAGTTCTCCTGCATTTTCCAACACTTCTGCGTATTGTATTGCGCCTTCTGCGTCAATAACAAAAGCAGATCTCTTGGAAACTCCTTTCATTCCTAATACAAAATCATCGTATAGGGAACCATAGGCTCGGCTTACTTCTTTATTAAAATCGGATAATAGGGGGAAGTTGTACCCTTGTTCTTGTTTAAATTTCTCCAAAGTAAAGAGGGAATCTACAGATATACCTATTACAGTGGCTTTCACCTTGTCGTAAAATGACTTTTCGTCTCTGATATAACAGAGCTCTTCAGTACATGTTCCAGTAAATGCGAGTGGGAAGAAAAGAAGCAATACATTTTGCCCTTTGAAGTCTTCGAGGTTTACTTCCTTTTTGTCGGAATCTCTAAGTACAAATCCAGGTGCTTTAGCTCCTTTGGTTAATCTCATTTGTTTCGGTGTTGAAGTTCAAATTTATAATAATTTTGACAATAAATCTTTCCTTGGATATAATTTTAGGTCTTTACCGATTACTTTGCAAAATACGAGGCAAATAAACGGTCGATTAATCATCAAATGACAGAATCAAGAATAGCTTACCTGCAATTACATTTAGCTGTTTTCCTTTTCGGATTTACTGCCATACTTGGTGATTTAATATCCATACCAGCTGCCTCACTTGTTTGGTGGAGGGTCTTTTTTACCTCCATTAGTCTCCTATTTTTCATAGGCTTTGGAAAATCCCTAATAAAGATCAACCCCAGAGACCTCATATTTTTATTCGGTATCGGAATGATCGTAGCTGTTCATTGGGTAGCCTTTTACGCTTCTATAAAATACTCCAATGCTTCCATTGCCTTAATTACAATGTCTCTCACCTCTTTCTTTACAGCCATAATCGAACCACTTATTTTAAAAAAGAAATTAAATAAGCTTCAATTGTTGTTTGGGATGTTGGTATTTCCGGGTATGATCTTGATTGTAGATACCATTGACGTATCCTTGCGTATCGGCATTTATTTAGGTTTAGTTTCTTCCTTTACTGCCTCTATTTTTGCCGTTTTGAATAAAAAGATGGTAGATAAGGTGGATTCATTTTCCATTACCTTCATGGAAATGTTCGCAGCATGGGTAACCTTGACTATTGTGATGTACCTCGTACCTGTGGAATATTTTGATCCTTTTGTGCCTATTGGTTTGGATTGGTTGTATCTCATTGTCCTTTCCTTATTATGTACAACCTTGGCATTTTATTTAAGTCTTATTGCAATGAAGGTTGTATCAGCCTTTGAGGCAAATTTGGTCATCAATTTAGAACCAGTATATGGTATTGTTTTGGCAATCATCATTCTGAAAGAACATAAAGAACTCAGTCCCAATTTCTATATTGGAGTATTGATCATCATGTTCGTAGTATTTTTATATCCAGTGTTTAAAAAGAAATTTAATGCTTGAAATCACACCTAGGTCCGTTGAGAAATATGCAGAGAAACTAAGTACAGATTTATCCAAGGTGTTGATTGAATTAGAAAGGACTACTCATTTGAAGACACTTTCGCCGGGTATGCTCTGTGGCAAATTAACAAGCAACTTTTTGCAATTCATTACCACTATTTCTAAATCTAAGTTCATTTTAGAAATAGGAACTTTCACGGGTTACTCTGCGCTCACATTTGCGCAAGCGATACCTGAAGATGGAATCGTCTTCACCATTGAAAGTAATCCTCAAGTATTAAGCATAGCCCACCAATTTTTTAAAAAGTCAGGGCTAGAGGGTAAAATTAAATCTTTTGAAGGACGGGCTGAAGATCTAATCCCAGGCATTGACCAAAAATTTGATTTAGTTTTTATCGATGGATCAAAGCAGGATTACCAGGAACATTACGAGTTATGTCTCGATAAATTGAGATCAGGTGGTATTTTGATCGCTGACAATGTTCTCTGGTATGGTGAAGTAGTTGAGCCTAAATTACGGCCAAAAGCCAAAGCAATTGATACTTTTAACCAATACGTTAAGGAGGATAAAAGAGTAGAGAACATTTTGATACCTTTTGGTGATGGTGTAAATTGTATTATCAAGCTTTAAAGCCTGTAGTTTAATGCCAGCCAAGAAAAAATATAAAGATTATCTCTCCAAGATTAGCTTTGTGCCAATCTATATGCAAGATTGGTATTTGGATGCCTGCACACCACCAGGAAAATGGAGCTTTGTCTATACTGAATTAGAAGATGGTAGTTTTGGTATTTGGCCCTACCTCTTGAAAAAGAAGTCTATATTTAACTACATAGCAATGCCCCATTTATGCAAATGGATGGGCCCACTGACAACCGTTGATGATCAACCCCGTAAGAAGGAAAAAATTATCAAACAATTAATTGATCAGCTACCCGAACATCAACACTTCGTTCAGAACGTTTATTACAATTCTACAGATACCAACTTCGATGCATTCGAATCCAAGCAAGCCTATAGTTACCAGATTGCATTGGATGAGGATTTAGATACAATTTTTTCAAGGTTGGATTCTGATTATAGAAACAATAAAATCAAAAAGGCAAAACATTTAAAGCTCGTCCATAATGCTCCTGTGGATGATATTGTTGAAATGCAAATGGCGAGTTACCACTATGGTAAGTTTGATATCCCCTTTGATGAGAAATACGTGCGATTACATGTCAAGAAGATATTAAAAAATGAAAGGGGTAACATACTTTCATTGCGTGATGAGGAAGGGCAGTTGTACGCATCTATGTTTGTTATCTGGGATGAGCAGCGCGCATACTACCATCTTGCTGGCATGAATCCTGACTTAAGAAAATCTGGAGCTTCCATTCGTTTGATCTGGGAATGTATAAAATTTTCCAAAGAAGAATTAGATGTAGCCTTTTTTGATTTTGAAGGTAGTATGATTCCAAACCTCGAACGGGTACGAAGAAATTTTGGCGCTAAAAAAATATTGTATCAGAATATTTCAAGAACACCTTCCAAGCTATTCGGCTTGATGAGTATGATTAAAAATTAATCTTTTGATTTCAGGCATCTGGGCCTTAGCTGCTTGATATCCTATCTCGTAAGCCTCCTTAATTTTTCGCACATCAAAAAACGCGATGGCATCCAATTCCTTTGGGCAAATGAATACATCGGTTTTATTAAATTTTGGTTTGGACATGTACCATAACATCAGCTGAGATGAACGGGTAAAAAGTCTAACAGAGTTACTCAACTGCTTGCTAGTACGATCCCCAACATAACAGACAAATTGACCAATTGTTGGAAGCCCAGAGTTAAGCATAGCGTCCAAGGGATAGTTGTCTGCAATGCCACCATCCATGTGTAGCTCGCCATTAACATTAATCGGAGAAAATACACCTGGTACGGCACAGGACGCTAATACCTTATCAATCAATTTTCCATCTTTATGATAGATGGCATTACCTGTTTCCATATTTGTGGTCGTAATGACAAGTTTCCTTTTAAGACTTGAAAAATTATCTTCAGGAAATTCAGCCTCAAAGTATGACCTGAATTTTTGTAGGTTTAATAATCCAGGTTTTCTGATGGAAATAACCAAAGGGTTGAAAATATTTACCTGATCAAATTTATTGAGAATTTCTTTGGCGGGAATTCCAGTGGCGTAAATGGCACCGATCAAAGCTCCAGCACTTGCTCCTGCAATGAGTGAAGGATAGAGACCTTCTTCCTCCAATGCAACCAATAATCCTACATGAGCAAATCCTTTTACACCTCCACCAGATAAGACGACTCCAAATTTCTTAGGTTCTATCATAGTCACAAGATAGGTTTATCCTCTCAGTAAATTTATACTTACCGTTGCAAGATCAGAATTAGGAAATTTTGTTGCATATTTTTCCACTGGTTCAAGACCAGCTTCAATCGCAATCTTTTTAAAGACTTCCAACTCTACTATGAATTGATCGGAATAACCATGGGTGCCATCATATGCAGTTGCGGCAGTTTTTCCGATATTTTGTGCTACCAATGCAGGATCAACGGTATGTAGTTCTATTAATAATAATCCATGCTTTTTTACAAAGGGCATCCATTTTGAAAAATGCTCAAGTAGGTTATCTTCTACCTGATTATTATTAATTCTTTTGCCTCGATGTGCAAAGGCACCTGTAGAAGTACTGATGCGATTTGGAGTAATTTCTTGAGGCTCTGACCACACTCTATTATGATCTAAGAAGGTCCGGACATTCATTAGGTCTGACAGTTCAATGTTGAAATTACTTTTTAAGTCTTCTGATAATTGCTGCGGATTACCAATATCCCCCCACATCAATTTTGCCCAAACGTTGGCTTGAATTAGATTAGCTCTACTTACTTTTATTGCTGCCGTATTGAAGTCTGCTCCTACTAAAAATAGTGGATGGTCTTCAAGCATTGCCCCTCTTTTAGTTCGAGTCGCTACAGTATCAAATGCATGAATTAGAAAGGCACCATTACCACATCCCATGTCCAGAATTCCCTTAGGTTGTTCTTCTATCGGCTTATTAAAAATATCAATGATGACCTCATCCATTTTTTTAAAATATGCCGCATGTGCTCCACCACTTCCCCAGACATTCATTTCTCTGTCAACATGTTTTTCATCCTCTCCCTCTTTGATGGTTCTTAATTTTTCTGGCGTACCAAAAATCAAATCGTCTAAGGATCGGAATGTAGGAATGTACGAAACAGTAACCCCGTAAGCTGAAGCACGCTTTGCAAAAAATAATCCAGTGTCAGTAAAACTATAATGATTATTCTTTTTAGTGAACCATCCTAAATGAACAAGAAAGTCTAATAATTTACCAAAGCTCTCGGGGTCTTTGTGAAACTCATCAGCGCTGAATGAAGTTTCCATGAAATATTTATGAAACATTCCACTCATTCCCAATTGTACAACCGTAGGACCAACAAGAATACCTTCTATGTGCTTAAGAACTTGATATTCAATACTTGCGGTATCCACATCTTTTAAACCATAGTCATCCTGATATTTTTGGATGATTTTTTCCATTACTTTAAAAGGCTCAACGTGAAATGAACGCTTAGGATATTTTCCCGAGAACTTTAATAAGTGATTTACATCTTCATACAAATGAGCTAACCCAAATGCTTTTTCTGAGTTGTCATTTGTTTTATAAATGATGGAATCAGAATCATTATCTAACTCTTGAACCAACCATCCTTGAGAAGCTAAAAGTCTTAAAGCAACATTCATATAGCCTTCATTGGCTTTGAATTCTTTACATATGGTTGCTAGAGATAATTCACCTTTTTTCAAGAGGCTTTGGAGGACCTCTTTTTTATGGAGCGCATACATGGTAGGCGCAATAGCAATACCATCAAGATGTCTGAATAGATCCGATCTTAAAGCACTTTTTTCTTCTTTTGTGAGCATTCGAATAATTTAATTCTTGAATTCTATGATATTCATTTTCAAAGTAAACCATGTTTTACTTTCATGACGATGATAGTTTATCATTTCAAATTTAATTGCCAAGAAACTCCAAATTTGTCCTGTACCCAACCAAATTTTTGACTAAATCCATAGTTGTTCAAGGGCATGAAAATTTTCCCATCAACAGATAGCTCATTGTATAACTTTTCAAGTTCGCTTTCATCTTGACATTCTACAAAATTTGAAACTGCTGGAGAGAAGTCCCAATCGTGGATCGGTGGGCTATCACTACACATATACAATTTGTCACCTAATGTAAAAGTTGCATGCATGATCGTTCCTACCTTACCTGGTCCGCCTTCTTCCCATCTCTTTACTTCAATTACTTCAGAATTCTTAAAAAGTCCTACATAAAAGTTCATCGCCTGCTCAGCATCCTCTTTTTGAAAAGTAAAAAATGTAGCAATCTGTCCTTTGGATTTAGGTGGGTTTTTGGTATCTACTTCTTTAGGTTTTGGTACTGGTTGATTTACTAATTCCTTGATTGTATTATTTTGGGCCGTAGCAGAACTGCTCAATAAGAGAATAAATACAAAAAGAAAACTGGTTATTTGTCCAACTTGTGGTGTTGTATATTTTAGCATTATTTGTCTTTTAAGTTTAGATAATTTAAGGAATGCATTTACGTGCATGAGATCTTAAAATATGCAATCATCTCATTTTTGAATTAATAATATTGAGGAGTTGTTTTTCATAGTATTTTATAAGTCGTAAAGATCCTTGCTTCGAAATATGATCCCAGTCACTAAGGAAGAATTTATTGTCTTTCTGAGCGTAGCAAAAATCATCTTCACAAAACGGTACTCTTGGGTCAATGTAGTACATGTTTGGTTTGTCCTTTACATAGTTACTCAGAAAGTCATTGATGGCATAATAGTATTCATTGGGAATAAATTTCAGCTCTTCAAAATTTTGCTTACCACTAAGATTCGGCTTAAGTCTTCGTTCAATGTGATTGAGTTTATTAGAGTAAGGTAATATTGGTCCAGTACCAAAAAGTATAACCTTTCGATCGCCACCTGAAAGCTCAAGCAACTTATCCAACTTTTCCATGAGTATTCTAAAACCAATCACGTTGTTTTGTAAGGGTACCGTCCGTCCGTCAAAAAGTTTGGCTTTACTTTTCTTGAGTTGTACCGCCCAATAGTGACTCACCAGCAAGGTGGCCTTTGGATTATCTTGAAGTACTTTAATTGTTTGATCGAGTCTTTTAACAACAGAGGCAAGTGACACCTTTCCAGGAATAATATCAGGTAAATAAATCGCCGATGGATTCATTAAGTTGACGATAAAAATTGTCTTGTTGTGTTTTTGAACCAGTGTTTTATCTATCCCATAAAGCAAGTGACCACAATGACTTTCTCCAAGCATGACCAGATCCACTTTAGGGTTTTCTACTTTTTTCTTATGCACATATCCAGGTTCGAAATCTGCACCTCCCCAATTACTCAGGTGGAAGTCCTCCACGTTCTTATACTCTTTCAAGATCTCAACCTGTTCTTCAGCTAGTCTAAATAGCCATCCATCATTGCTTGTAACGTGATGGCTCAATACGCCACTTCCCACTATAAATGATAGAATCCATGCAATAAATAACTTGTTTGATCTAAGTTCGAAAATTCCTCTTCCTCTTCTGATCGGATTTTCGTATAAATAATAAATGAAAATTGAGAGTAGTAAGCTTAAAGCAAATATGGATGTTGATTCAGCAATGGTTAATCCTCGTTCAACCTGATATTTATATAAGGCAATCATTGGCCAATGAAAAAGATACCAGGTGTAACTTGCCTTACCTATGATTCCGAAGAATTTATTGTGGTATACTCTTTCTAGAAATTTTGGAGCTTCTGCAAGGAGCAATAGGGAAATTCCAAGACAAGGGATTAAATTTAAAAGACCAAGATGATTCAGTTGCTTATGAAAAATTACACCAGCCCCAATTATTAAACTCAGTCCAAAAAGATTAAAGCCGAGTTTCATCGATTCAAAAATCTTCAATTTTTTAAAAAGAAAAGCACTTAATCCACCCATCAGAAATTCAAAAGCTCTGAAGGGAATTAAATAAAAAATTGCTGAGCTGAGTTTTGCATTGATGAGTTCATTTAGTCCAAGAGTTTCTTTGAAGCTTTCAATTTGCACAAGGCCATAGGGTAGAAGAAGTGCAAGAAGAAATAGGCAGAATACAAAGGCGGTTTTGCGTTTTGGGAAGAAGGAAATAATTCCGATTAAAACGATTGGCCAGATTAAATAAAACTGTTCCTCTATACCCAAGGACCATGTATGCAGCAAGGGTTCTAGGTCCGATGATTTATCAAAATATCCTGATTGCCGGAAGAAGAAAATATTGGAGATAATGATTGTGGCCATGAAGAGCGATTTTGTTGACTTCATAAAATCGCTGGGAGAAAACATAAAATAGGTGGCTACAAAAACCAACGCAAGCATTAAGAAAAGTGATGGTAAAAGTCTTCTTGCTCTTTTTAAATAAAACTTTCGAAAATTGAATCTCTGGTTTTCTTCGTATTCCTTGGATATAATTTTTGTGATGAGAAAACCACTAATGACAAAGAAAATATCGACCCCTATAAAACCTCCTTGGAATAGATCAATATCTAGATGGAATAACACAACCAAGATAATGGCAAGAGCCCTAAAAAAATCTATTTTTTGTATGTAGTCGTGATTCATTTACAATGTTCCATTAATTTTCAAGCGCCCACTCATCTTTAATTTTTATCATCTTAATTAGATACGGAATCAATACCACCAACTCTAATCTAATATTGATCATGCGATGGTCACTTTCTATCAAAAAGGGCAATACACACATCACAAAACCACAGACTATAATACCAATTATGGCATCCACTAAGGCCAATTGTACTCCCCAATCTTTTTCCATCCAAAGTCCAAATGAAACTACTCCTTTAATGGCAAATAAGGCAAGGATAATTATTCCTTTGATTGACAGGGCCTGCATGGTTTCTAAACCGTACAAGGATAAGGTAAATTCATACCCTAACAATCCAAACAGAAAAGCAATTGGAACGACCAATCCAAAAAGCATAAATATCCAAACGAATATTTTAATCCAGGTTGGTAAAAGGGCCCTTCTTCTTCCCATTTGATGTTCTAAATCAAGATCTAAAATTGTGTCTTCATTCATTTCACCTACATTGATTTTAAATCGGTGCATTTAAAAATTATATGTAACAATATAAGGTTTTGATACTGAAGGATTATTCTTGATATAATATCTCCATGGTTTATGGGCATAATCCTGGGCGTATGCAATACCCACTCTGGGTCCTTTGACGATTGCATCGGAGGCTAGATTGTAGCCATCTTCTTCGATAAAAATTGTTGATGTTTGTTTGCTTAATGCAATCCCATTTTGGTCTCTGGTGATATTCATTGCCTTGCAGAGACTTCCTGGGCCTGAACATAGTAAAACATCTTTCTTTTTAGTTTTCACCCTGATTTTCATCAAATCTATGTTCTCTAAGGGTTCAAGGGCCCTGATTAAAATCGCATGGGCTTCGCCTTGTTTTCCGGTAACAACATTAAACATCGAATGGATGCCATAACACAGATAAACATATGAACATCCGCCGAGCTGGAACATGATTTCTGTCCGTTTGGTCCTTAGATTATTATGTGCATGTGAAGCTTTGTCCTCTGGTGCTTTATACACTTCAAGTTCTACAATGCGACCCTTGGTGATTTCCCCATTTATTTTACAGGTTAAGATCTTACCTAGTAGTTCTTTGGCAATGGTGTGGACATCACTGCGTGTGTAGAATGATCGAGGTAAGATCATTAATAGGGCTTAAGATCGAGTGGAGTAATTTGGTGCCTCTTTCGTGATGGTCACATTGTGCGGATGACTTTCATTCATCCCTGCATTAGATATGCGAACCATCTTTTTACCTTTCAGAGACTCGATGTTTTTTGCACCTACATAACCCATTCCTGATCTTAGACCTCCGAGATATTGGACCATGACTTCTGATACAGTTCCTTTGTAAGGAACACGTCCTTCAATTCCTTCTGGAACTAATTTTTTGACATCATCTTCCGTATCTTGAAAGTATCGATCTTTTGATCCTTTTTTCATAGCAGTGAGAGATCCCATACCTCTATAAATTTTGAATTTTCTACCTTGGAAAATAATGGTTTCTCCAGGAGCTTCTTCAGTACCAGCAAATAAAGAACCAGCCATGATACAATCTGCGCCACAGGCTAAAGCTTTTGTTATATCTCCAGTATATCTTATTCCTCCATCTGCTATAATAGGCACCCCGGAATCTTTTACAGCGTGGTAGGCGCTAAGTATGGCACTCAATTGCGGAACACCTACTCCGGCAACTATTCTTGTTGTACATATACTACCAGGTCCTACCCCCACTTTTATACCATCAACTCCAGCTTCAACTAAGGCTTTAGCTGCTGCTCCAGTAGCAATGTTCCCTCCTATAATCTGAAGGCTAGGATATCTTTTTTTAATTTCTTTGATGGTATCTAATACACCCTGTGAATGGCCATGGGCAGTATCAACCGTTACAACATCTACAGCTACATTCATTAAGGCATCAATTCTATCCATCGTATCTGAGGTAATACCAACTGCAGCACCTACCATCAAACGGCCATGCCCATCTTTCGTTGAGTTAGGGTAGTTCTGAACTTTCATGATATCCTTATAGGTTAATAAGCCTACCAATTTTCCTGCCTCATTTACGACGGGAAGTTTTTCAATCTTATGTTGTTGTAAAATGGCTTGGGCCTGCTGGAGGGTTGTCCCCTCTGGAGCCGTAATCAAATTTTCAGCAGTCATGATCTCACTGATGTTCCGCTGTAAATTTGCCTCAAACCTGAGATCTCTATTTGTCAATATTCCAACCAACTCTGAATTATTATTAGTAATCGGAATTCCACCAATTTTATAATACTTCATCATATCTAAGGCATCAGATACCTTAGCATCTGGCCCCAGAGTAACCGGATCTATGATCATTCCAGATTCAGATCTTTTAACTTTACGGACGTGCTCTGCTTGATTTTCAATGGACATGTTTTTATGAACTATTCCAATTCCGCCAAGTCTGGCAAGTGAAATCGCTAGCTTAAATTCAGTAACAGTATCCATAGCGGCAGAGACAATCGGGACATTAATATGTAGGTCTCGAGTGATCTTTGTTTTTAAATCTACGTCGCGCGGAAGAACGTCGGAATAGTCGGGGACTAAAAGAACATCGTCAAAGGTGAGTGCATCAGAGAATTGTGACGAGTTTATATAATTGTTATGCTCCATGTGCAAAAGTAAAATATTTCGATTTACTTTGAAATATTTCTAGATCGATTTCTAATTAAAACAGGCGCAATGTCACAGCTTAGCATTTATTCGGATGCACATTTCATGAAACAAGCGTACTTAGAGGCACAAAAAGCCTATGAGGCAGGTGAAGTTCCAGTAGGAGCGGTTATGGTATGTAACAATACCATTATATCAAGAGGACATAACCAAACTGAGGCACTTCAAGACATTACAGCCCATGCGGAAATTATAGTTATCACTTCTGCCAATGGTTATCTAGGATCAAAATATCTGAAAGATTGTACGCTATATGTGACACTTGAACCCTGTGTGATGTGTGCTGGAGCGCTTTATTGGTCACAAGTGAGTAGGGTAGTTTATGGCGCCAGTGATGAGAAAGGAGGATTTATGCGTTATGGAAAAGAATTGCTTCATCCCGAAACTAGGTTAGAATTTGGAATAATGTACGACGAGTGTTCTGACCTACTCAAGAAATTTTTCAAAGAAAGACGTCGGTAGTGTTAATAAAATTTTAATCTGTTTTGATTCAGGTTAAACATCTCTTAAGCAGAATGCACCAAATATAAAAGTGAACTATCTTTTGGTTTAAGAAAAAAGTGCATTATGAAACAGTTACTTGCTTTATTAGGTTTGGTTATGCTTTTAAGCTCATGTGGTTCATTAACTCCATTCACCAAAGACCTTTACTCAGATCTAGATTTAAGAGAAAACACAGTTAAAAAAGTTCAGTTCTATTTATCGAAAGACCTTGTACTATACAAGGAAATTGGCTCAGAACAAGCTTCCGTTGAAAATGGTAAAATTCGTTTGAAAGAAGGAACAAAAGTGCAAGAGATCGTGATAAGAAAAAATACACCAGGAGTCGTCATATTCATGCCTAAAGAAGATCGCTTTGCCGTATGCTTCGATAAAGACGATGAAAATTTTCTGATGTTTGGCCCTAATGAAAGGTACAATTCTAAATTCACGCTTTTAGGGAAGGAGTGGAACAAGCAGGTTGGTAAAGTTACCTATGGAGGTGAAGTTTACTATACAAGTACCAGAAATGCAATGGCTAGTTTATTGGTTAATGTCAATAAAATAAGAAAGTCCAGCGTGAAAAGAAAAACAACTGTTGGAAGAAAGGTCTAGTTATAAATTGGAGGTTTAATCAACCTTTACTACTCCTTTTAAAAAAGGAACAAACGCAAATTTGCCGAAAGGCTCGAGATGAAAATCATTTTCTGAAAGTCGAGTTAATCTTACCATTGTTTGCTTTTCTTGACTACCTAAAGGAGCAACAAGTTTACCACCAATAGCTAGTTGCTCCTTTAATGCTTCTGGAATTTCTGGGCAAGAAGCAGTAATTATAATTCTATCAAAAGGTGCAAATTTAGGGGCGCCAAGGTAGCCATCGCCAAAAAGCGTGCGGATGGAATTATACCCAATTTCAGGAAGTAATTTTGAAGTTTTTATAAAAAGACTCTGCTGTCTTTCGATGCTATATACCTTACCTTTTAATTCGGCAAGAACACAAGCTTGATATCCTGATCCTGTGCCAATCTCAAGGATCTTCATGCCTTTTTTTATCTTTAATAGTTGTGATTGAAAAGCAACCGTGTACGGCTGAGAAATGGTTTGTTCAGAACCAATTGGGAATGCTACGTCTTTATAAGCCCACTCTTCAAAGGCATTATCTAAGAATAAATGACGTGGAATTTTACTCATGGCAGCAAGCACTTTTTCATCTTGAATGCCTTTTTCTTGAAGTACTTTAATCAACTTACCTCTTAATCCCTTGTGTCTGTAGCTATCTTTCACAGCACTAAGCTAATAAATATTATAAAATTTTATAATATGTAATGTATTTAAAGCGCAAACATTGCCTATCTTTGGTACTAGATGTAAAAAAATAAACATGAAAATTAAGTTTGGTACCGACGGTTGGAGAGCAATTATTGCAAAAGAGTACACAACAGATAATGTCAAAAGAGTTTCTGAAGCCAGCGCCAAATGGATGTTGGAAAGATCGATGAAGTCAGTTGTTATCGGATTTGATTGTCGATTCGGAGGAGAAATGTTTATGAAGACCTCGGCTGAAATATTTGCAAGCCATGGCATCAAGGTACTTTGTGGAGAACAATTTGTTTCTACACCTATGGTATCATTAGGGGTAGTTAAGTTAAAAGCTGATCTCGGGGTTGTGATTACAGCCAGTCACAATCCACCTAGCTATAATGGTTACAAATTGAAATCTTCTTTTGGAGGACCAACAATACCTAAAGAAATTGCAGAGGTTGAAGCTTTGATTCCTGATACCTGCTCAGCTGCAGATGATTCCTTTGCCAACTACAAGTCCAAAGGGTTAATTGAATCTGTTGATTTGGAGCAGATGTATATAGAGCATATCGAAGCCAATTTTGATATGGATTTATTAAAAAAATCTGCATCGACCATTGCCTATGATGCGATGTACGGTGCCGGTCAAAATGTAATGCGAAGATTGTTTCCAGAAGCTGCTCTTTTACATTGTGAATACAATCCATCATTCCATGGTCAAGCACCTGAACCAATCCATAGAAATTTACAAGAACTTTCAAACTATATAAAAGAACACTCTGAGATTTCATTGGGTATCGCCAACGACGGTGATGCGGACCGAATAGGGATGTATGATGGAGACGGAGAGTTCGTGGACTCACATCATATTTTACTTTTATTACTCTACTACATGAAGGAGTATAAGAAGATGGATGGAAAAGTAATTGTCACTTTTTCTGTAACCAATAAAATGAAAATGCTTGCGCAACAATATGGACTTGATGTAGAAGTAACAAAAATTGGTTTTAAATACATTGCTGAAATTATGATTACAGATGATGTATTGGTGGGAGGTGAAGAATCAGGAGGTTTAGCCATTAAAGGGCACATTCCTGAGCGTGATGGTATTTGGATAGGCTTGACAATTATGGAGTTTATGGCCAAAACGGGGAAGACAATAAAGGAATTAGTTCAAGATATTTACAATAAAGTTGGTACTTTTAAGTTCGATAGAGATGACCTACATCTAGAAGATGAGAAAAAGTGGGCGATCATTGAGAAGTGTAAAAAGGGAGAAATTAAAACCATAGGCGACTTAGAAGTTCAAAGAACGGAAACAACAGATGGTTATAAATTTTACCTTTCTGATGATCAATGGGTGATGGTTAGACCTAGTGGGACAGAGCCCGTATTGAGAGTATATGCTCAAGATAAAACCAATGAAGCTGTACGAGTATTATTGGATAAAGCACATACGACCTTCGGGGCCTAAATTAATTTACTTCGTTTGCCCCCGAAAGAGGGCAGTTAATACACATACCTGTTTGAATTCACCACCATTAATAGGAGGTGTCGAGTTTGCTTATTATTATTGTATAAGCCTACAAAAAATTCAATGAAATTGTCAATCTTAGAAATTATCAAAACTCAATTTGAAGAAATTGAACCTTTAGATTCTACCTTTAAAATTCAGCTTTCTGAGCAAGTAATTTACATCGATGGTACTAATGGGAAAAACGTGGTATCTGAGAAGGATGAAGAAGCCCAATGTAACATTAAAACTACCGAGGAAGTGCTGCATAAACTCAGAAGCGGTGAGATAAATCCAATGGCTGCTGCAATGGAAGGCCAAATCATTATTCAAGGAGAAATGGGTCTTGCCATGAAGCTTCAATCCTTGCTTTCTAAGGACTAGTTCCTTACTTCACACAAAATTCTCCTATAATCTTTAAGGTGCTCTTATTGATTTCTTTATATTTATAGAGAACCAAAAGATTAGCACAAATGCAACCAAAACGATTATTTGATTTTCTTGATCTTCAATTAGCTAATTTCCCTCTGGAAAAATCCTTTGGATCCAAACTTTCAGGGGAATGGAAATTCTATTCTACCAAAGAAATGAAGGATTCT
>JAHDGF010000010.1:27393-101033 GCA_020627785.1 Saprospiraceae bacterium
GGATATGGGAAAGGAGATAATATAGCCGTTGTGGCCTATGTCAATAGACCGGAATGGATCATAGCAGAAATTGCCTGTCAGTATATTGGAGCAATTAGTATTCCTCTTTATCCTACCATTAGTCCAGTAGAATATGAATATATACTAGAAGAAGCAGAAGTAAAGGCTGTATTTGTAGGTGGTCAGGATTTATATGAAAAAGTGACTAAGGCACAACCCAATGTGCCTTCATTGAAAAATGTATATACATTCGATAAGTCATCAGGGCGCACTCATTGGGAATCTATTATGTCGGATGGTAATTTTGAAGCTGTGGAGGCCTCTAAAGCTGAGGTTAAAAATGAAGACTTAGCTACAATTATATATACCTCAGGAACGACAGGAAATCCTAAAGGGGTTATGCTGACACACAAAAATATCATGAGTGTCGTCATTGAAACTTCGAAGGCCCTTCCAATTAAATTGGGACAAAAAGCACTAAGTTTCCTCCCTTTCTGCCATATATTCGAAAGAGCAGTATACTACTCATACCTAAATAAAGGGATCACTACATATTGCACAGGAACAGATAATCTTGGAGGAGACGAAGGAGATCTTCGGTCAGTAGCACCTAATTTCTTTTCTACAGTTCCTAGGTTGCTTGAAAAAGTATATGAAAAGATTTATAATAAAGGTCTTGCTTTATCAGGCGCAAAGAAAAAACTATTCTTTTGGGCATTGTCATTAACGGATGATTATGAAATAGGTAAAACCTACGGAGGTCTTGCGGGATTTAAAAGAAAAATTGCAGATAAGTTGATCTTCAGTAAATGGAGAGAAGCCTTGGGTGGTGAATTGGTAGCCATCGTTACAGGCGCAGCACCTTGTCCAGCAAAAATTGCCCGAGTATTTTCAGCAGCTGGAGTACCTATCCTTGAAGGTTATGGTCTTACTGAAACCTCACCAACATTGACCGTTAATAGATATTATGACAACGAAGCTAAAATAGGTACGGTAGGTACTACCATTGATTGCGTTGAATTATTCATTGATCCTAGTGAAGGAGACTATGCCGCAGGTGAAGGAGAAATTTTAGCCATGGGTGATGGAGTGATGACCGGTTACTACAAAAAACCAGATAAAACGGCGGAGGTATTCAAGGAAATTGATGGAAAGAAATGGTTCCGGACTGGTGATATCGGTAAATGGGTAGATGGTCCAGGAAACAAGAAGTATTTAAAAATTACTGACCGTAAAAAAGAACTATTAAAGACCAGTGGAGGTAAATACGTAGCTCCAGCTCCGATTGAAAGTCTTCTGAAAGAGAACTTTTTAGTAGAAAATGTCATGGTTGTTGGGGATGCGAGAAAATTTGTTTCCGCTTTAATCGTTCCATCTGAAGAAGTTCTGAAGGATTGGTGTGAAAATAACGATATCGCATATACAAATATGAATGAGGTATTGAAGAACGATAAAGTGATTGATTTATATCAAAGAGCAATCAATGATATAAACCCTAATTTCAGTCACGTTGAGCAGATCAAAAAATTCTGCCTGATTGGAGAGAGCTGGGAGTCTGTGAAAGCAGATAATTCAACAGCAGAGTTGACGCCAACCATGAAGCTGAAAAGAAGAGTGATTAGAGAGAAATGGGGCGCGCAGATAGATGAAATGTATGGATAACAGGAAAGTAAGGCTAATTCCTGACTTTCGTCAAATATTTTTAAGTTTTAGGATGATTTTAGGGTCACATGGGCCCTAATTCTTACCCTAAATTGGGCTTTACTAGATTTCAGCGACATCTTTGTCGCAAGAGCTCATTAATTTCTCGCATAGATTATTAGAATTGTTGGAGTATTAGCAATTTTGTAGCTTATAAAAATTCAATGAATCATTTCATTATGAGGTACTTATATATATGTTCTTTCTTATTTGTTTCATTTGCCTTGAGCGCCCAAGAAATTAATTTCCAAAGAGCGTTTGAACTTGCGACTAGAGACATGCTACATGGCTCGATGTCTGTCTCGGCTGATGGTACATTTTTCAACATAAATTTGTTTGAAGATCCTATGGATAATGATCTCAAGAAATTTCATGTGACCAAACATACAGCGAAAGGAGACCTCATGTGGGCTTTTGATTATAAGCTGGAGGGAGTATCTGAGGAGATTATATTTGACATGGATATTCTAGCGACAGAAGACAAAGGAGTTGTTTTTACAGTGGCAGCCACAAGATTGAATGATGACCAAGAAACTTGGTTCACCGTTAAGTTGGATTCCGATGGAGTAGTTCAATGGACGCGTGAATTAGAGAGTGACGATATGGTAGAGACTGATATTGATAATCTGGAAACAATTACAAGCTTTACCGCTGGGATGTGGTTGGGTTCTGATTTTGATGTAACTCTGCCGCTCGATGGGGCAGTTAAGGGTCTTTATTTAGCCGCAATAGATAATTTAGGAGGTGTGGATTGGGCTCAGGGATATACCATTGTAGACACGGTAGATTCAGAAGAAGTATCCATTGATACCAAGTTTAAATCCTTAAGTAGATCAGAAGCCGATTTTACAACAGTGGTATGTGGTAATAACTTTGAGGGAGATACTAACTTTGGATATGTCTCAAAGTTAGACGGAGAAGGTACCATCCTTTGGTCTAAGTCTTTCACCTTTCAAGATAGCCTTAATCCTGTGCATAACGTATTTGACATAGCAGCAGGGCCAGATAGTACAACTGTTATTGTAGGTGCTTTGGAGGACGCTTCCGCAAATATATTTCAACCTTTCATAGTAAAAGTAGACACCATCGGGGAAGTAATGTGGGCCCAAGGTTTAAGCATTTCGGGAAACTTGCCTGTGGCGAGAAATACACAAGTAACCGTAGATAATGATGGGGGAATTGTTGTAGGTGGTAGATTATTGCTTGGAGCTGATGCTTCAGATTATTTAGTAAGATATGATGCCGAGGGTGACCTAATTTATGAAAAAACTTATCCTAGGTTGGATAGTTGGATTTTTGATCTGGAGTTTGGTGGTTTCCTTAGTGGAGGTGAATTACAATTTGTAGGAGATGGGTTTATGTATTCTGGGACTGCTATTAATTTCGCATCAGAAGAATCATATCCTTTTGTAGTTAAGACGAATTTATTGTTGGAAGCAATGTGCGAAGAACAATTTATGACTGTTTCAGATACCCTTGAATTTGTATCAGATACATTAGAATGGTTTGCAGTAGATTATCTATTTCAAGACAGCGTTTCAGTTGATGTGGATACGACCATCAATTACAGCCTTCCTGTTTTAGTTTTGGCTGATATTCCATATTGCCCAGATGAAATCATTGATACCTTGCTTGTTGCCACTCAACCAGGTGCTATAAGCTATGAGTGGGAATCAGGAGAAACAACAGATACTTTAAGAGTAACAGAAGAAGGAGAATATATTGTCACGGTTACAATGGATACCTTGGAATGCTTTGTTATGTGCGACACCGCACTGATTTCAGTATTCGATCTTCCTTCAGTTGCCATCATTCCTAACTTCAGCCAATATTGTGAGGATGGAACCATTCCATTAGCCGCTTCTGGAAATGATGGACGACCTCCATTTTCTTTAGAGTGGTCTACCGGAGATGTTGATGTAAATCAGATCATCACCACTGAACTAGGACCATATTCAGTGACCATAACGGATGGATGTGGTAATACGGCTGCGAGTACATTTACGATAACAGATAATATATTGCCTCAACCGGTCGATCCTGTGATTGATTTTAATCAATCTTTCTTCTGTACAACTGGTCAATACCAAATTGCCATCTTGAACGCTAATGATTATACCAACATTGAATGGAGTACTGGTGAGACAGACGTTACTTCGATCATTGTTCCTGGCCCTGGAGAATATTCTGTTACAGCGACCAATTGTTTAGAGGAAGTGACAGGATCAATTACTGCTGATGCATTTAGTGAGCTTGATCCTTTGGAGGTATCTTTTGAATCTAATAATGAGACCTTTTGTGAAACCATGACCTTCCCAATAGATTTGACCATTACCGGTGGCTCAGAAGTTTATACGATTGAATGGAGTACTGGACAGACAGAAGAAGACATTATAGTACCTGGCATTGGTGAATACATTTATACAGTTACGGATGATTGTGATAACCAAGTCATTGACACTGTATTACTAGGAGAAGAACTCATACCTCCCCCTGTTGATCCAATTTTAGAATTAAGTACGGACTCATTTTGTGATACAAATTTGTTTGGAATAAGCATTGCAAACGATGATGAGTTTACTGACATTCAATGGAGTAATGGCCAATCTGATGTTACAAGCATTTTCCCAAGTGAGATAGGAGAATACATGGTTACTGCCTTAAGTTGTTTTCAAGTGGTAACGGCTCAGGTAAATATTGGTCCTAGTGCTATTCCAGAACCTGTTCAGCCGATATTAGATTTCAATATAGATTCTTTTTGTATCACTTCTTTTGCAGAAGTAGAATTGGTTAATGCTTCCGTTTATGAGTTCGAAGACATAATGTGGAGCAATGGACAGGTAGGAGCACCAAGTATTTTAGTCGGAGAATTGGGTGAATATACGGTCACCACCGAAGATTGTAATCAGGAAGTAACTGCCTCAATCACAGTCACCTTAGAGGAGCAAGGGCCACCTCTTGAGTTTCCAAATACTTTTATGCCAAACTCAAGTGATGATAACAATCGTTCATTTGGGCCATACGTACGATGTCCAAACCTGATCGAAAACTATGAGTTTAAAGTCTTTGATAGATGGGGGGCATTGATGCATGAAGCGGATAGAGTTGAGGAAAGATGGAATGGTGTAGCTAATAATAAAAACCAACCCAATGATGTGTATTTCTGGTATGCTAGATATACAGGTCCAGATGGAGAAGTTTTATTAGAAGGAGATGTAACCCTCGTAACTCTGCCTTAATAGTTCTCAGCAATGAGACGGATATAAATTTCTACACTTGCTTGATTTAATCATTGTCGGAGCAGGACCTGCTGGTCTTATCTGTGCCATCGAAGCTAAAAAGGCTGGTCTAAATTATTTGATTTTGGAGAAGGGATTACTGGTTAATTCTATCTACAACTTTCCGACAAATATGACCTTCTTCTCTACCAGTAAAAAGCTAGAGGTGGCTGAGATTCCTTTCATTTCTCACAATGAAAAACCTACCCGTAAAGAGGCCTTAGAATATTATCGAAGACTGGCACATCATTATGAGTTAAGTATAAAATTCAAAGCAGAAGTTGAGTCATTGAATAAATTCGATGAATACATAGAAGTAAAAACTTCCGATAAAACTTATCAGTCAAAAAACATTGTCATTGCTACTGGCTTTTATGACACCCCTAGAACATTAAATGCCCCAGGGGCTGATCTGCCAAAAGTAAAGCACTACTACGATGATGCACATCCTTATATTGGAATGAAAGTTTTGGTGCTCGGTGGAGGAAATAGTGCCTGCGATGTCGCACTAGAAACCTGGGCCCACGGTGCCAAGGTTACAATGGCTGTGCGCAAACCAACTCTTTATTCAAAAGTAAAATATTGGATACTGCCAAACATAGAAAATCGGATTAAAGAAGGTTCAATCAAAGCATATTTCAATACGACGGTGTCTGAAATTCGGGAACGTGAAGTTGTTCTGAGTACTCCAGATGGTCCACTCATTCTTGAGAATGATTATGTGTTAGCCATGATTGGTTATCAACCCGATTATAGATTGCTTGATCAGATCGGCGTGACATATAAAGAAAATGAAGACCTCATACCCAATTACAATTCCGAAACTTTTGAAACAAATATTTCCGGGGTTTATGTTGCTGGGGTTCTCAACGGCGGTCTGAAAACCAATAGTCTATTTATTGAAAACACCAGAGATCATGGAGAGAAGATTGTGAAAAATATCTTGGAACGTAGTTGATGACTATTTTGTTATAACTATAAATGAATAACAATGAGGATAAGCCTTCTTTTATTAATAGCCTTCAGTGGATTCTTTTCCAACTGTGGAACCAATAGTAAGACTTTGAAATCTACCGAAAATGCAGTCGTTAATACGGATAAATTGAGTTACGAAATTGTGATTACCAAAATTGTTGGCCATTCGGAACCAATTCCAACGCCTGAGTTGCGAATATATGATGTCAATTCTAGTTTGGATGGCATGGCATTAATGCATTCGGAGTTTGGGAAATGGTCGGAGGCTAAGGAAGGAAAGTATCAAGATAAGATTCAATCACTGATTTGGGATGGAGTAGTTTTCCCTTTTTCTGATGAAAAATTTAGGATTGTGGTTGATGGTTCAGAAACTAAGGAAGATTTCTTTGCATCCATCATCGCCTATGATTCTAATTTTTATTTAGCCTTTGAAGAAAGTCATCCTCACAGGCAAGCGCTTGTAAATTATTTTACCACTAAATTAAGAGAGGTCAATTTAGAAGGAATGGATACTTCTATTTTTCAAAAGAAGAATTAGGCTTAGCTGATTCTTGCCCAATCTTTATTTTTTCTAAAATAATCCGCGAGGGCCTTGTGTAAAATTTCATTCTGCGGATGCTCGAGTAGGGGGTCATTGTCAAGAATCTGACGAGCAATGTTCCTTGCCGTTGAAACCAAGTTTTTATCTTCCACAAGACTCAAAAGTTCAAACCTTGCGATGCCACTTTGTTGTGTACCCATGATGTCACCCGGTCCCCTCAATCTTAAATCGGCCTCTGCAATCTTAAAACCATCGGTGGTGCCTACCATCGTCTGAATTCTTTCTTTTCCTACATTGGATATTTTTACACCGCTCATTAAAATACAGAAAGATTGTTCTGCACCTCTACCTACTCGGCCTCTTAATTGATGTAATTGACTCAATCCGAATCGCTCTGTATTTTCAATGACCATAACCGAGGCATTGGGAACATTTACTCCAACTTCAATAACTGTCGTTGCCACCATAATCTGCGTCACCTTATCCACAAATCTTTTCATCTCCATGTCTTTCTCTGCGGCCTTCATACGACCATGTACGACGCTTATTTGAAATTCAGGTGGCTTGAAAATGTCCCGCCATTGTTCGTAACCCTGTTGCAGATTTTGAAGATCTAAGGTTTCCGATTCTTCGATCAGAGGATAGACAACATAGATCTGCCGACCTTTCTTAATCTCTTCTCGCATGAATTCAATGAGCTGATACCTTTTCGATTCATACATGTGCACGGTTTTCACCGGCTTACGACCCGGAGGAAGCTCATCGATAACAGAAACATCAAGATCGCCATAAACCGTCATTGCCAAAGTCCTAGGAATTGGTGTGGCAGTCATGACAAGTATGTGCGGGATAAGTTCTGGATTCTTGGTCCAAAGCTTAGATCGTTGCACCACTCCAAATCTATGTTGTTCATCTATCACTGCCAAACCTAGAGATTTAAAGACCACCGAGTCCTCCATTAATGCATGGGTACCGACAATGATTTGAAGCTCTCCATTTTTGAGATAGTCTAAAACAATTTTTCGCTCCTTGCCTTTCACCGCTCCTGTTAAGAACCCGACACGTATTCCGGTGCCTTCTAGATACTCTTTTAAAGAAGTAAAATGTTGTTGGGCCAGAATCTGCGTCGGTGCAAGCATCACTGCTTGATAACCATTGTCTAAAGCAATCAGCATGCACAGCAATGCGACCATGGTTTTACCTGAGCCTACATCCCCTTGTAGCATGCGGTTCATCTGATATTTACTTCCTAGGTCCGCACGTATTTCCTTGATGACCCGCTTCTGTGCATTGGTCAATTCAAAGGGAAGTTTCGTATTGTAGAAATTGGTAAAGTTGTCTCCGATCTTATCAAAGATTGGTCCTCTGAATTTAAGTTTACGTTTATGTTTGCTGTAAAGCATGGATAATTGAAAGAAGAAGATTTCATTAAATTTCAATCGTTGAATGCTCTCATTCACCTCATCCATGGATTTAGGTGCGTGAATTTTTATTAAGGCCTCATAGCGAGGAAGCAATCCCATCCGCGAAGTGATATAGCTTGGCAGATTTTCTGGAATTTCACTGGCTCTCAGTTCGCTAAGGATTGTTCGGATGATTCGTTTTCGAGCCTTGGAGTCAATCCCAATTTTCGTTAATTTTTCCGTGGAAGAATATACGGGATCAAGAGTGGGTAGGCCAGCAGAATTGTTTCCAGTGATCATTTCCATTTCAGGATGCGAAATTGTTTTCTTCCCTTTAAAAACCGTAAGTCTTCCATAGATAGAAAATTCAGCATCAGGGACGAGCATTTTGACCACCCAAGAAACGCCTTTAAACCAGACAAGTTCAATGTATCCAGTTTTGTCTTTGGCTATGGCGACCAGTCGTTTTTGTCGTTGGCCTTTTATCTCTTTGATGCTTGTCAATTTTGCCTTGAGCAAAACATATTCACCCTCTCGCCCAATATCAGAGATGTTAGAGAAATTTGTTTTATCAACATACCGAAAGGGATAGCTGAAGATCAGATCTTCCGCGGTACGAAAGCCGAGTTCCTCAGTCATCAGCTTGCCTCTGTGCGGGCCAATGCCCTTAATGAATTCTATCGGTCTGTCGAGAATATTTCCCATTCAGCCGTAAATATAAAGAACGGTTGATGGTAATCTAAGTCTACTCAGCAGGATATTTAGCCTTTCGGCAAATGTGAAGACTTATATCTGATGATTGCCATATCCTCCAATTTTATTCATTCAATTACTTAACTTTGCGTCATGGCAGAATCCAAGAGACAGCAACAGGTAGGGTCGATCATAAAGAGGCATTTCAGTACGGTTTTAATGAATGAAGGACCTAATATTTATAAAAATGTATTAGTAACCGTGACGAATGTGGTTATGTCCTCTGATTTGGGTCTCGCCAAAATCTACCTATCTATTTTTGGTACAGAGAACAAGCAGGAGATTATTCTGGAATTAGAGCAGAACATTGTGTTATTACGCCAACAGCTCGCTCGGAGAATTAAGAGTCATGTACGCCGGATACCTGATATTGATGTTTATTTAGACGAGACCTTGGATGAGATGTATAGACTACGTGGAGTTTTTGGCCAATTGCGTGATAATAACATGATGGGTAAAGAGGAAGAATAAAAATTTGACAACAGTCAAATATAAATTTCTTTTAATACCTCCTCTATAAGGCATATTTCTATCTTTGACCTTTAAATAACTTATCAAAAAAAGCTAATGGCTTTAGATGTTTTATTAGGTCTGCAATGGGGAGATGAAGGGAAAGGGAAAATTGTTGATTATCTAGCGAATCAATATGATATAATTGCAAGATTTCAAGGAGGTCCAAATGCAGGACACACCATAGTTATCGGTTCAGATAAATATGTTTTACACACCATACCATCCGGGATTTTTAGACCCGATGTTCAGAATCTGATAGGAAACGGCGTTGTTGTTGACCCAATCATTCTTGCCAAAGAAATACGAGGTCTTCGCGAAGCTGGTCTTAAGATGGAGAATTTACTGATCTCATCCAAAGCTCACCTTATATTACCAACCCATAGATGGTTAGATGCAGCCTCTGAAGCTGCGAAAGGAGATGCCAAAATTGGTTCGACACTTAAAGGTATCGGGCCGACTTACATGGATAAGACTGGAAGGAATGGACTTAGAATTGGTGATATTAATGCAGGCACATTTAAAGAAAAATATAACAACTTAAGTTCCAAGCATCAGCAACTTTTGGAGATCTATCCATCGGTTGATTTTAAATATGAAGAAGAAAAGGCAAAGTGGTTTGAAGCGATTGAGGAGATTAGTTGGATTCCAGTAGTTGATTGTCAGTACTATGTGAATGATGCATTAAAATCAGGAAAGAAGATTTTAGCGGAAGGAGCGCAAGGGTCAATGTTGGATATTGATTTTGGTACATACCCGTATGTGACCTCATCAAATACAGTTACTTCAGGGGTGTGCACTGGCTTAGGTGTAGCTCCTAAGAATGTAGGTAAGGTGCTAGGAATTACGAAGGCCTATTGTACCAGAGTCGGTAGTGGTCCATTCCCGACAGAGTTAAATGATGAAATGGGTGAAAAACTCAGGGCTTTAGGGAAAGAATTTGGTGCAACTACAGGTAGACCAAGAAGATGTGGTTGGATTGATATTCCGCAGTTGAAATATACCATCATGATCAATGGGGTAGATAGCCTTTGTGTTACCAAGTTGGATATACTTAATGAATTTGATGTCATTAAAATAGCGAAGCATTATACCATTGATGGAAAACAGACAGATCAATTACCTTATGATTTGACCGGTGCAGATATTAAAATTGACTTTGATGAAATGCCAGGTTGGAAAGTGGATCTAGAGGATATCAATGATCTTTCGGATCTACCTCAAGCTGCCAAAGACTTTATTGCAGAAATCGAAAGGCTCTTAGAAGTGCCCGTGAATTTTGTTTCTAAAGGTCCCGAACGAAGAAATTTACTCGTAAGATAATCGACCTCAATTATTCTTAGGAAGAGCCCTTTGTAACTTTATTAGTTTTTAGATTGGAGTATAAATTGGATGAAATATTTTAGATTTTAATTCGAGTTGTATTGCTCTCTATATTCTGATGGACTCATCCCTTCTTTCTTTTTGAATAACCTTGAAAAATACTGTGGATATTCAAATCCGAGATCATAGGCTACATCTGAAATACTTTTATTAGGTTTCAAAAGAATATTCTTAGCCTCATTTACTAAATATAATTGCAAATGCTCACTAGCTGTCTTGCCCGTTTCTTTTTTGAGTGAGTCACTCAAATATCTCTGAGAAACATGCAATTCGTTTGCTAATTGTTGAATATTAGGTATTCCATTTAATCTGAGTTTACCCGATTCAAAATGTTGTGTTAGTTGTTTACTGAGTTGTTCCAACAAATTGTTAGATATTTCTTTTCTGTTAATGAATTGTCTTTCATAAAATCGGTTGGCATATTTTAGTAAGGTTACTAAATGGGAAATTATAATGTCTTTACTAAATGAATCTTGGTTATTGAAATATTCGATTTCAATTTGTTGAGCGATAGATTCCATTAATTGTTCTTCCTTAGGGGATAGATGTAAGGCTTCATTTACGGAGTAGGAAAAGAAACCATACTTTTTAATTTGACCGGCTAATGGTGTGCCTTTGATAAAATCCTCATGAAAATTTATTGAAAAGCCCTTTTGTTCAAAGACAACGCTACTATCCCATTGCAATACTTGTCTTGGCGCAATAAAAATTAATGCGCCATTTGTAAAGTCAAATTTTGTTCGTCCATAACTTAAATTCCCTTTGACTATTTTTTTTAGGCTTATACTGTAGCAGTCATTTGTAATTGGAGGTGAACTCTCTCTCGGACAAGGAAGGTAATTTTCTTCTGTGGCACACAGAACACTAAACATCGGGTGCTCGGGACGTGGTAGTTGCATATATTCAAAATATGCTGATAGTGTTTTAAAATGCTCCATGCTGTTTTTTATTACATTAATACTCCATTCTTGGCTTCCACTTTCGGTGGTAGATCTTTTTCTCCAAGCATTTCTCTGAGGTCTATTTCTATCACCCTGCATAAAGACATCATAGGAATATCATTTGCCATCCCTTGAAATGGATTTTCTGAATAATCTCCGATTACTTCCATCATTACATAAACCCATCCGATGAGTGCGGTAATTGGAATTGAAAGCCATAATCCCCAGTCTGCAATTTTCATTAATTCTGGAATCATGCTAAACGGAAGAAGTATAACAAAGATAGCGACAAAATATCTGCTCATATTTGCATACTGTCTAGGCAAAGGAAATTTTTTAATCCTTTCATTTTTACCTTGCAGGGTATAAAAGCTTCTCAATAAATCTTCCAATTGTGTATGTCTGAAATCATCAATCAGATTTTGTGCTCTCAATTTAGTGAGATCTCTAGATTGTTCGTTGATTATTTGGGTTGCTGTGTTCACGTGATTAATCAGACGGTCATGTTCATTTTCGGGTAGAAATAATTTTAGCTCTGTTCTTGTTATTTCATCGTCCACCAAACCTATTCCAAATTTTTCTTGATAGTAACTTGCTCTTTTTCCTATGTGTCCTTTTTGATTGGCGTGTTCCCAAGGTGTTGCTACTAAAAGTTGACTTCTATGCGCATACAGCCATGCAAAATGCCTATAAATTAATCTCCTTTTAATTTCGTGAAGTTCAGAATCAGTTACTACCTTCTCTCTAAACAGATTGGTAATATAACCATCAACCATCATTCCCCAGGCTCTACTTTCGTTGATAATGCCTCCCCAGATTTTTCTTGCCTCCCACATTCGATCATAGGCTTGATTATTTTTGAAACCTACATAAAAGGCAACTGCTGTACCAATAACAGATAAAGGAAGCCAAGGTATGTTGATGGAAATAATATTAAAGTGATACAATAATGCGATGATTGTCATCATTGTAGTCAACCAAATGATATGAAACCCCGTCCATACGATTAAATCAATAAGCCTTATTCCTTTGGTTATTATCATGTTTTATGGATTGTAAATTTCGTTGTTGCTATTTAATTTTTTACTTCCTTACTTACTAATACGAGCTGCTCGTGATAGTCTTCAATTCTGGAATTTGCGTTATTGTCAACCAATAGGATGACAACCATCATGGCTATTGTTGTAATACTGATTGCTCTCCATGAAGGCTTGTCAAGAAAGATAATCAATAACGAAGCAAGGACAATTATAATTGGAATGATTTTGAAAACAATGTTTTGATATTCTCCCATTGATTTTTCGGTCCGGATAATTTCGGACTGGACGAAGGCTTGGGCGTCATTTTTATATGCCTCAGTGAAGCTTGTAATTCTTGACTTATTCGCAATGAATATTCCAATACCAACGGTTGAAATTAAAATGCCTGCCACAAGCATCGGAATAATAAATGCCTTAGCAACTTCAGACTTTCCTAACTGCCAGAACCCGATACTACCAACTAAGAATAGTAACCCGAAAAAAATAAAAAATTGAGAAGAAAAAACTTCTGCCTTTGCCCAATCTGTCGCCGCTTTTAAAATTTCCATGAATTGATGTTTTGTTTTTATGACTTATATATTCCATTTAAAATCAGTCGCATCTTCTGAGACCTCCCATAGTTTTGTGGCGACTTTTTTATCCTTAGCGTGTGGCTTTAAATCGCATTCCCCGACAGGTCCTGTCCATTGAAGCTTACCTGTTGGTCCATAATAGGCCTTCTGATTTAAGTTTTCTTCTGCTTCCACGGCACACATTACTTCTGGGAAGGAACCTTTTTCTGCAGTTTGCACCAATGGAGTCTTAGACATAATGCCGAATAAGATTCTATCTCTTAACCCTCCGCTATTTTTAATAAGCGAGGTTGCTGAAGAACCTGGATGGCATACGTACACTTTGACATTCTTATTTGCATCCTTAATTCTGTCTTGTAATTCATACCCAAACATCATTTGAGCTAATTTACTATGGCAATAGGTTTTCATGGGATTATAGTTTTTGTCCCAATTCATATCGTCAAACTGAATATTTTTTAATCCCATTTTATATCCTTCACTGCCGACAATTATGATTCGACCTTTGGACTCTTCCAATTTTTCAAAGAGCATTCCATTCAACAGGAAATGACCATAATGATTTACCCCCAAGTGACTTTCAAAACCATCTTTTGTAAACTCTTGTTTAGGTACCTGAGCAATGGCAGCATTACAGATTAATCCATCAATTTTAGCTACCTTATTAATTACTTCGTTTGCTGCCGAACGGACGGATGAAAGATTAGCTAAATCCATTTTTATAAATGAAACTTTGGTACTTCCTCTTAAATCCTTTTTAATATCACCGATTGCTTTCTGAGATTTTTCTTCATTTCGATTAAGCATGATGACCTCAGCTCCTTTACTTAATAGTATTTTTGAGGCTTCAAGTCCAGTACCTGAATTAGCCCCCGTGATGAGATAAGTGTTTCCACTTAAGTTTCCTATTCTTTCAGGTTTCCAACCTTCTTTACCAAATTGATTCGAACTCATTTTTAAATGTATTATTTAAAGTAATTGTATAAAGATAGAGCAGTATTGATTGATACCCGTATACTATTTTTCGAATCATGGATATTTTTTTGCAGCCATGAAGTTCTGCGAACTATGAAGAAATGCTTAAGTTCTATGGTAGGCTAAATAAATAATTGTTTTATAAGTCTTTCAAGTCCAAAATTTTCTATAATTCATCATGCATTTCATTTAGCAATTTTAATTCTTTAGGAATTGAAATCACCTTTATAATTATCAACCCAATAAAGACGATCGTGGATGACCAGAGAATGTATTGATACATTCCATCTGAAACATTGAGTTTAAAGACCGGGAGTAAGGAAATAAAAGCAAGTATATAAATGGCCATGATAATGGGGGTGACCATAAAGTGAATGAGCTTTCTTGTCTTTATGAATTTGGTTAAGCTTAGCGCAAATTTATTTACCTCCAAAGTGGGGTTAAGTTTTGTTGTTTCTAGGATGCTCCAGATTTCGAAGAGTATTCTAATGAATAGAGATGCAGACATTAGAATTAATCCATTTTTTAGTAATTCAAAACTTGCCTTTGGTTGTAAGAACAAAAAGGTTAGTAAAATTGCAATTGTTATTCCAAGGATAACTGGTGCTATGAGTTGATCTCTTTTCAAATGTGAAAGTTTTGACTCGAGTTTTGACAAGTCTAATGTTGGTTTATTTTCAAATTTTTGACCTTGCCAATTTGATTTTAAATCTTCAAATGATTTCATTCCATTACAAGTTTAGAAAGTGTTTTTTTAATTCGTAGAATCCGAACTCTAATGGCCTCATGTGTCATGCCCATAATTGACGCAATTTCTTTCTGAGGAATTGATTCTAATTCTAATAATATGATTGACTTATTTTTTGAGTCAAGCTTGTTAATGCATTCATACATCTTTCTGATTCTCGCTTCTAATACAATTTTGTCTTCAACTGACCCAGAGGATGGTTTTGGTGTTTTAATATTTTTAGAGTCTCTTAAATACAAAAGGCAAGTATTTATAGCAATTCTAAAGATCCATGTTGAAATCTTTGATTTAGCTTCAAAGTTGTCCAGGTGTCGCCATATTTTTATGAATACTTCTTGGGTTAAGTCTTTGGCTATTTCATTGTTCCCATTGACATACCCCAAACATATTCTCATGACCTTGTTGTAATGCTCATCATACAATTGGGTAAACAGCACATTCTTGTTATTAGACTTATTCACTCAGAATATTTTTTACAATTTGTTCTAACCATTCTGGTTCGTCGTACATAATGAAATGTGCTGAATTTTCTGCATACTCAATTCTGTAGTTAGGCAATTGTTTGTATTGTTCTGATATAGTTTTACTTACTGCGATTTTCCCATATGGTTTGATGGCCGCAATTATATTTACTGGTACTTTGATTTCCTGTAAAGAATTTCGAAGATCTAATTTTAATAGGTCAGTATAACCATAAACATAAGTCTTTCTATCTGCCTTTTGAATCCACCTTGAGATTTTCCCTTGATATGTTTGATCAAGTACCATTGTTGAAGACATTTGGTTGATCATTTGATTAAACTCATCAGACGGCATTTTCATCATCAGTTCGTTCTGAGGGTTCTTATGACTTATCATGTCACTGCTAAAATTTGGGATCATTAACGCACCGACAGAAGCTAAACCATCTACTGAAATAATTTGGTTAATGGGGACCACTTTTTCAGTTGCGAGCCATAAGGCTAATGTTCCGCCTAAACTGTGACCAATTATGGTCGGAGTTATTTCTTGATTTAAAATATACCTTCCAATTTCATCTTTTACGTTTTGAAGCCAAGGACCTTCGATTGGGGGTACATCATTGAAGCCAGCATAACTTACAACATGACAAGTGTGGTCTTTCGATAATTCATCAACTAGTATATTCCATACTTCACCTGGGCAGCCAAACCCAGGGAGGAATATAAGATCTGAACCTTCTCCTTTTACCTCAATTTTAATTGGTGAATTTTGAGCAAGAAGTTGTATGGAAATTATAGATATGGCAATTGTAGCGTAAATCCATCTAATATGATTTTTCATCTTTTTATTAGATTAGATACAAGAACTACAAAATGTTACATCTTAGGAAGATAATTTTTTACTTAGCCAATATTTGACTTCACAATTTGTATAGAAATGGCCAGTAGTATTATCCCAAATACTTTTCTCATCGTATTTATGGTACTATTGGATAGTTTCATAGACATCCAATCTACCGATCTCAGGACAGCAAATATGATCACTGCATTGATTAGAATTCCTACGAGGATGCTGTAATTGTCATACTCCGCTTTTAGGGAAATGATTGTAGTCATAGTTCCTGCTCCTGCTAATAGTGGGAAAGCAATAGGAACAATAGATCCTGAAGTTTCTCCAGATTCTTGATCATCTTCTTTGAATATTTTTATTCCAAGAATCATCTCAAGACCTATAAAGAACATAACTAATGATCCAGCAATCGCGAATGAGGAAGTATCAATACCGAACAAGCCAAGTATCGACGAACCAAAAAAGAGGAAGGCGATCATAATGGTCGCTGAAATCAAGGTGACAACGGCAACATTGAATTTGATTCCATCCTTTTTCATTCCAATAATGATAGGCACATTACCAAGCATATCAATCACTGAGAAAAGAATGAGAGTTACGGATAGTATTGCTGTAGTGTTCATGAGTATATAATTTCGTTGTTAAGACTCAAAAATATACCTATTTGATGTATAATGACTCGATTTTATAAATACTAAGTCAATATTTATTTAATTAATTTATTTTTGAGTCATATTTAACATCAATTATATTATAATCTATGTCCGAAATTAAACTTGACCCTTTTGATGTAAGAATCATTAAAGAATTGACAGAGGAGGCCAGAATACCGATGATAAAGCTGGCTGAAAAACTCAAAGTATCTAATACTTTGGTGCATCAAAGAGTGCGTAAATTAAAGGAGGCTGGAATTCTGAAGAATGCAACTTATAGGCTTGATCCTTTAACGCTTGGTTATGAAACCTCTGCATATACGCAGATAATGCTGACCAATGCAAAAGCCATTAGAAAGGTAGAAAAGGAGCTTGAAAAGATTCCTGAAATTGTAGAATGTGTCAATATATCAGGTCGCTATGAATTGTTGGTACACATATATGCAGAAAACAATAGAGCGCTTAGGGACATTATTTATTTAAAGATTCAATCCCTGGAGGAAGTTGAAGGCACCAACACAACTTTTGCCTTTGAGACTGCCTTTAGAAGAAATGTGCCAGTTGAGATAGGAATGTAACCTCAGCCTTTGGACAATTTCATATATTGAGGTCTAAAACATGGTGACTTGTATAGAGTTCTAACGCCCATATTATTCTTAATACTTATTAGCCTCTTCTTTGTGAGCGCTTGTTCAAGAAGTGGTTCGTCAGATCGTCCGGAAGGGAGTATAGTGGTGAACGAAGTAAGCACTCAGGAAAGTACCGCAAGTTCGGATAGTAGAGAGGCGTGGCAAAAGCCAAGTTTGATTATGAACAAGATGGGAAACTTGTCGGACCGAGTCATTGCAGATATTGGAGCTGGGACTGGTTACTTTGCCTTTAGATTATTGGCTCAGGCAAAAAAAGTGATAGCTATTGAAATCGATCAAGAAATGATCGAGCTTATGAATAGCCTTGCGGTGACAATTCCAGATGCCTCTAGGCAAAAATTTGAAACTCGATTATCTAAACCGGATGATCCCAATTTAAAACCTGGAGAAGTTGATGATATTTTAATAGTAAATGTGATAGGTTATATTGAAGACAGAGCTACCTATTTATCTAAATGTAAAGAGGCGCTTAGCGCAAATGGAGTCATTCACATTGTCGATTATAAAGTAAAGAGACTACCAATTGAAGCTCCAGACTACTCTAATAGGGTATACATTCATTTACTCGAGGAAGAATTAGAGGCAACTGGGTTTACAAACATAACTACTGACGATACTTCGCTCGAATATCAATATATAATTCAGGCGAGTCTAGAATAAAATTGAAGCATTGATTCATCGCCTTTTTTATTGGACGCAACATATCATACTTCAATATCGCCCAGCCACTGTTCGAAAACGAACAACATTAAAAAAGATTCTATATGTAGTAAATTGAATTACAGGAATTTAATTCTTGGCATTCTCATTGAACTATGTGAATAGACAATAATTTATTAATACCATATTTAAAAATTATGAAAGCCATTCAATTCATCGTCTATTTACTTATTCTTTCTACTTCATTTGCGCAAGCACAAAAGAACAATAACAATGACCAACAAAGAACCATTGAAATCAACAATTCAAAAGGAGAACTCATCATCTCTTTCGAAAATAGTGTGATCACGGAATTCACAGTTAATGATGAACCCATTGCCAAGGAGCGATATAAGGAGTATCAAGAAATTATTAATGATTTTTCAGATGAAGAAATTTCAGATTCAAGCCATTTAAATTCTATCGAAGATACTTCGGATGAGAATGCAGAACTTCGGGAATCGATGGTTGATTACTTATTGAATGCTGGAGTAATTATGTCATCAACGAAGTATAACATCCAGCTTAGAAAGGAATACCTCAAGGTGAACAAAAAGAATATCTCAAGTGAGCTTCATGAAGAATGCCTTAATTTTTTTGAGGAAATCTATGGCCATACACTTAACTCAAGGAGTACGGTTGTATTTAAAAAATCAAAAAATAATTCTAGTTCTTCCATTAACATACAAATGTAAATTCGTTTTAAGCGAAAGAACAAAAGACCTCTTGAGATTCATTATCCAAGAGGTCTTTTTTATTGATTCTTAACTGCGATAAATTTCTAACTAAACCATTTGAGAATTCGGTTCAATTATACCTATAGATGTAATCGACCATTTTTTCAACACGGGCGCGCATCACTTTATATTTTACATCATAACCGTTGATCATGATGCAGAAAGTTTTCCATCGACCTTCTTTGTCCTGCATAATACCTGTGTAGGTGCAGACTCGATTCATAGACCCACTTTTCATCCAGACCTTTCCTCTGGCGGGTGAGACTCGAAGTAGTCCGGCGACGGTACCTTCAAATCCTGCTCTTGGTAATTGATCACAGATGTAGTCAGTTCCATCCTTTAATGCTATTTTCTGTAAAAACTCAGCCAATAAATTACTGCTTACATTATTTCTTGCGGATAGTCCAGCACCATCTTCCATGTGCAAGGCCTTAGAATCAATTTTTAATTTTTTAAGCATGTTTTTAATGGCTGCAATTCCATTTTGGCCACTGGCTTCACCATGGTATTTTTTTCCCATTGACTTCAAAATGGCTTCGCAGTAAAGGTTGTTACTTTTAAAATTGGCTCTCCTTGATATGTCTTTTAAGAAAGGGGAAGATACTTTAACAATCGCCTTTCGTTTACTTTTACCTGGAGCAGAAAAGGCAGTATCATAACCTTCTGTTTTAATTTCTTTTTTGCGTAACTCCTCGTTAAGAGTGAAGGCAGCAAACATTGGAGGATCAGGAATAGAACCACCGATTCTAAAATTGCCATCACCTTGAGGAATGGTACCGACAATTCTTTTTTCATAATTGTATGGTCCACCAAAAATATAGGCCTGATCGCCCGTATGTGCACTATCAACTTCAAGCTCGTTGGAAAATTTAAGCCCAGGGATATACGGGTCATGGTAATTTATCTTTGGTCGTCGTCCAACTACTCCACGCTTATTAAAGTAGATGTTGTATTGATTCTCATTGATATTAATACCCCAAGCTCCTGTTGCATAATAATTCCCTAAATCATTCCATTGCCAAGAGGGTGAAATCGGAAAGCTATTGAATTGAGATTCATCGGCGATGATTTTCCCATCAATGCATGTGATTCCTTCTTCTGCAATCGCTTCTGCAAGTCTCTTGAATAGTTTTTGATATGCCATTTCTGGCTTAAATTTCCCCGAACCAAAAGTAGGATCTCCATTACCTTCTAAGTATACGTTGCCTTGAAGTGTTCCATCATTTTCAATATAGCCATCATAACTTAGGGTCGTGGTATACTGAAAGGTGTCGCTTAATATTTCTAAAGCACTGAGTGTGGTGAGGATCTTTAAGGAAGAGGCTGGGATGATGGACATGTTAGGGTTTACGCCGGCAACTAAATCTCCAGTTTCCAAATCAAGAACCGAAATGCTTACAGATGCATAGTCAAATTCAGACGAAAGTAAAAGTCGATCGATCTTGTTTTGCGTATTTGAGCTTTGTGTAAAACTCAAATTTGCCGAAAGGCTAAGCAACAAAAGAATAAAAATCCTAAGCCTTAATTTCATAGCCAATATGGAAAAGTGCATCTCCTTGATTGACCACAGAGGCATTGTTGTGTCCGATAATATATCCTTCATATTTAGAAGTAACTGTTACAGATTTTGTACCGAATGGATCATAAATCATTCCTATGGGTTCCCCAACTTTTACAAAGGTGCCAGAGGATTGTGACCAAATAAACATCCCAGAAAAGGGCGCTCTAAGCCAACTTGTTTTTTTGATCGTTATTACTTTATAATCAGGTTCTTGGGTTTTTTCTTCGACCATTTTAAAATGTTTCAAAACGCGAAGTATTCCTTTTATTCCTACGTCTATTGAATACCCATCTAGTCTTATAGATTCACCTCCTTCAAATACAATCGATGGAATATTTAAATCCCTGCAAGCCTTTCTGAAGGAATGGGAGATGACAGTGTTTTCTATAAGAAACGGCGACTTGAAAACATCGGCTAACTTTCTTGACACATCATAACCTTTTGTGTATCTAACTTGAGGATAATTATAACGGGAGGCACCGCCTGTATGAAAGTCAATCGCATAGTCAACAAAAGGTAATATTTTTTTGGTAAGTGTACGTGCCACTCGACTAGCCAGTGATCCTGAAGTACTTCCTGGGAAACTTCTATTTACATCTTTTCCGTCCGGCACCTCTCTTGAGAAATTTATAAAACCATAGACATTTAATAACGGTATGGCAATGATGGTTCCTTTTATAATTGTCCCAAGTCGGTTTTCAGCAATGGTCCTGCGTACAATTTCAACACCATTGACCTCATCCCCATGAATTCCTCCTAGGAGTAAAACGGTAGGACCTTCTTCTTTACCTCTCATGATGTGCGCAACGATATTAATTCTAGTATCAGATGGTAATCGCCCTACATTGATTGAAATAATTTTGGATTCACCAGGCATTATTTCTGCCTTCTCTATAACTATCTTTTTGGCTTGACTCATTATTTTTTATTAGTATCCCTCTCGATCATGGCCACAATTTTACCTGCGATATCGTTTCTTGTTGTCGTTTCTATTCCTTCCAATCCAGGGGAAGCATTGACCTCTAAAATCATTGGACCTTTTTTAGATCTCAGCATGTCAACTCCTGCTATCTTCAAGCCTAAGATTTTTGCAGCTTTTAAAGCTGTTTGTGCTTCTATGTCTGAAATCGGTTCTACGTTGGCAGTAGCTCCTCTATGTAAATTAGATCTAAATTCGCCCTCCTTTGCTTGACGTTTCATGGTTCCTTCAATGTTGCCATCTACAATAAAAACTCTAATGTCAGCACCGCCTGCTTCTTCGATAAACTCCTGTACAAAAACCTTACTCTTTGATTTGGCGAAAGCCTCCATGATGGACGTCGCCTGCTTATGAGAATGAGCTAATATTACACCTAAGCCATGTGTGCCGTTTACCAATTTTACAATCGCCCGATCATCCTCCAGTTCATTCATTAAATCATCGAAGAATAATGAATTATTAGATAACAGCGATTTTGGAATCATTAAGCCATGGGATGATAGGATCTGCATCGAAGCTATCTTATTTCTTGCTTCCAATAAAGGGGAAGGCCCTAAGGTACTATAAACACCTGCTGCCTCAAATTGTCTGATAATCTGTGCCCCATAAGCCGTATGTCCTGCACCGATTCTAGGAATGATGGCATCTATGTTCTGAAGCGTCTGCCCGTGATAAATAATTTTGGGGTTTTCTGAATCTATGACAATGTCACAATTTACATAATCAATGACACGCACGTAATGATGTGCTCTACGAGCCGCCTGAACCAGACTTTGTGTGCTATAAAGTGCCGGATTTCTTGATAATACTGCAATGTTCATTACGGCCTTGAATTTAAGCGTTATTGAATAAAAATCAATATAGGATCTCAGGAAGGTTGATGAAAGTCATTCTAAACTGTCAACTATTGTAAATTTATTATTTACTAATTACAATTTAATATTTATTGCATTGTATCTTTCAAGAATGAGCAGTTCTACAATTCTTATTGACGATAAAAAGACCATTACCGCTTGGGCTTTTTTTGATTGGGCCAATTCTGCCTATTCTTTGGTGATTTCTACAGCAGTCTTTCCCATTTATTTTTTGGCGATTGCTCCAGACTCTATTAACTTTTTAGGGAATACTTATACAGATTCATCCATCTATTCATTTGTTGTTTCCTTTTCTTATTTATTGGTGGCTGTTTTGTCACCCATACTTTCTGGGATCGCTGATTATGGAGGTAAACGAATGTGGTTTTTAAAACTTTTTACAACCATGGGCGCCCTTGGTTGTGGTACACTCTATTTTTTTGATAGCGATCAATATCTCTGGCTTGGTGTAAGTGCCTTTGCCTTAGGTACAATAGGATATGCGGGTAGCTTGGTGTTTTATAATTCTTACTTGCCCCAGATTGCCTCAGAAGAACAATACGATCGAGTAAGTGCTAAGGGCTACTCCTATGGATATGTAGGTTCCGTTTTACTTTTGATTGTCATTTTGGCCATGGTACAAAAGCCTGATTGGTTTGGAATAACACAAGAAGGCCAAGGTGCTAGAATCGGATTTTTTCTAGTAGGACTGTGGTGGATTTTGTTTGCACAAATTACCTTTCGGAAAATGCCTAAAGATTCTAAAGAGAAAATGGAATCAGGAATCATTGGGAAGGGATTTAGAGAATTGAGTGGGACTTTCAAAAAAGTTGTCAAAGACATAAATGTTAGACGTTTTCTGTTGTCATTTTTATTCTTTTCCGCTGGGGTGAATACCATTATCTATGTAGCAACCATTTTTGCCGAACAAGAAATAGGATTTGAAACTGCCGAATTAATTATGTTGGTTTTGATCCTGCAATTGGTAGCAGTTGTAGGTGCTATCTTCTTTGCCTTTGTTTCAAAAAAACTAGGAAATAAAACTGCTTTACTAATTCAGATTATTATATGGATGGTCATCTGTATTGTTGCATTTTTCACCGATGGAAAGACCGTATTTTATATGCTGGTGGGCGTGGTAGGATTAGTCTTGGGCGGTATACAATCGCTTGCTCGAAGCAGTTATACTAAATTACTGGATGAAGAGGTTGATGATTTATCATCATACTATAGTTTTTATGATGTTCTATTTAAAATATCCATTGTGGGTGGTACCTTCTTATTTGGGTTTATAGAATACATTACGAAAGATATCCGATACAGTGTACTTTCTCTTGGGGTATTGTTTTTGGTTGGACTAGTAATTTTAATGGGCGTAAACTTTGGCCAGCAAAATAAAGTGGCGCAATAGAAGGAAATTGAAGTTTTATAGAGTCTTTTGATTTTTCAATGTATTGACTAATCAATGCAATTATCTTCAGTTTCTAGAACTAGGTTCGAAAACGCATATTGCTCCGTTAGCCTTATGGAGAAATCTACTGGTAAGTCAATTTCTTCTGCCATTTTGAATTCATTATTTTCTATTTTGAATCCATTAATTTTTGTGCGTTGTTGATTGGGTACATAGAAAACTTTCTCGCCATTCAATTCAGTTAAAGCCGACAAACATAGATTACGTTCGCCAATCCCATGATTACTATATTCTCCGACTTGATCTAAGGTCTCCAGTTTTCCTTGATTCATTGTTGCAAACTTTAGAATACCACCAATGTGTGGTGTCTGGATCCAAACAATTTCAATCTGACCATCATCGGTAATGTCTTGGATTGTCACAAGGTTCAACCACTTATTGGATACACCTATTTCTTCCGTGTATGCATATTCTTTAATTGTTCCTTGTTCTAATTTGTAAATAACAATCGCTGCTCCAAGGTCTCTTTGCGAACGGATGGTTATGAATTCTAAATCCCCATCTTGATCTACATCGAAAAGTCTCGGTCGTATATCTTCAAAAACATATTCCTCAGCCAATTCCAATTCATAAAAAATACTATCCTTGACAATAACCAGCTGTTCGGCTTCTATGTCATCACCTAAGATTCCATGTGGGTATTTGGTTGTTGGATTGGTGTATTGCGCATAAATACTTCCGTCTGAACTTATTGAAATTTCTTGTTCGGGAAGTTGGTCGTAATTATCTGTGAGCTGAATAAGAATGCTTGGGTCTTCAACAGGAATCTCTGGAAAGTCTATTGAATCTTCACAAGAGATCAAAAGCAATAAAAGAAAAATATTGATTCTTCTAAACATGGATTTTTCTTCTTAATAAATTGGGGTAGGATTCTTAAAGCTTAAACTCATAACAGCCTACATCGTATTGACCATCATCTCTTACAATGCCATCTTTGTCTATTGAAAAGAATGGAAGATTTTTTCCTGCATCAATTGGTGCAGACAAAGTATCCAAATGGAAGTCATTATTTTCCATGTCAATGAAGAGCGTATCCTTGGGAGGATTATTTAGGCAATTTTCGCAGTTATTAAAAAACGTAGGCCATGCATCTTCTTCTAGTAATTCGTTCACCTGAACAAAACAATTTTCAAATCTAAAATCAAAATCATCCTCCGTATCTCTAGACCAGTCTGATAGTAATATTTCATCTGAATCATTCCCTAGGATGAGACAATTCCTAAAAGTCGCTTTTAAGTCTGCAAGCAGAGGCGGCTCTAAACACAATTGATCAACACATTGAAAATTAGATAAACTAATGGCTTCGTCCTGATTGTCGTAATTTATAATGCTACAGTTATTGAATTCATAATTTCCTCCAAGAGCCATTTGTATTCCTGACAGACCATTGTTGTGAAGTAAGCAATTTTCAGCGTATATATTTGCCTGGCGGCCAAGAATTCCTGTCCCGGCGGTATGCGAGAATTCGCAATTATATAATGAGGCGGATGCTAGGGAATCAACTCTTATCCCAACAGCTGATTGACTGATGGTTGTATGCTCAAGTATATTTCCTTGGCTGAGTGGTCCGATAACAATCCCCGAATATTGTCCACGAGTAAACTCAAAATCTTCTTCCAGCCTATCAGAAAATATAGTGACTGGTTCATCTGCCGTTCCACGAGATTGTAAATTGGCTGTTTCGGTGAAGAAAAGTAGACCTCCAGTGTACACACCCAGTTGATTGAAGGCGACTCCTCCATGAATATAAACCTCAGTACCTGGTGGTAGAACTAATGTACAAGAATCAATTAAGAGTGTCCCGTAAATAACATAGGGCCGTGGATCATCGAAGGGAAACTCTCCTAGATTGCAGGATAGAATATTAATACCGCTGGGCCCTTCATGGCCTGTAAAATAGACAGCATTCTGGCCCCATGCTTCTAGTAGCACAGATTTTTCATTACCTCCAGTGGTTATGTGTAAGAAATCTTCAATGATATATGGACTTGCTTCTAATGGCTGCTCCGGATCTATTGTTGCCTCCACGAAAATATACACACTATCCCGGGCAGGAATCTCAAGACCTTGAAAGTCATTAGAGAGGTGACCGTCTATGTTTAGTCTGAAATAATTCGTAGAATTCTCTAATCGAATATCATCAATGATGATGGTTCCGTCTTGATCGTTGTAAAGTTTGATAAATTTGGTCGTGGTGCCAATTTCAGTAAAGACCGTATCGAAGGTCAATGTATCCAGCGAGGTTCTCACACTTACATCTTGGCCTTCAAAATAGTTATCCTCTCGACAAGAGGATACAAATATTATCAGCGCTGCCAAAACCACAAATCCTAAGTAAATCCGATCCTTCATATACTTATAATAGCTGTACTGCCTAATTTATTGTTGTTTCAATCGTTAAAGATAAAGAATCCAAAACCACCAGGGTCGCGTAGGATGATATTATCCACCTTATTGTCTGCATTAAAGACCGTTATCTCTTCAGTAATCGCTATTTCTTTCTCCTGAATTAACGGAATAATCTCGTCATTTTTACCTCCATTAAAGTAACTAAAAGAAGGATTGAAAAATAGGTGTGGACAATTGTTAGGGACCATCAACCCAATGCCCATTTTCTGGTCATTTTCTAAGCTAATCCATCCCTGTTCAATGCTTCCCATCACTATTTTAAAGCCTAAGATTTTATAGATTGCTATGGATAATTCAATATTCCCTGATTCTAGACTTAAACCTGCAAAGTTCCCTAAAATTGATTTTGAAGGCATTGCTGGGGGAGTTAGAGTAGGAGCCTCAGATTCTAATAAGTAGACCCAAGAATTACTCGGATCTGCGAAAGCATAACCACTCTCTATCTGATGTACTTTACACAGTTTTTCTATTTCTGAAACGACCTTAGTCCAAGAATCTGCATAAAACCTTAGACCTGCACGAGCAATTCTTTCAAAATTAATAAAGATTATCTGGCCTCCTTCGTAAAAAACCTGAGGATGATTAACATCCTGCTTAAATTCTAATCTTTGAAAAAATTCTATACTTTCTTGTAAATTCGGTGTGACGGTCTGAAAAAAGCCGATCATATTACCTTTCATTTTGTCCAATTCAGTACACAATATAGAAAAGCTTTAAATTACATTTGTCAAGCCTAATATGAAGCCAATAATTGACGTAATCATTCCTGCTTACAATGAGGAAGAATCCATTGCTAAGGTTATCCGAGATATTCCGATGGATTGGGTAAGAGAAGTCATTGTCTGTAACAACAATAGTTCGGATAATACAGCAGAGGTTGCTGAATCAGCAGGAGCAACAGTAGTTTTTCAGCCGATTCCTGGATATGGAAGTGCGTGCTTGAAGGGCATGGAACACGTGGCAGCGAAGGAAGATACTCCAGACATACTGGTTTATCTCGATGGAGACTATTCTGACCATCCAGAAGAATTACCAATGTTGATTCAACCAATTATGGAAGAGGAGATAGATTTGGTGATTGGCTCAAGAGCGATGGGTCATTTGGAAAAAGGTGCGATGATGCCTCAACAAGTTTTTGGAAATTGGTTGGCTACTAATTTGATTCGTTTTTTCTATAAATACGAATTTACAGATCTGGGTCCATTTCGAGCCATTCGATATGATCGGCTGATGGAAATAGAGATGGAAGATCCAGATTTTGGTTGGACAGTGGAGATGCAAGTAAAGGCGGCGAAATTTAAACTGAAGTGTAAAGAGATTCCAGTGAGCTATCGAAAGCGAATTGGGGTTTCTAAAGTTTCGGGTACAGTAAAAGGGACCATATTGGCTGGACACAAAATAATATGGACCATATTTAAATTACTATAATTAATTCAAGTGACGGCGGAATTTATTCAAGGACTAGGATACTTTGTTTTTATCATTTATGTAATAGGGTTAATCTTCATTACAATTTTTTGCCTGATGCAATTTCATCTATTGCTAAAGTATAAAACCAAAACCCGTGAAGGAGATCACATAAAAGGTTCAGATGATTTCCTACCCAAGGTCGCCATACAACTACCCATATTCAACGAGCAGTTTGTTGTCGAAAGATTAATCGATAATATTTGCAAATTAGATTACCCAAAGGATAAATTACAGATACACATTCTGGATGATTCTACGGATGAAACAGTTGCGATCACAGCGGCAAAAGTACAAGAGTATAAGGCCAAAGGATTTGATATCGAACAAATTACTAGGGAAGACCGAACGGGATATAAAGCAGGAGCACTAAAGGCGGGAATGAAATTTTTAGACGCGGATTATGTAGCCATATTTGATGCGGACTTTATGCCCGAACCAGATTTTTTAAAGCAAACCATGCCTTTCTTTGAAAATAATCAAGTGGGAGTCGTTCAGACAAGATGGGGGCACATAAACCAAGATTATTCTCTATTGACTGAACTGCAAGCCTTTCAGTTAAACGTTCACTTTACCGTCGAACAAAGAGGCAGATACGCTGGAAATTTTTTGTTGCAATTTAACGGGACTGCAGGTGTCTGGAGAGTAAAATGTATTGAAGAAGCCGGTGGATGGGAAGCAGATACCTTGACTGAAGATCTTGACCTAAGCTATCGAGCACAGTTGAAAGGCTGGGAGATTTTGTTTTTAGAAGATGTATTAGCACCAGCAGAATTACCTGCGGAAATCCATGGGCTTAAATCCCAACAGTTTAGATGGATGAAGGGTGGGGCGGAAACTGCTCGAAAAATGTTACCTACCGTATGGAAATCCGATCTAAGTTTAATGGAGAAATTTCATGCGACCTCTCACTTGATGAGTAGTAGTGTTTTTCTTTTCGTTTTTCTGATAGGTGTGTTTAGTGTGCCATTGGTATTCCTATTAGGTAATACAAGCATTGATTTAAATTATTTGTCTGTGTTCATGATTGCTCTTTTATCAATCATAATAATTTACTTCGTGGCCAATGTTCAAACAGCTTGGACTAAAGAATCACCGGTTAAGAATGTGCTCAAGTTTCTTTTCCTTTTTCCAATCTTTCTTTCCTTATCGATGGGCTTATCTCTACATAATTCCATCGCGGTTATTCAAGGATATTTAGGGAAGAAATCTGCGTTCATCCGTACGCCGAAGTTCAATATTGTGAACCTAAAAGACTCTTTTAAAAAGACGAGATATAGAGATACCAAGATTTCATTTGTAACAATTATGGAGGGGTTACTTTCACTTTATTTCTTTACTGCGGTTTTCTTCTCTATAAAGCTGAACATCACATCTATGGTTATTTATCATTTAGCATTAGCTTTAGGGTTTGGAACCATATTTTTCTTGTCTATTAGACATATGCAAACTCAGAAAGCACCTAAGAAGTGAAGCCACTGGCGGGAATAGCCTCCATCATTTATCTGATTTCAATTTACTTTATTTCTGCTCATTGTAAGCAGTCAGATTTCTTTATTATTTTTCCAATCTATTCAATTGCTTTTGCCTCCTTTGTTTATCTGTTGTACAAGGCTGAAGAACTTAATTTTAAGGTATTGATTGGACTTGGAATTTTGTTACGAATCATACTCGTTTTTAATTTTCCTAATTTGTCAGATGACATTTATCGGTTCTATTGGGATGGAATTTTATGGTGGACCGAAATCCATCCATTCGATTATTTACCGAGTGAACTGATGAAGCTTAGAAGCCTACCTGATAACAGGCTTGAGACTGTTTTCCCCTTGCTGAATTCACCGGAGTACTATACCATTTATCCTCCTTTTTGTCAGATAATTTTTAGCCTTTCGGCAAAGGTAGGATTAGGTGTAAAGGGTAGTGCCATCTTTCTAAAGTCAATTTATTTTCTTGCTGACCTTATGGTTTTATGGGCGCTCTCTTTACTATTGAAGAGATTAGATTTATCTCCTAAATTATCTCTCCTGTATTTCTTAAATCCCTTGATAATTTTAGAATTGGTCGGTAATATTCATGCGGAAGTTTTAATGGTTTGCTTCACACTTTGGACGGCATACTTTCTATTTAAAGAGAAATATATTGCTGCTGGTTTAATGTACAGCATGTCCATCTCTTCGAAAATTTTACCACTCATGTTTGGGCCATTAATTCTTTTCTATCTCTGGCGAAAAAAGGAAGGCCTCAGTTTTTTCATAAGTTCTGGACTCAGTTTGCTAGCATTATTTGGACTAATGTTGGTGGGTAGTGATGTGGGGCATTTGTTGTCATCTATAAATTTGTATTTCCAAAGCTTTGAATTCAATGCAAGCCTTTATTATTTCTTCCGGTGGCTAGGATTTATCATGTATGATTATAACCGGATTGCATTCATTGGTCCAGCCTTGGCAATGTTTAGTTTGCTTGTAATTCTTGGCATATCCTGGAAAATTTTGAGCCACAAGATAAGTGAGAGTAGAACCTTGGAGCACCATTTTCTCAAAGCCATTGCTTTTATATTTTGTACTTATTTATTGTGTACTACGACTGTTCATCCTTGGTATCTCAGTCTACCCCTGGCTTTTGCTATTTTTTCTGCTCAATTGCGCATCCCAATACTATTATGGACTTTTCTAATCTTTCTTTCATATTCCGCTTATGACACGGATCCAGTGCAAGAGCATGGCATCATATTATTTATAGAATATGGGCTATTATTTCTAGTAGCTTGGTTGACTTATCGAGGTACCTTGACATTTGACCTCGAGTCAGATTAAAATCATTTTTCAATCTAGTATAAAGCAACTCGAAGTCTTAATGCTTAGATCACGGCTTGTAAATCCTTCGATACAGTTTATATTCGGAGATTCTCCATTCAATTTTATTATCTTCAAATAAATCAAAGTTTAATAATGAAGATCGATCAAATTGAAATTATTCCAATACAGATTAAATTGACGGAACCCTTTGTGATTTCGAAAGGGCCATTAACACATGCTCGGAATACCATTGTGAGAATATATGCAGATGGACAAGTAGGAGTAGGAGAGTGCTGCCCTTACCGAACGATACATGGAGAAACACAACAAGGCACAGTCGCAGCTGGGAAAGATTTGGCGGAATTACTTATTGGGAAGGATGCGAGAGAAATAAGAAGCTTGATAAAAATTATTGACAAAGCCCTTGCAGGAAATGCTTCTATAAAGTGTGCCATTGATATGGCTTTATATGATTTGAATGCCAAGGCTGTTGGCTTACCTCTGTATCGTTACCTGCAGGGAGACAATGACAAAGAGATATATACTGACATGACGGTCAGTTTATTAGAAAAGTCTGTGATGGCTAAGAAGGCTAGAAAGTATGTGGACGATGGTTTTCCTTTTCTTAAGGTAAAGCTTGGAAAAAATGCGGATGACGATATTGAAAGAATGGTTGCCATAAGAAAAGAGGTCGGTATGGACATCCCAATCAGGATTGATGCTAATCAAGGATGGAATTATTTTGAAGCCTCTCGTGCACTTGATGGCATGGCTTCATTAAATATTCAACATTGTGAAGCTCCTGTTGCAGCAGGTGATTTTATTGGTAGGGAAAAATTAAGAGCCGAAAGTCCTATTCCAATTATGGGGGATGAATCAGTATTCAGCCATCAAGATGCTTATAGAAATTTAGCCATTGATGCGATTGATCTTATAAATATCAAGTTGGGTAAGTCAGGCGGAATATGTCATGCCATGAAGATCGCTTCGATTGCTCAAGCGGCAGGAGTATATTGTCAGGTTGGCTCTTTTTCAGAAACGCGTTTGGGTATTTCTGCCTTAGTACATTATTCGATGGCATGGGATAATATCATTTATTATGACCTAGACAGTCCTTTAATGCAATCAGAAAATCCTGTCAATGGCGGAATGGTCTACCATAAGGACTGGAAGGTTACAGTTGACGAAACACCTGGTATTGGTTGTGATTTCGACGCTAAGTTCTTGGATAGATTTGAAAGGATAGAAGTGAAAGGGTAGGCCAGTTTTTTGAGTATGGCGCAAAAAAAATCCCGACACAATGTGCCGGGATTTATATAATTTGTTTGAGCTTATTTTAATAAGTCCAAAGATCGTGTTCAAAGTTGAAAAGCTCTGCTTTAATTTTCTCCGATTCTAACAAACGGTCAACGCCAGCATTTTCATAGTTATCATAAAGATCAGAAATTCTTAAATCAAGAGAATTCGATCTTTTAAAGATATAGCTCGCAAAGAATCTTTGCTCGAATAGATCATACCAAGACATTGGAGGTAAATCATTGAAGTCGTTAAATACTCTGTACTTCGCAAAATGTCTTCTTGCTTCTGGATAGTAAACGTGAAATAAAGGTAAAGTATACTTGAACTCCAATGTTTCATTGTCATACTCATCCTTCAATGGAGTGATGCCTAAGATTCTTGACTTAAGAACAGAAGCTTCCTCATCGAAGAACCATACTTCTTTAATTCTGTACTGCTTAATATCTTCCGCATTGATTTCACTCGCAACGATTTCAATTTTTTCCTCGTAAGTATCATAATCAAATACAGTAGTAGTATCGATGCTATTAAGAGTTCCTTCTACTTCATCGATTGTCATCGGTTCAGTGAAGCCTTCATCTTTAAATACAACGATATCACCATTCTGTGCTAATTCTCTGATAACATCAAAGAAAGGCTTTTCAGGATACTTGAAAGGAAGATTCATCTTCTCTCTTGTATCAATGACTCTCCATATTCTTTTTTCCCACCCGATATCTGCTTCTCTAATTGGTTCGTAATCGATAATCATACTTTCTTCCGTAAGAGTTCTCTTTACGATTCCATCAATGTACGTATCTTCTAAAGGAATACTACCTTCAAATAGACCAGTTTCAGTTTCTTCTTGAGCTGATACCATTAAGGCAACAGAAGCAAGTAAGAACGAGAAAAGAAATTTAAGTTTCATGATCTTTGGATTTATTGTGTTTAACTTATTATCTGATTTTGAATACCATTCCTCCTAAATCTCTCGCAGCAGCATCACCAGGACACTTACATTTGATGTCTTCAAAGAAATAAGTATCAGTTGCTTTCGCTTTCTTCATCATTGCTTGAGAGTCAGCAGTAAACTTACCACCTTTGTTGACTACAACTTGCGGATCCTGTCTTTTAGGTACTCTTACAAGTCTGAAACCAGCAATGTTACATTTTGCATCAAAGTCAAAACCTTTTAAGATAGGAAATACACCTGGCTGAATTTTAAACTCACCACTTGGCATTCCTCCACCTCTTGATTTTGAAAGCATTGGTACAGGATCAGGAATTCTTTTTACTCTAAAGTCTTTAGAAGCATTCATTCCTGGAGCTGATACATTTACTTTAGCAAATTCTCCTTTCTTAGTTGGAGTCTTCACTTTTACATTAAACGTACCATCTGCATTTTTATTGATGGATCCTCCACCAGCACCACCCATGCTTACCTTTACTTCAGATGAAGATACACCGGCAGCTGAAACCTCAATTGGGTTATCAACACCTATGTAGAATACATTCATCTTAGTAGGGGAGATGGCTACTGATCTTTCTCCAACCTCAAATGAGAATTCTTTTTTGAAGCTCTGAACTTCTCCTGTTACAGGGTTAGTCAAAGAAGCACTCGCTGTATATCTTTTGACTCCAACACCAGAAGCTTTTGTTTCATAAACAGCAACTCCTTCCTTGTTTGTAGGAAGTGTTTTACCATTTACAGAAACATTAATACCAGTATTTGAATCTGCAGAAGCTGCAGCACTTAAAAAGATTTCTGATTTGTAAGTTTCACCGTTAATGATGTAAGACTTTTCTGGAGCTGATACAACCGTGTATTTATCAATAACTACATCAGTTGTCGTTCCTACTTTACCTGCTAGGTAATTTAAGAATGCACTTTCAGAAGATTTTACATCATTTTTAAACTTAGAGAATATTGGAAGTACTGCTTGAACTGGCATGTGACTAAAGTTAAAGTGTTGCCAGCTTGGCTTTCCTTTTTTCTCCCAAGTTGTATCATCTATTTGAATAGAAAGACTTTTTGCGAATTCCTCAGTTTCGTTGATCGGTGTTTCAGGATCATCTTCAACAAGAGCCATCATCGCATTCTTGTACTCAATTAATTTATTTTTGAGTTCTTCTCCTTTACTTCCAACACCATCTCCAGCTGGTCCATCAACCAACCATCGTGTCGTAACATCGAAGTTCTTTTTTCCGATTAATTCATCTGTTTGGGCTCCTGTTTCAGGATCAGGTACATAACCTCCTGATCTGGAGATCAATGAATCTGAAATACCCTGAAGGTAGTTAGCCATATCCGCAGACAATTGTCTTCCTGGATCGATTAAATCGGCATATTTGGCCAATGAGGCTTTTTTCTTTGCACCATCTCTAATAGCAGCTGGTAAGGCGCTATTTCCTTGATCCAATGCTTTGTTGGATTTTACCAAGCCTTTGTCAACCATTTTAAAGGCGTTGAAGATCTCTGCAGATACATTCAAGGCCAACAGCGCTGTTAATACCAAATACATGATATTAATCATCAACTGCCTGGGTTCCTTAGGTATAGACATTTATATATTATTTTTTAATTAGGAATGGGTTATAACTAAGAAGCAGGTCCTTTCATTGCACTTAGTACATTTCCATATACTGAGTTTAATCCAGAAAGGTTTCTGTTCAATGAAGCCAAGTTCTCTTGGTAGATTTTAGTATCCTCTACAGTCTCATTCAATGAAGCCATCGCATCATTCATTTTGCTGTAGAAATTACCCATTGCCTCAATCTGCTGTCCAGTCTGCTGAAAGTCAACTTCTTGAAGTGCTTTCAATGACCCTAAGCTCTTAGACATCATTTGTAATTCGTCTAACATTCCTCCTAATCTTCCTTCTACAACGTCCGGATCTAAACTTCTCGGAGCGCCTGAAGATTCTCCAGCTGTAAGTGGTGTAATCGCCGCACCATACTTATCTAGTCCTGGATATAATTTTTCCCAATAGTAATCTTTGTCTGGACCAATAAGTCCTAAAAATGCGAATAGAATTGCTTCAACAACTAGTCCAACCGTAATCATCATTCCACCCCAAGGGTAAGAGTTAATTTTTCCAAGTGCTCCCAACATTACCGCTGAGGCTCCAAGACCAATGATCAGGTTTTTAAAGTATTTGAAGCCTTTAGATTTTAACAAGCTCATTTTGTAGTTAATTTAAAAGTTATAAATGCTTAATAGTAGTACGTGTAAATAAATCAGTACCGTCGGGATGTTGAATATTTCGTATAAAAATGAGAGGATAATACATAGCTTATCCTCTCATTTTCGACTAAAAGTCGTTGATAGATCTTCCTAAGAAAGTAAGAGCACATCTAAATCCTACATAAGATTTAGTTGTATCCTGGTATTCCCAGTGTCTAGTACCAGTCTGCAAGAAGTAAGCTACATCTTTCCATGATCCACCTCTAATAACTTTTCTCTTAAAGTTAGCAGGATCATCTTCTTTTGCATCATACTTAAGATCTGGATTTAAATCATGTACATGTGAATAGGCATTAGGATGGTATGCACTCTCTGTCCATTCAGCTACGTTTCCAGCCATGTTGTATAGCCCGTAGTCATTGGCAAAGTATGCATCCGCCTTCACAGTATATAGACCCCCATCTTCTGGGTAGTTTCCTCTTCCTGGTTTGAAATTAGCCAATAAACATCCTTTGGCATTTCTCACATAGTAACCACCCCATGGATATGGAGCCATTTCTCTACCACCTCTGGCAGCATACTCCCACTCTGATTCTGTAGGTAGTCTAAATTCTTCACTATTTGGTTCTGCTTCTCCTCTGAATGAGTTCCAAAGCTGTGTTCTCCAATGAGTAAAAGCCTTTGCCTGCTTCCAGTTTACACCTACAACCGGGTAATCATCAAAAGATGGGTGCCAGAAATAGTTTCTTGTGTAAGGCTCATTGTATGAATAAGCAAAGTCTCTAATCCAAACAAGTGTATCTGGAAAGATTTCCACTGACTCTTCTTCTATTAGGTTAGATCTAACGCTAGAAGTCTTATCATGTGCAGCTTTTTTCCAGTCTATCCACTGATATTTGTATTCGTATTGCTTGGTGTCTAATTCTCGCTTTCCATTGAGCATCATATCACCTTCATAATACATTTCATCCAAATCTTCAGATGAATAATCCAATTCGTATTCCCAGTCCAACTGTTCGTTGCCGAAGTCATCTTCTTTGAAATCACCCATGATCGTGTGAGCTATAGAATCTCTAACCCAGTGCACAAACTGACGATATTCGTTGTTGGTAACCTCAGTATCGTCCATGTAGAACCCCTGAATTGAAATGGATTTTGGTTTCTGTGTGTACGTGTTGAATACATCTTGATCAGATTGACCAATGTGTAAAGTACCAGAAGGAACATATACCATCCCATAAGGATTGATTCCGTTCCATGTAGGTCTGTCCATGACCCCTACTAATTGTCCTGATTCATCTCTGCCGCATGATGTAAGTAACAATACAACGACTAAAAATGAAAATAGCGAAATGATATTTTTTCTCATCGTCCCAGATCGATTTTCCAAGTTAATTATTTGCCTAAAAACTAAATGTATGCAAATATAAAATTATAATCCAATTATAGAACATATAATCTTATACTGCATAAGCCTAATTACCCAATATAAACGCAACATTCGCTCATCTATTTCACAAATAGAAATAAATTCTAATGCTTAATTGCTTAAAGGTCTCTAGGGTTGTAAATTATCCGTGGTGGTAACCCTGTATTTATAATTTTATTCAAATTATATTTAAAAATTACCTCATGGCTACCTTCTGTTTGACTTTTTAAACTAGAAAGGCCTAAATCATAAGAGTAAGCCAAGGTATAATGCTTGTTGAATTGAATTCCTGAAATGATTCCCAAGGATTCAATAGAGTTTGTTCCCCAACCACGTATGTTTATACCTCCAAAAATATTGCCATAATTACAAAGCACCCCAAGATTCAATTGAAGGTTTTTAAGGTTTGTTAGGACCATCATATTAGGTCTAATTGTAATATTCTCGTCTACTTTATATCGGTAATCGGAGATTAAGGTAATGACACTGGTACTTTCGTACGTCAGATTTCCAAAATTTACCCCAGCGTTAAAAAAATCATCCAATTGTAATCCAGTTGTCAAATTTTCATACTGCCATAATACACTCAACGCCCAAGTTGGTCTGATTCCATTGATGGTAGTATTGGGTAATAGAGGATCGTTGTGGATTATTCCTCCTCCTGGTTCGTAAGTACCCGTAGGTGTAATTATTTGATCACCACCCAATACTTTTTGTTCGAAACCCAATGAAGCACCTCCGCTGAAAAGACCTACGCTGGTTTGAAATACAATATTGTAGGATAGTTTTAATGATCTATTGGTCTCAATTCCCAATTCCTCTTGCTCAAATAATATCCCAGCACCACCATTAAGAAAGTATATCGGAAGGTGCATGTTTAAATGCAGATATTTTGGACCTCCAGTTACTGGTGTCCACTGAGATCTATACATCAAAGTGCTGCTCAAACTTCTGTCAAAACCGGCAAAGGCCTGAACATTCTGATATGGATTGAGCACATGCATGGTTGATATGCCCGAACGTTGACCACTCAGGTGGTACAACGAAAACACTAAAAATGATATGGATAATATTAATTTTCTCACTTTCAACTTGCTTAAAGATAATCCGTCAGCAGTGTTTATTCAACCTTTCGGTCAAATGAACTAGCTATTAACCTTTAATCAGACTTAATTGTCAGAGAAATTTATGGAATTGTAATCAATTGCTGGTCGTAGGCAACACGCACATTTGGCGGAAGCATGGCTGATATACCATCATGCGTTCCAAAATTATGGCTGATATGGGTTAGAAAGGTCTGCCTGGGTTTCACCAGCTCCACAAGTTCAAGGACATCGCTTAAAGACATATGTGAATGATGTTCCTCTAATCTTAATGCTCCTATGACTAACACTTCTAGATTATGTAACTTTTGTATTTCTGAGGCTTCAATGGATTTAATGTCCGTTACATAAGCAAAGTCATTTACCCTAAAAGCTAATATGGGTAGCTTACCATGCCATATTTTAATTACTTGAATTGCCACATCCTGGATTTTAACATCCTCAGTATCTATGATATTGGTTTCCAATCTTGGCGCTCCAGGATAGGGCGAAGGCCCAAAAGCATAATCAAATTTTGATCTTATCACTTTTATGACTCTTTCATTTGCGTAAAGCGGAAGCACCTTTTTCTGTAAAAAATTGATTGGACGGATATCATCTAGACCAATAATGTGGTCATTGTGCTCATGAGTCACTAGAATGGCGTCTACTTCAGTAATTTTATTCTTGAGGAGCTGTTGCCGGAGGTCAGGCGAAGTATCAATGAGAATTTTTAACCCTGTATCTAAGGTGATATGAACCGAAACTCGAAGTCTTTCATCCTTTGGATTGTTTGAGGTACATACCTCACACTTGCATCCAACCACTGGAATGCCTTGAGAAGTGCCCGTTCCGAGTATTTTTATTTTCAATCAATATCTTCTAAGCAACCATGCTTTTAGTGAAGATATTCAATTTTAATACTTTTTGAAGTGTTTCTTGATTTTCCTCTCCTAGCTCTACAGGTTTTAGTTCTAGGGCTCGTATTATATCAATAAGGGTATTTATTCTTGCTTTAACGTCAAAAAACTTATTAATTATAATCACATTCGAATCGTTTACAATACAATATCCCGATTTAAAATTGCCTCGTTCATAACGAACGACATATTTTAATTCACGTAGTAATGACTCAAGTTTTTTTAACGTACTTTTGGATTTTCCTAAACTCATATCTCTTTTATCGCTTGAGAGCAAATATAGCGAATTTCAATATATATACAATTTAAGAATATGTTGATAAAAACTTTTTTTGTAAATGCCTTTTGCTTGATTTTATTATCAGCAAGCTTATCAGCACAGCAAGGATTTGATCTATGGGCTGTCGGTGGATTCAATGCTGCACAAATTGCAGGTGATGGCCTCGCCGGTTATGATAAGATTGGATTTCAGGCAGGATTAAAATTGGCCTACCCACTTGAAGATAAATGGGAGCTTGATTTAGAAATTTTATTCGCCCAAAAAGGCAGTCGTGCCAGTACAGCTCAATTACTAATGGGTTCAAGACAGACGACAAGTTTAGATTACTTGGAATTACCAGTGTATGTTACATACAATGATTGGTATCAAGAAAGTGAGGGATATTATAAGGTAGGTCTCCATGCTGGATTATCAGCAGGCTACCTGTTCTCAGCCAAGACTAGAAATTCTCTAGTCGTAGATCAGTTAGAAAATTTTAAAGATTTCGATTATAGTGCGATCATTGGTGCTTTTTATGCATTTAATAAAAGATGGTCAGTTACTGTTCGATATACCAATTCATTTATTAAAATTTATAAAAACGAAAACCTTACCACAGAGGGACTGTTAAATTTTTTGTGGACCTTCAGAGCGGATTTTCGTTTTTAAAAGCCTTTTACAATGAAATTTATACACTTATTAATATTGGCAACAAGCTTAATATTTTTATCCTGTGGTGGAGATGCGGCTAAAGCTAAAGCGCCCGCCAGTACTCCAAAAACAGCAAAAGCTCCAGGACCTCCAAATAGAACAAAAAAACTACCTAAGAATTCAGTAGAGCTGACCAGTGTACCTCCAGATATAATCAGAGATCTCTGGAATAATTGTACCTACATAGATTACATATTTCACACCCTTCCTTTCAGTATGAGTCAGGATGAGCAAACGAGCATTAGAGCAAACTTATCCTATATTGCTGGTGAAGCCCAGCCTTACATTCCAGGTGATTGTAAATCAATCGCCAGACAGATGTTCCATATTAATGGGGAAATAGTTTTGGAAGCGGATGTCTATTTATCTGAAACTTGTCAGTTTTATGTTTTCGTAGAAAACGAAAAACCAGTCTACGCTAATAAAATGACTCCCGAAGCATTAGAATTCTTTTCTTCCATGTTTAATCAAGCGAACAAGAAGCAGCCAGGGCAATAGTAGATTAAATGCATGAAGAAACATTTGCTGCCATTGATTTAGGGACCAATACTTTCCATATTCTTATAGCAAAGAAGATAAAAGAAAGTCCAAATTTTGAGGTGGTATTTAAGGAGAGGCATTATGTCTATCTAGGACGTAGCGGTGTCGGAAAGATTTCAGAAGAAAGCTTCCAATTAGGAATTAAAACCATTGATACATTTAAATCCTATCTGCAAAAATATAAGGTAGATAAATATAAGATGCATGGCACGGCAGCTCTTAGGTCTGCCTCGAATGGCAGACAATTCGTTTCTGAGGTTAAAGAGAAAACTGATTTAGAGATTGAAATCATTGAAGGGGAGCGAGAAGCAGATCTCATCTTCAAAGGTGTTCAGGCATTTCTTGGTAAAATTGACGGAAGCAATCTTATTATGGATATCGGAGGAGGAAGTGTTGAATTCATCCACTTTGATTCTCAAGGCAAAAGATGGGCTTCATCATTTAAGGTTGGTATCTCAGTTCTTTACAATGCCTTCCAGAAATCAGATCCTATAAACAAGGTTGAGTTAAATCACCTTCATGAGTTTTTAGATGAGCAACTCCAACCACTAGTTACCTATTTTAAAGATAAAGAAGTGGATAATTTAATTGGCTCAGCCGGAAGCTTTGAAGTAGTTGTTGGAATATTGCAAGAAAGAATTGATAAAGATATCTCTGAGGGATTTAGTAAGGCAAGTGTGGTGAAAGTGTATGATGAAGTCCTTCCTTTAAGCTATGAAGAAAGACTTTCATATCCGGGAATCCCTGAGCCAAGAGCTAGACTTATTCCTATTGGTTTGATACTAATAGAATACATCTTAAGAACATTAAATATTGATCGAGTAGTTATATCTCCTTATGCTCTAAAAGAAGGCGTTATTTCCGAGCTTGTCCAATCTTAAATTAAATTTTTCGCACAGATCCTCCAGAGTATTTGCCAACGTTTAAATCTACTTCTTCAGGATCTCCATCATACTTTACAGAGCCACCAGAAGAGGCAGAGGCAACGAGTTTTTGGCTAACAAAAATACTGGTGCTTGCTCCACTAGAAGCACTAATTGTTACCTCTTCGCTGATAAGATCTAAACCTTTAAAATATGCACCTGAACTAGAGCTGCAACTGAATTTATTGGTGATTCCTTCCAGTACAATATGTGCTCCGGAACTCACGCTGAGGGATGAGCTATCCGTGTATATGTCTAAATCAATAGAAGCTCCACTTGAGGCTGAAATATTTATTTCATCGCTTGTGATACATTCGTCAGACTTTACGGAAGCTCCGGAGCTTACTTTTATTTTTTCAATCTCTTTAAAGTAAAGATCAACTTTTGCGGTTCTGTTATTTCCTTTTCCACTTTTCCAAGAGATTTTTAAAGCATCTCCATGCACTTCGGTTTTTAATTGATCTAAGCTTTTTGCGGAAGTTTCAATAAATGCTTTGGTTTCATCACTGTTTATTAATGTTACCTGAATTCCAGCACTTGCACTTAAATCTTTAAATGCTTCCAACGACCTCCATTCCGATTTTTGGGCATTTAATGCTTGCGCAAATGTGAGTAAAACTAAAAACTGAAACATCCATTTCATGCACCAAAATTAAACTAGTAAAAGATAAATATCAATCTTTCAAACACCATATTGTCCAAACGACTAAATTTGCAGCTCAATGGAACGCAGATCATTTGTACAGTTATTACTAGGGAGCCCATTAATAGGGGAACTTTCAACACTGAAAGGTCTGCAAGAAAGTCCTGTGAAATTTTGGAAAAAACTCCGTAAACAGTATCCAGATTCCTCCTCAGATTGGTTGAATTTTAATAATGGTAGTGCAGGCATGGTCTCTAGCCTAGTACTAAAGGCATATAAGGACAACCTTGATTTAATGAATCAAACACCTCCTTATTATTATTTAATTGATGCTTCAGAGCAGATTGAAGAGTTGAAGAACGGGCTTGCTTCTGTAATAGAAACGAGCGGTGACAACATCTCCATTTTACGGAATACGACGGAGGCTATTAATTATGTCACTCAAGGAATTGTATTAAAAGAAGGTGTTCAAATCTTAGCTGCGAGTCATGATTATCCTTACGCTGTAAATTGTCTAAATCGTACGGCAGAAAGAACAAATTCTACGTTAAAGGTTATTGAATTACCGATGCCATGTTCTGAAGATCAGATTTTGAGTACCTATGAATCTCATCTTAAGGATAACACCTCATTGTTGCTTTTGACGGCACAGACCCATAGAGAAGGACAAATATTGCCGATAAAAAAACTCATCGCGTTGGCGAAAAAGTACAACGCACTAACCTTGGTTGATGGTGCCCATTCCTATGGTCAATACCCACATTCAGTCTTGGATTGGGATTGCGATTTTTATTGCACAAGTCTGCATAAATGGTTTGGTGCTCCCCATGGATCTGGAATACTATACATTAAAAAGGATAAGATAAAAGAAGTAAAAGGACCGGTATCTTGTCCAAAACCATTTGCACCCAAAATGGATAAATTCACCTACATAGGAACCCGCTCTTTTGCTCAAGAAATTGCTTTAGCTGCCAGCTTAGAATTATTTAATTCGATAGGAATCCAGAATAAATTTGACCGGTATAAAGAAATGACTAAATATTGGTCTGATGCCTTATCTGAGAATAAGAATATAGAAATTATTAAAGCTGAAAATTACGGGGCGATTGCAAGTTTTAATGTTGGAGGGAAGGCAACTCCTTTTAGAGACTATTTGAAAAAAAATAAAATCCATCTTAAAACGGTCAGGTCACCGATTGCAAATCGAACAAGTTACAGGGTTTCGCCTGGTATATATCACAATCATAAAGATTTAGATAGATTTATTAATGTAGTAAATGAATACAGAATATGATTGAGTGGTTCAAACAACATCGGTGGGCCAATCTAGTTTTCTTATTTGTTTATGTCGCACTTGTCATTCTTCCGCATGAATGGGTAGGGTTGAAGATCAATGGAATTTTTAAAAGCATGGGTCGACAAAAATATGATCAACTCATTCTTATTGGGAGTGTGATTCTTTTGTCTCTAATCATAATTGCCATCGCGAAAAAATTGATTTCTCACGCACACAGATCTTTGCTGATTTTCTTTTTTGCTTTAACGATACTTTTTATCTATTTAGTAAATAGCTATTTATTTGTTGTGAACATTGAATCCGTTCACTATGTCCAGTATGCTGTAGCTGCTATGATTATTTTCCCTTTGTTTAATTCATATTATGCCACATTATTTTGGGCAACTTTGATGGGAGTGGTTGATGAATCATACCAGTATTTTATCCTGGCTCCTGAGCGTACGGACTACTTTGATATCAACGATGTTATCACTAACTTTTTAGGGGTAGCTTTTGGACTTTTATTATTGAAGACACTTGGTATAAAAGCAGATAGAAAAGATGTCCATGTACTTAAAAAGTGGGTTTTAATTCCCACGATTATATTAGTAGCTTTTGTCGGGATATTGCTAGCTACCAGTGTACTTAGTGTAGGGCCATCTGATGACACCTACAATCTAGTTAGGGTAGCTCCTCCTGGATTTTGGTCTACGGTCCATCCTAATGTAACATACCATGTTGTCAAACCGTTAGAGGGTGTGATTTATATGTTGCTATTGTTTGGAATCTATTCTATTCCTTTTAGATCAGAGACTAAGCTTGAAGAAATGAATTGATAGCATTCTTTGAAGCCTCGCTTAAAACTAGACGACCAGATATTTCTGCTCTTTGCTCCAATAGTTCATTCCAGTGTTCTGTGCCTTCCCAAAAAACTTTTTTCAAATCAATTAAAGCTTCTTCATTGTAGCTATTAAATTTTTCAATGAGAGTATCTAGGTATTCATTCATTTGCGCAAGCGAATCAAAAGCCTCATGAAATAATCCATGGTCCTTAGCCCATGCTGCAGTCTGCCACTCATCGGGTGTAAGCGCCATTTTGCTAAATGCAGAAAAACCAACTTTGCGTTCAACAGCAGGTCCGATTACAAATGGTCCGATTCCTACCGCAAGTTCACTCAATCGTATACTTGCCCATTTTGTTGCCAAACAATAATCCGCTGCAGAAGCTAATCCAACACCACCGCCCACTGCTTTTCCTTGCACTAACATTATAACAAGTTTACTGCAACTTCTTATTGCATTTATGACGCGAGCAAATCCCATGAAGAATTCTTTTCCTTGGGGCAAAGATTCTATGGAGGAAAGTTCTGTGAAGCTTGCGCCTGCGCAGAATGTCCGTTCACCACGGCTTTTAATGACCATAAATTTTACCTCTTCATTGCGATCGCAGTCTTCAATTGTTTCTTTTAATTCGCGCAATAAGTTACCTGGTAGAGAATTATGTGCAGGATGATAGAACTCTATTGTACCGACTCCATTCTCTGTTTTTAATGTGACTTCGCCCACGTTTTTGGTTTTTAATTAGACGATAAAGATACTATTGTACTTTTGATTGTATTACGGAAGTTTTATATTTAAAGTATCTTTTAAAAGAGATAACCCTAAAAAAACAATTGTAATGCCCCAAATTGACAATCTTCGTGAAGAAGAGTGGTCACTGCTTAGTTTTGAAAAAAAGACTAAGAGTAAGGACTACTTTATCTCGAATCATGGTCGGTTGAAGTCAGTAGATAAAAATACTGGCAATGAAAGACTCATGAAAAGTTCTAATACCAAAAGAGGCTATCCTAAGGTTAGTTTAAAACTTGATGGTGGACATGAAAGTGTTTACATCCACAAAGCAGTAGCACAACATTTCGTAAAACAAAATTCTGAAGAAGATCAATTTATAATCCACTCAGATTATAACCGATCTAACAATCAATCTTCAAACCTTCAATGGGTGTCTGAAGAAGGACAAAAAGAATACATTAAAAAAAGAGGAGTCATCTTTGAATACAAGAAAAATGTAGGAGGAGGTTACTTTAAGTTAACTGCAGCTAAGGTCGCCCTCATTAAAAAGGCACTAAATAATGGCAAAACTCGTAAGAAAATGCTTGCCAAAAGATTTGGTGTTACCTCGACTCAGATCAAAAGAATTGAAAGAGGAGAAAATTGGGGGCATGTGAAAGCTGCAGACTGATCGTCTAAAAATGTGAAGGGTAGTTAAAGAAAAGCTGATTAGCTTATTACCTTTGTTTACATGGTATTGAAATTTAATGGTGCAGCACGCACAGTAACAGGGAGTTGTCATCTAATCACCTTAGATGACGGATTCAAAATATTGCTTGATTGTGGATTGTTTCAAGGGGAAGGAAAGCCTAAAGAAACTTGGAAATTGAATAATAAGTGGTTTTTTGATCCAGCAACCATTGATGTTGTTATTTTATCTCATTCTCACATTGATCATACAGGCCGCCTACCAAAGCTATTTAAAGATGGATTTAGAGGAAAGGTGTACTGTACCCATGCTACCCGTAGCCTTGCTGCTATAATGCTGCTTGATTCTGCCAAGATTCAAGAATATGATGCAGCATACTATAATAAACGTCAAGCGAAGAAGAGAAAGAAAAAGGATAGAACCACTAGAATACCACTCTATGAATCAATTCATGTAGCTCCTACCATGAATTTATTCACAGCACATTCATATGAACAGTGGTTTAACATACATCCAAAGGTGAAGGCAATCTTTACGGATGCTGGACATATATTGGGGAGTTCTTGCGTTACTTTGAAAATTAAGGAAGGCAAGAAGAAAATCACCCTTGGGTTTACAGCAGATATCGGACGTCCAAACAGACCAATATTAAGAGATCCAGCTCCAATGCCACCGGCAGATTACGTAATATGCGAATCTACTTATGGAGATAAAGACCACGAATCACCTCCCCAGCAAGCAGATACCTTTCTCAAAATTATTCAGGATACCTGTGTCAAAAGAAAAGGTAAATTGATTATTCCAGCATTTTCTGTAGGTCGAACCCAAGAAATCGTTTACATGTTGGATCAAATGGAAACGAAGGGCGTTTTACCGAAAATACCTGTCTATGTTGATAGTCCTTTGGCCATAAATGCAACCACCGTATTTGGAGCTCATCCGGAATGTTATGATGATTCATTAAACGAGTATTTATTGATTGATCCCAACCCTTTTGGATTCAATACGTTAAATTATGTAAGAGATGCGAATGAATCCAAAGCATTAAATGGTAAAAAAGAGCCTTGTATCATTATCAGTTCTTCAGGAATGGCAAATGCAGGTCGGGTAAAACACCATCTGCGCAATAATGTCGAAGATCCTAATGTTACCATACTTATAGTTGGATATTGCTCTCCTTCTACCCCAGGAGGCAAATTAAGAGCAGGTGTGGAAACCATTCGATTGTTTGGTGAAGAATTGAAAGTTAATGCAAAAGTTAAGGTAATGGACTCTTTCTCTGCACATGCCGACCAGTCAGAAATGATAGACTTTCTACAGGTGCACAAAAAGAAACTTAAGAAGTTATTTCTAGTTCATGGTGAATACGATACACAAAAAGCATTTAAATATAAATTGGTCGGGGAAGGTTACAAGAAAATTGAAATCCCAGACATTGGATTTGAATATGATATTAACTAGCTACTATGCTTAAAGCAAATAAGGCTTTTCTTTTTATTTTTTGTTTGGCTACGCTAGCTTCTTGCGTAGATCCTGACTATTATAAAATTGAAATTCCTGCACCTACTCCCGATGTAGCCATCCCACTTGTAAAACTTAATGCTACCGTAGGTGAACTTGCTGATAGTGCTTTAGATAATACTAGAATCTCAATTGATGATGAAGGTCGGGTAACCATCTTCTACGAAGGTGAAATTATTAAAAGACAGTCAATAGAAGTTTTTCCTCCAGTTCCTTGGTTTGATGATTTTCCCATAGCTGATACCGTAGCTCCTCTTCCATTACCCATTGACAGTACGTTCTTAATTGAAAAGGCAATTTTTAAAGAAAGTCTTGTCTTTTTTAAGTTTATAAATTCAGGCTTTGAGGATTTAAGCATTGAATTAACCATGCCAGAGTTAACAAAAGATGGAATGGTTTTTCAGCACAATTTTGAAATGCCAGCTAGTGGCACAGGCGATAATTTTTTCCAATCTGAAATCATCAGCTTGGATGGGTATGTTGCAAATACTACTGACAATAAGATATTTTTTAATTACGATGCAAGAACACCAGATGGAACTAGGGTAGTTCTTGATGAAGCCTACATGAATATTGACGTGTTGAGATTTTCATACATGGAAGGCTTTTTTGGTGAACGTGTTTTTAATCTAACAGGCAGCGCAATCCCAATTGGAATTTTTAATAATTGGTTGTCCGGTGGCTTCAGTTTTGATAAACCTGAACTAACAGTAAGTGTTGACAATTCCTTTGGATTTCCAGTCACCACTTTTTTTAGTCGACTTGATTTCAATACCTTATCCGGTGATATTTTTGAAATCGAATCAGACATCTTAAATGATGGGATCGTTTTTGGATATCCGACTACAGCAGAATCAGGAACTGTAAAGTCTACAAGTTTTAATATAACCCCCGATAACTCCAACATAGAAGAAATATTTAATGAGAAGGCTACTCAATTAAATTATGACATTGAGGCTATAGCAAATCCAGATGGCGAAACAGTGATTGGTTTTTTTGAGGAAAGTTCATTTTTTACAATTAATGCTGCTGTTGAAGTGCCTTTGCATACCAGGATCGATGATTTAGTTTTAACCGAAGAATTTGAAGTAGAGATCCAAGATTTTGAAAATATAAATTCAGGAGAATTGTTGGTGGCCATAAATAATGGGCTCCCTCTAGCTACCGATCTTCAGATATTGTTTGAAGCCGAAACAGGAACATTTCAAGATTTACTTTTAAATGGCTCCTGGACCAGTATTAATCCAAGTGATCAAATTGGTGAACCTGCTGAAGCTCAAGAACAACAAGTATTTATTTACGAAATAGATGCTGATAATTGGGAGCAAATCAGCACAACAAATAAAGTCCGTGTCAATCTGCGCTTAAATACTACTGGTAGCGATCAAGGAGAATTTATATGGATTTATGATTACCATGGAATCAACATAAGTATAAGCGCGAAAATTGATCAGCAATGAAAATTTTAAGTACAATCGTTTGGCTTTTTATGTTCAGTCTTTCGATTCATGGCCAAGATAATTGGTCAACATTCTGGACTAATTCTTTTCATCCAGCCTTAGATACTGTTGATTTCAAATTAAAAGTATCTCCAGCAAATTTTTTAGTTGATGTCACTTCAAGTTATAAGATTGATGAAATTACGGATGAGCTTGAAACCACTAGACTTTTAAATTGGGGGAAATTACTAGGTGAGACCAAGGAAAAAAATGGAGTCTTTGGTCAGTTAGCTATGAATATTTTGAGCACTGAATTAAGAGTAAAAGATTGGACCTTTTTCGGAGGATTTGGCGCAAGATCAGAAGCCAATGTAGATATGGATGGTCCAGCCGTGCGATTTGTGATTGGAGGAAATGCAGGTGGCTTGGATGCAACAACAAGCATTGCTCCTGATATAAACTATACTTCTTGGTATCAGTTTTATGCTGGAGCCCAAAAGCACTTCGAACGATTAACTGCAGGACTAAACTTGAAGCTAGTTGATGGAGTTGAGCACTTGTATTTTCGAGGTGGCTACGATATAAGTACCAGTGATATTTTTGATGAAATAAGAATTAATCGGGAAGTACTAATTCAATCTACAAGTCTATTTAGATTTAAAGGAGTAGAAGACATAGACTTTCTCACAACGCTGCCTTTTAGAGATGCGATTGGATTTGATAATGTAGGATTGTTGGCTGATTTATTTGCTAGCTATAAAATGGGTAAAAATGAGTTCAGTGTATTTGTAGGAGATATAGGTGCTATCAATTGGTCGCAAAAAGGAAGAACTTATGAATATGAAGCCTTGGGTGAAACCAACTACACTGGGGTTGATCTTTCAGACGCATTCGGAAATGAGTTCATCTTTAATCTCCAAGACACCGTAGAAAATATATTAGGTTTAGAGCAGACGGACACTGATTCCTATTCAAGTAGTCTCCTGACTAAACTTCAATTAAGGTACATTTATAGTCACGATGAAAAGACTTCTTTTGGTGCAAGAACTCTATTTGCGTTAAGCGGTGAATATAATTACTTCAGGGTAAATCTATTCATGAATCAACAGTTGACAAGATGGTTGGATGCTTCTGTGATTTATAGCTTTGATAGATACTCGGAGGCAAATTTAGGTTTGTCCGCAAGAGTAAAATTAAAGAGATTTGACCTAGGTGTTTCTAGCCAAAATGTGTTGGCACTGATCGACCCATATAGATATCGATTGTCTAATGTTCAGATAACCACACAGCTAAAAATTTAGGGTTTATAATTCAGAGTGTTCTAGTAAATGTTAATATCCTTGTTTCCCAAAATTTAGGATGATTCCTGATTGAATGCCTGCTGTGTGCCAGATTGGATTAAAGTAGAAGAAAGAAAGCTACTGCACTCCGTCTATGATTAAACGCTTTTTCAAAACATAGAAATTCACTCAACTGATTTAGATACAAGCGAAGAATTGTATTTTGCATCATTATAAGTTTTATAAACCTAAAATAAGTTAATGCGCATATTTGAAATTGGAATTATTTTTCTCAGCCTTCTCCTAATTTATTCTTGTGGCAATCCTAAGGAAAGTGATAAATCTGTGGTTGTAGAAAAAAAATCCGAATCAATAGAAAATCCAATAACGGCTGAAGAGGACTTGACTAAATATGGCATTGCAAATAATCCTGCGAATGTTCTAGGAGGGCTTAAGGCCGGAGATAAAGCTCCTGGATTTAAAATGTTAGATCAAGATGGTAAAGAACAAAGCTTAGAAACAACCTTACTTGATGGTCCTGTACTGTTGGTTTTTTTAAGAGCAGAATGGTGTTCATTCTGCGTAAGACACTTACAAGAGTTCCAAGATAATATTCAAGAGATTCATGATGCGGGTGATGTAAAGGTGATTGCGGTAAGTCCGCAGAAAAGGTCCTTCATGCAAAAATTTCATTTTGAAAATAATTTATCATTCCCAATACTACATGATGAAGATCATTCTGTAATGAAAGATTATAAAGTGTTTTTTCATGTGACTGACAAGTACAATGATTACATAGAAAAAGCGAAGGGGAATAGAATTGAGGTATTTAATGGAGATACAGAACCTGTCATGCCAATACCTGCAACTTATCTTATTGATCAAGATCAAACCGTTAAGTATGTGCACTATGACCCCGACTATAAAAAAAGGTCAAATGTGAAAGAGTTAATATCATTGCTTTGAGTCTTGAAAAATCATACACCGGTAATATATTCCTAGCTTCAGATTTCCATCTTGGAATTGATGCTAAGCAAACATCTAAAGAACGGGAGCTTAAGATTGTCGCCTGGCTTTCTTCTATTGAAGAAAAAGCCGATCTTATAATTTTACTCGGTGACATCTTTGATTATTGGTTTGAATATTCATCAGTGGTCCCTCGGGGATTTTCACATTTTTGGGCAAAGATTAGAAACTTGCGCGATGCAGGGATTCCGATTATTTTTTTTACTGGGAATCATGATATGTGGATGTTTGACTATAGTGAAAAAGAATATGGAATTCCAATTTTGGTGGATCCTACAGTATTTGAATTTAACGGGTTGAAGGTATTGCTCCATCATGGTGATGGACTTGGACCGGGGGATCATGGATATAAATTTATCAAAGCTATTTTTCGAAATAAAATATGTCAGTTTTTCTTTGCCAGATTGCATCCAAATTTAGGCTTATGGCTTATGCGAAAATTTTCACATACTAGTCGAGCCATGGATAAAGAGGAAGGTTTTGATGTAAACAAAGAAAGGTTGGTGCAGTATTGTGAATCTGAGATTTCTAAAAACGATTACGATTTTTTAATTTTTGGACATCGTCATTTGATGATTAATCATTTGCTTTCCAATGGCAAAAGTCGTTATATAAATTTAGGCGAGTGGCTATGGAATTCTAATTATGCCTCATTTACAGAGCAGGGCTTTAAACTTTCCCAATATGAGTAGATCAATAATTTTATTGTGTTTTCTAATTTCATGTACGCCCAAACTTTTAGAGAACAAATCTGTAGACCTGACGTCAGAAGATTATACGCATATTGGATTGGACGTTTTAGGTCAGACCTACATGTATTCAGAAGTAGAGTTGATTAAAAATTCAATCACTCAAGATACCACCTGGAGTTTTACCTCAAAGGGAACAGAGTCTCTCAGCCACATCTCTTTTACCAATCCCAATAAGCTCACAATCTTTGTAAAAGATAGCCAAGAACTTTGGATCTTAGATTCTACCCTGAGCTTAATTGAAGAAATTGATCTAATAAGATTTGATAAGGGTGATATCGGTTTTGCCACACGTTTGATTGACAACAGGATATTAATATACAGTCGTTCGAGAAGACAACTTTTTAAGTACAATCACGATCGGAATCTAGTCTATGAGACAGATGTCTTATGGGATCTTGAAGGAGAAGTAATCGATCTCGTGCAAAGTGATGATCAATATGTTTTGCTAACGGATACTGGGCAGCTTTTGCTCTTTGATGATTATGGGAATTTTATGCGAGAGTTGATTCTTGATCAGAAAAAAAGTCCCATCAGTTTAGCGAATAATCGTTTATATTATTTCGACAATGAGGGGGGGGATTTCAACTATATAAACCTTAATGATCCCATTGTTGAGAAGCAAAGATTGATGATTCAATTAGAGGAGAACATTGATGACTTTGTCATCGGCCAGAATAAATTGTACTTTTTGAGAGACTCAGAAATTTTTCGAAAGTCTTTTTGAATTAGACGGTAAGAATGTCTTTTTCTTTGGCAGCCACTAGATTATCTATAGCTCCACTGAATTTTTTAACGAGCCCATCAATTTCAGATTCTTTCTTTTTGCCAGCATCTTCTGGGTAGCCATCTTTGACTTCTTTTTTAATGAAATCCATCCATTTATGTCTTTCATTTCTGATGCCGACTTTGGCTTTTTCGGACTCACTTTTCACTTGCTTTACCAAATCTTTTCTTCTTTCTTCAGTTAAAGCGGGAATTATGATTCTTACAAATTCTCCATCATTCATTGGCGTCAGACCTAAGTTTGCAGCAAAGATTGCTTGCTCAATATTAGCCAATAGGGATTTTTCCCAAGGCTGAATACTTAAGGTTTTCCCATCAGGAGTTCCAATGTTGGAAACTTGACTCAAAGGAGTAGGCGTTCCATAATAATCGACCATGATACCATCTAACATGGATACTGAAGCTTTACCAGCTCTAATTTTGGTAAGTTCTCCTTTAAAGTGTTCTACCGCTTTTTCAAAATTTGCGGAAGCGATCGAATTAATATTAGATATATCCATTTCCATAGGTCTAAATTTTAGGTCAGGCTCAAATATAAAAAAATAGTGAGTTTCCTACGTACATAAGAAACTCACCAATTTTATTTTGTTGTCAATTATCTCTGTGAGCCCATATATTTAAGCAAGAAATAAAAGAATAAAGTCAAGGCAGATAGCGCTTGAACTAAGTAGGTCATTGCTGCCCAAGTAAGTGCGTCCTTTGCACCGTCATAATTTGCACCCATGGTAGTACCTGATTCATCAAGCCATAAGAGTGCTCTTCGACTTGCGTCAAATTCTACAGGTAGCGTAATCAAGCTAAATAGAGCAGTAACTCCAAATGTAATGACCAATGCAAGCATGATGTAAGGTCCACCCACAGACGAGGCAATACCAAACATAGCTGCCATAAATAAGAACTGTTGAAGCTTACTAGAAATATTTACCATTGGGACCAGTTTCGATCTTAGGGTAAGCATGCTGTATGCTTCTGCGTGTTGTACGGCATGTCCACACTCGTGAGCTGCAACCGCTGCTGCAGAAACGTGTCGACCATTGTAAACATCAGGACTAAGAGAAATGGTTTTAGATAATGGATTGTAGTGGTCTGTAAGCATTCCTTGCCCTTGAACAATCTTTACATCATTAATTCCAAAGTGACTGAGCATGTTCTGAGCTATTTGAGCTCCACTTTCTCCATTTTCAGTCGGCATTGAAGAGTATCGTGCAAATTTTGATTTTAAGCGTCCGCTAACTAGCCAACCAATGCCGGCGAAGGCGCCAATAATCATATAATATGCCATCATAGTTTTAAGTGTTTTTACTTTAATTAAATGGTTTCAAATTTTGTATAAGGAACCAGTACAGCAGGAATTTTTATTCCGTTTTCAGTTTGATTATTCTCTAAGACTGCAGCAATGATTCTAGCAAGAGCTAAGGCACTCCCGTTAAGGGTGTGCGCCAATTGAGTTTTACCATTGCTGTCTTTGTATCTACACTTCAGACGGTTGCTTTGGTAAGCCTCAAAATTGGAAACAGAGCTGACTTCTAGCCATCTTTGCTGGGCTGCTGAAAATACCTCAAAATCGTAAGTCAAGGCAGAGACGAATCCAATGTCTCCACCACATAAACGCAAGATTCGGTAGGGCAGTTCCAGTTTTTCCAAGATTTGCGCAACATGTTTGACCATTTCATCCAAGGTACTGTATGAATTTTCTGGTTTTGTGATCTGCACAATCTCCACTTTATCAAATTGGTGAACCCTATTCAGTCCTTTTACATGCGCTCCGTAACTACCAGCTTCTCTTCTGAAGCAAGGTGTATGTCCTGTCAATTTCACTGGAAATTCCTCCTCTTTGACGATCACATCCCTGTAAATATTGGTAATTGGCACCTCTGCCGTTGGAATCAAATAGAAATCATCCTTCGTAGCATGGTACATTTGGCCTTCTTTATCCGGTAATTGCCCAGTAGCCATGGCTGATTGTTCATTGACTAAAAGAGGTGGTATAATTTCCTCATATCCCGCGGCAGCAGCTTCATCTAAGAAAAAGTTGATTAAAGCTCTTTCAAGCTTTGCTCCTTTTCCTCTAAATAGAGGGAAACCAGCACCAGTAATTTTAACGCCCAACTCAAAATCAATTAAGTTATGTTTTGTTGCTAGTTCCCAATGGGGTAGCGCACCTTCAGGTAGTGATGGCATATCTTTAGTCCAGTCTTGAACTACCTCGTTATCCTCATCCGTTGATCCAGCCGGAACAGAAGAATGGGCGATGTTTGGTACTTCTAGAAGCAAGTCCGTCAATTGTTTATTTACAGTTCTCATCTCTTCTTCTGCAGCTTTAATGACATCTTTAAGGCTTGCAATTTCACTTTTTGCAGCCTCAGCCTCCTCTTTCTTGCCTTCTCGCATCAACATCCCAATCTGCTTACTTGCCGAATTTACCTTCGATAAATTCTCATCATTAGAGGTTTGAAGCTTTCTTCTTTGATCATCTAAGGAAATAATATCATCTAAAATTGATAGTTTTTCCTCGGGCCAATTCCTTGTTTTTAAACTCGCGATGACCCGCTCTTTCTCTTCTCGAATCTGCCTAGTTAGTAGCATTTGTCGTTGTTTAATGCGATTATTGAATAATTGACCGCAAAGTTATCAAATTTGTTTTTCAATATATTTATTATTACATTTGCATTGAATCATTTAAGCTGGATTTCTAAAGCTATTCACATATCTTCTTTGATTCATTCCGAGTAAAATTTCAATTTATTTAGTCCACACAAGTACATACCTACATTTTATGTTTGACATATTGCAGCTTAATGAGATGCTAATGCCCGAATTAAAGGAATTAGCAGAGAGCATTGGTTTAAAGAAGTATAAAAGTCTGAGCAAACAAGATCTTATCTATAGAATCTTAGACCAGCAGGCAATCAATGGTAATCCTGATACAGGAGCCGATAAAGAGGCCAAACCAGCCACTAAGCCAAAAACAAGAAGAACTTCAAGAAAAATAAAGGAAGAAGATGCAGAGATTGTTGCTGAAACAGTTCCTGAAGTAGAAAGTAAACCAGCTCCAGCAAAAAGAACGGCAAAGCCAAAGGCTAAGGAAAATGGAGCTAGAGACAAAGCAAAGAGAGATAACGGGAAGAGAGAAAATAATAGAGAAAACAATACTGCAAGGGACACTAACTCTAATAGAGATAATAAGTCCAAGGATAGAAACCAGCGGTCTGACAATAAAGAAAGAACCCCAAGGGACAATAACAACAATAATCGAAGAGATAATAACCGAAGAAAAGAAAATAAGCCGAAAGAAGAGGCAGTAGATGCTAAGTATAAGTTTTCAGTAGATGTAGACGCGATTGTAGAAGGAAATGGAATCTTAGAAATGATGTCTGATGGTTATGGTTTCTTAAGATCTTCAGACTATAATTACTTGTCAAGTCCGGATGATATTTACGTTTCGCCTTCGCAAATAAAGTTGTTTGGATTAAAGACAGGAGATAGTGTACAAGGGGCTATTCGTCCTCCAAAAGAAGGTGAAAAATACTTTGCATTATTAAGGGTTTCAATGATTAATGGACTTTCTCCGGCTCAAATTAGAGAGAGAGTTCCTTTTGATTACATAACTCCATTATTCCCAGAAGAAAAATTTACCCTTACCTCTCATCCAGCGGGCAAGGATTATGGAAATAGATTAATTGATTTATTTGCTCCTATTGGTAAAGGACAGAGAGGTTTAATTGTGGCACAGCCAAAAACCGGTAAGACCTTTTTACTTAAGGATATAGCAAATGCAATTGCTAAGAATCATCCAGAATGTTATATGATGGTCCTTCTAATAGATGAAAGACCAGAGGAGGTAACGGATATGCAGCGAAGTGTAAATGCTGAGGTTATTGCCTCAACTTTTGATATGCCTGCAGACAACCACGTAAGAGTGGCTAACATTGTCATAGAAAAGGCGAAAAGAATGGTCGAAAGTGGGCATGATGTAATCATCCTTCTTGACTCAATTACTAGATTGGCCAGAGCATACAATACCGTGGCTCCATCTTCTGGTAAGGTTCTTTCAGGAGGTGTTGAAGCTAATGCTTTACAAAAGCCTAAGAAATTCTTTGGTGCAGCAAGAAATATTGAAAACGGTGGTTCATTGACCATCTTAGCAACTGCATTGACAGATACAGGGTCCAAAATGGATGAAGTTATCTTTGAAGAGTTTAAGGGAACTGGTAACATGGAATTGCAGCTTGATCGAGGCTTGGCCAATAAGAGAATGTATCCAGCCATTGACTTTACTAGATCAAGTACAAGAAGAGAAGAATTGCTTCTAGATGAGGCTACTTTAAAGAGAATGTTCATTTTGCGAAAGCATTTAGCTGATATGAAACCAGATGAAGCCTATGAATTCTTGAGAAAGCATATGGTAGGAACTAGCAGCAATGAAGAATTTATTGTTTCAATGAATGGCTAAATGTTGGAATTATCCCAAGTTTAGATTACTTTTGCATCACTTTAGAAGTATCTGAGGACAAATAAATAGACTATTACGATGAAAAGGACTTATCAACCTTCCAATAAAAAGAGAAAAAACAAACACGGATTTAGGGCTAGAATGGCTACTAAAAACGGTAGGAAGGTATTGGCAAGAAGAAGAGCTAAAGGCAGACATAAACTAACAGTGTCTGACGAAATGCACGTAAAATAGGCCTTCTTAGCCTATTTTTGGTTTCCCGCTACACATATGAAATTTAAAGCTACTCTTTCCTCAGATGAGAGGTTAAAGAGTGTAAAACGGATTGAATACTTGTTTGAAAAGAAGCAAGTCCTCTTCCGACACCCATTTAAGGTATACTACGCCTTTACGCCTCTCGATCATCAATCAACATGGCTGCGGTTAAAATTTGGGATAAGTATTCCCAAGGCCCTCGTGAAAAAGGCAGTCCAGAGAAATAGACTTAAAAGAGTAGTTCGAGAAGCTTATCGTCTAAATAAACCCTCTTTTCTTGAAGATCATCACCAACATCAGTTCTTGTGCGAACTATTTTTTATTTACATAGATAAGACTGGAAGTGAAGAACACATTGAGAAATCTATGATAAGGCTTTTTGAAGAGCTCGGACAAGCTCTAATCCAAGAAAGTGAGAAGAAGGTCTAAGGTTTCTGATCAAGCCACTCAATGGCTTCTTTATACCCAGCTAATCCCTTTCCGATCACATGATAAGGGCATACTGCCGATAGGTAGGAGTGTTTTCTGTAAGGTTCCCGATTGGAAATATCTGAGATATGAACCTCAACAACTGGCGTGTCAATTGCTTTTATAGCGTCAGCAATCGAAATAGAGGTGTGCGTATAGCCTCCAGCATTCAAGACAATTCCTTGAAAATGGAAACCAACCTCATGGAGTTTGTCGATAATACCCCCTTCATGGTTGGTTTGATGATAGGTTAATGAAAGTTGAGGAAAATCCTCAACTAGTTCACTGAAATAACTTTTGAAATCTTGAGAGCCATAAATTTCTGGCTCTCTTCGTCCAAGAAGATTTAGATTAGGTCCATTTAGAATTAGAATATTTTTCATGCCTAATTGGCCATATCACTGATAAACTTGATACGAACAATCTTGATTTCCTCTTCTGTTATATCATCCTCTTCAAGTTCAGCTAAAGCTGCTTCCACTGAGTCGGAATCCGCCTCTTTATAATAATCGTAGATCTCTTCAACGATATCTTCATCTAAGTTTTGGTCTAAGTAATACCCAATGCGAAGTTTTGTACCTGAATGAACAATCATGTACATTTCTTCAAGAAGATCATCGACACTTACTTTCATATTTTCAGCAATGGTTTCGAAAGGAACCTTCCGGTCAATGGCCTGTATAATATGAACTTTGTTTTTGGACTTATTTGCAACTTGCTTTATGACATAATCTTCCGGTCGTTCGATGTTGTTGGTTTCAACATACTCTTTGATTTCTCTAATAAAAGCTGTGGCGTATTTTTGGGCCTTACCTTTACTTACTCCAGAAATATTCATCATGTCTTCAAGGCTGATCGGATACCAAGTAGCCATGTCTTGAAGTGAAGGTTCGGAAAATACAACCCATGGCTGAACTCCTAGTCTTTTAGCTTCAGACTTTCGTAAGCTCTTAAGTAAAGTCAATAAGGTATTATCCAAAGCGGCTCCACCGCTTGCATCTACTACCACATCCTCATCTCCTGTCTTAGAATAGTCTCTATTAATAGGAATCATAATAGAGGTCGGATTTTCGAGATAGTCCTTTCCTTTGGCTGTAAGCTTTAAAAGTCCGTATTGTTCAATTTCCTTGAATATGAAATTGTTTAATATAGCCTGTCTGATGATTGAATGCCAGAATAGGATTTCTTTATCCTTACCGTTGGCAAAGGCGGCATTTTTATTGAAATTAAATTCCTTGATTTCCTTCGAATTAATTCCAGCAGTAAAATCTGCAATCAATTTTACGCCATAGTTCTGATTTAGAATCTCAATGTTCTTCAAGACCTTGTGCATTTCATCTTGGACCTCTTGTTTTTCTCTTGGGTCCTTGCAGTTATCACACATTTTGTCACACCCTTCATCATCAAACTCCTCTCCGAAGTAATGAAGTAGATATTTTCGTCTACATGCAGAGGTTTCTGAATAAGCAATAATCTCATCCATTAACTGAAGTGATAATTCACGCTCAGATACTGGTTTATCTTTTAAGAATTTTTCAAGTCTAAGAATATCCTTGTAAGAGTAAAATGCCAAACATTTCGAGACAACACCATCTCTGCCGGCTCTACCTGTTTCTTGATAGTAGTTTTCTATACTTTTTGGAATGTCATAGTGAATTACAAAACGTACATCTGGTTTATCAATACCCATTCCGAAGGCAATGGTGGCTACAATGACATCCAACTCTTCCATTAAAAATTCGTCCTGGACTCGGCTTCTTGATTTACCATCCATTCCTGCATGATAGGCTTGAGCATTGATACCATTTACTTGCAGGAGTTGAGCTACTTCTTCTGTAGTCTTTCTTGCTTGAACATAAATGATTCCAGATTGGCCAGGGGTCGATTTAATGTACTGAACAATTTCTTTCATGGTTTGAGCCTTATTATTCTTTGGCCTAATTTCATAAAAGAGATTATCTCTGTTGAAAGATGAAACAAAGACATTTGCGTTCTTCATTTCAAGATTCTTAAGAATGTCAGATTTTACCTTAGGTGTAGCCGTTGCAGTCAAGGCAATGATTGGAATATCTTTCGATATATCATCAATCATCTGACGAATTTTACGGTATTCCGGTCTGAAGTCGTGGCCCCATTCTGAAATACAATGAGCTTCGTCTACTGCAACGAAAGATACATTGGCATTTCTGAAGAAATCTCGATTTTCATCTTTGGTCAAAGTCTCTGGGGCTATAAATAGGACTTTGGTATCTCCGTTCATAATGTCTTCCTTCACTTGTTTCATCTGCGTCTTATTCAACGAAGAATTTAAGAAGTGAGCGACCTTATTGCTAGAGCTATAACCTCTGATTGAGTCTACCTGATTTTTCATCAAGGCAATGAGAGGCGATATAACCAAGGCACAGCCTGGTATCATCAGTGCTGGCAATTGATAGCAGAGTGACTTACCTCCACCTGTTGGCATAATGACAAAAGTGTCCCTTTTATCTAAAATGCTTTCAATAACCTGCTCCTGGTTAAGTTTGAATTCATCAAATCCGAAGTGCTCCTTTAGGGCGCCTCGAACATCAAACGCTTTAAGTTCAAGCGTATCTACGTCCATGGTATGATTACGTTATGGTGTTATTTTAAATATACTAAATTTACAAGACTAATTCTCCAAGATTGGGAGACAATCTTACCTTAAACTGGTATTTTGCTTAGGGAATTGAAAGGGAAAGGTAGTTCTAAATGTTACTATGAATATACAAACGATTGCAGAACAAATCATTGATTTAGAGCTAAAAACCATTGGTTTGTTAAAAAATAGCATTACTAAAGACCTAAACGAATCAATTGCGACAATATTACAATCCAAAGGAAGATTAGTTGTCTCTGGAGTTGGTAAAAGTGCTCTTGTCGGACAAAAGATGGTAGCCACATTTAACAGCACTGGAACACCTGCTTTGTATATGCATGCTGCTGACGCAATGCACGGAGATTTAGGAATGATTGGTACTGAAGATGTGCTCCTCATCATCTCTAAAAGTGGAGAAACAGAGGAGATCAAACGCATGATGCCTACCATTAAATCTTTTGGCAATAAGATCATTGCTATGGTTTGTGAAACCAATTCAACTTTAGCAAAAGCTGCAGATTATGTCTTGCATACACCAATCGAAAGAGAAGCAGATCCTTTTGATCTGATCCCAACAGCATCCTCTATCTCACAGACAGCCATGGGACATGTTCTGGCGATCTGCCTGTTGACATCCAGAGGTTTTTCGAAAGACCATTTTGCACGGTTTCATCCAGGTGGTATGATAGGGAAATCGCTGCTCATGCAAGCCAAGGACCTGTGCAGTCAAGATCAGCCGCCTATGGTTCAAGTAGGAGATGATCTAAATAAAGTTATTGTGGAAATATCCAATAAGAGATTAGGTGCAACTGCAGTATTAGACGATGAAAACTTGGTAGGAATAATAACGGATGGCGATCTGAGAAGAATGCTTCAGAAAGGTTATTCAAAAACGATTACGGCCAAAGAATTAATGTCTAGTAATCCTAAAACTATATCTAGTGAAACATTGATTGCTGAAGCATTTTCAATCTTGAAAGAAAAAAATATATCTCAACTCTTGGTACTTGAAAATGGTAAATATTTAGGGGTCCTGCACATTCATGCAATTCTAGATGAAGGTTTTTAATTTTTGTTTAACTCAAAAACCATTCGGTCAATATTCTGCCTGGTATGAATGAAATTCCAATCTGAGACATACCCTTCTTTTTTCACCAATAAGAATATTTGTTTGTTAGGTGGTAGGTTTATTTCTACTGATCCACTTTGATTAGAATTATAACTGTAGGATTCAGCGGTGTTTCTTGCCAATACTTCCAAAAGTTGTAAATCAGAATTGTTATTCACCTGCTCTAGAAAATTAGTTGCTTGGGTTCCTTCAAAAACGAAAACTTGAAGTTCAGCATCATTCAATGAAGTCTTTGATTGTTTATTTTTTATAATGACTTCTAAAGAATTCTCATTTGTAATATTTCCAATATTTTCATTTGATCTTTCGCCCGAATCTAATTCTATTTCTTCTGAAAGATTGAGTTCTGAAAAAAGCACCTCATATAAGTCATCTTTACCAACACCACCACTTCTATTAGAGCTAAAAAACACTCTATTTTTTTCTTTAGAGATAACCAATCCAAAATCATCTTTAACTGAGTTTATAGGGTAGGGTAGTCTATTTTTAGATTCTATTTGGCCAAGCTCATTTAACCTGGCATAATATATATCCATCCCGTTACCGTCTTTAATGTCTGAAGCGTAGAATAGGTGATTGTCGCCGTACAAAAATGGAAACCAATCGTTCCCTTCAGTATTTGTGGTTTCGCCTAAATTCTGAGGAGTGTTCCATGTTCCATTTACCTTTTCAGAAAGGTATAAATCCATTTTCCCTTTACCTCCATCTAGAGTTGAAGCAAAAACCATCTTATCTCCTAAAGCGTTTACAGCTGGATGACAAAAATTATCTCCACTATTACAAAACCCAACTTTCTGAATATTTTCCCAATTGCCTTTTGAATAGACCGCCATGTAAATCTGTAAAAGGTGTCTCCCAAACTGATCAATCACTGCCTCACTTCCTTCTGTATGTGCACGGGTAAAATAAAGTACGTTTGAACTTGGATCCCAAGAAATAGGCCCTTCATGAAATCTACTATTTAAGCCACTCGCAAAAATGAAATTTTTATCAAAATCTTCGGTAGTTAATGAAGCTTTGATGTCAAAGTAAGGTGAAGAGTTTTTACCACTAACTCTTCCCTTTTTTTGTACTCCAATATAAATTAAATAGTCACTCCAGATGTATGGACTGAATTCTTCATCAACAGTATTTACTGCTGCTAAATTTCTTACGGAAGCTTCTGACCAAAATGAAGTAGAAGAAAAGTTAGACGACTGACAAAATACATTTGCCACGAGCGCCATTCCTATGAATGTCAAACAAAATTTCACCATTTAATAATACCTAGGGTTAATGATTATATTGGCTTTGTTCTTTTTATTAAATCTATAGTTGGCTATTAATTCTATAGTCCCATTCGAAACTTCTCTCAGGTCGCTCATGGTGATGTCATAGGATAACCCAAAAAACATCTGATTGGATGATTGAAGGCCGAGAATAAGGTCGATGGATTCAACAGGGCTTACCACAGAACCTCCCGAACTGTAGTTGGCTCCAATGTGGAATTTTTCTGCTAAGATTCCAATCACAGATAATTCGTATTGAATATTTCCGACTTCCGGAACAGTTAATAAAAGCTGTGGCGTTAATTCAAAATTCGGACTAACATCAAATCTTGCCCCACCCATTATGTATATGAGTCTCGATTCAACAGCAACCAAAGTATCTAAGTTCATATCGTCAAAATCGATGTCCGCTTTAGATAACCTAGGAACTGAAACTCCAGCAAAAAATCCTTCTTGTCTGAAATATACTCCTGCTCCTAAATTGAAAATCATTTTTGTATAAAGATTTGGATCAACTGCTGGATCGTTAGCCCAACCATTAGGTGGTCGCAATTTAGGATCAGACCAATCTGCTTTAAATTGTCTTATGGATGTATTTAATCCAAAAGCAAGTGAGCCACTTCCCATTGGTATTCTGTAAGAATAAATTCCTTGCAAAGAAGTACGTCCAAAAATTGCAATATCTGTTTTGTCAATGTGAAGACCTAGACCTAATTTTTGATCGAAGGAAGGAAAATTCAAACTAGCCGAGAAACGAACTGGTGAACCATCAAGTCCTAACCATTGATTTCTATAAATGGCATTAAGACTAATATGCTCATGAACACCAGCATACCCCGGATTAAATCCAAGTTTATCATACGCAAATTGAGTAAAGAGCACGTCTTGCTGTGCGCCCAATCTGATGAATGAAAATACCAATATGCTTATGATCCAAATCCCTCTCATGCTTTATAATTCTATAATGATGAAACCTGTCTCAGGCGTCTCATTGTTTTTCTTAAAAGTATAATAGTAAGTTCCGACTGGTAATATTTCACCACCAAATAAACCCTGCCAATCATTTTGATAATCATCACTTTCAAAGACTAAAGATCCAGTTGCACTAAAAATCTTTAAGTCAACAACATCTGACGCAACTAAACAAGGAATTACAAAATCGTCGTTAATCCCATCGCCATTTGGTGTGATTACGGCAGGTGGCAAACACCCTCCAGTTCCTGTACCTGTGTCTTGATTATCTAAATCAATTTCTATGGTTGCTTGATCGCAAATGTCTGGACAATTTTCACTACATATCTCATAGGTATAAATGAAAGTCCCATCTAAGTCGCTCGGATCCAAAATGGCTAAACCATTGGTAAAGACCAATGGTGGATTATCCGGAAGCGTAGAAATTGAAACCTGAACCTCACCTTCAAATACATCATTCTCTAAAATATCTAAGGTCGTTTGATTATTCCCAGTTACGATGTAGGAATCATTATTTGCAGTCACCTCTTCAAGGACAATAATGTTGAGTGTGTCAGTTCCAAAGTCTCCACAAACTTCATTGTTAGAAGTTAATACAAGACTGCCTTCTCCAAAATCAAAAATGTTTAAAATAATGGAGTTATTTATCTGACTTTGAATTTCCAAATTTGAACCAATTACCTCAATACTTGTCTCTACTTGATTAGGGATTTCTATAAAAATCTGTTCTATACTTAATTCACATAATTCTAAATCATCGGTTACGAAGACTGCTTGCGCAGGAATTTCTTCTACAATTATCGTTAGGTTGCTTGGTGATTCAGATTCACATCCGTTTAAACTAGCAGCCACTTGGAAAATATAAAAACCAGGATCAAGATTACTAAGATTAAGTCCAGTAAAATTCCCATCAAGTGAGGTCGCTAATACAAATCCTTCATCATTGTAAAGTACATATTCAAGGGTAGGGTCATCTTGAATAAAATCTACTAGATCAACTTCTTCTAATTCGTTTTGGCAGAATCTAAATTCATTTGGATTTAATTCTGGAGCCTCTGGTCCTGTTATAATAGAAACAACGAACGGTTCTGAAAAATCGGAAACACATCCATCAATCGTTGCTTGTAAAAAATATGCTCCAGCAGATAGTGCAGAGAATGGATCGATGATAAGTGTTTCCGTATCCGTCACATTTCCTTCTGGTGTAGACCAAGAATAACTCACTCCTGCCTCAGGGTTCTCAGGGTTTAATTCCAAAGTCTGTCCAGCACATAATTCATTAGTACCTACAATGGTAGGAACAGCTGGTGTAGGAGCAACCGTTACAGTAATACTCTCTGATGCTTCAGAGAGACATCCGTTCGTTTCTACGGTAAGCGTATACTCTCCGTTATTTGTGCTATTTGCATTCGGTATGCTTAAAATTGGATCGTTAGTTGTCATCTGGCCTAGAGGTGTTGTCCAAAAGTAGGTGTCTACTTCATTGGTGACATTTGATGCCAATAGATTTATTTCAGATCCCTCACAAGCACTTTGTTGAAGGTCAATCACAGGAGCATTTGGAATAACCGTTGCATTAATACTTGTACTTGCTACTTCAGAAAGGCAGCCGTCAATTTGGACTTGTAAAGTGTAAGTGCCATTTGAAGCCTGACCGAGAAAATCTATGTTTAAATCTTGCGCAGTTGAGCTAAATCCATTCGGTCCAGTCCAAAAGAAATTGTAGTTCCCAGGAGGAAAGATGGTTGGGCTAAAAGTAATATTATCACCTACGTTCATACAGTTACTTGAGCTATTTGATAGAGCTGTAATTGTAGGTACATCAATTATATCAACCAAGGTGGTTGCTGTCCCTTCACATCCAGAAGGTGTGGTTACCATTACAGTATAAATTCCTTGTACTGCTGGAACTGTTACGATGCGATCAAAAAATTCTTGATTGTTTGGGGTTGTCCAAACGTAATCGCCGTCGGGAATAAAACTAGCGGTAAGCGTGACAAATTCACCAATACAACTCGGGCCATCATTGCTTGCTCCTATGGTAATTTGTGATTCAATATCCACTAAAAATCCACCGGAAATTTCACTTTCACAATTACCTTCTTCTAATATAACCGTCCATTCACCTGATAACGCTTGAGTAGCTGGGACAATGATTAAAGTATTGGTATTTGTGATGGAATGCAATTCTCCATTTAAATACCAATTATATTTTTCTGCTGACACATTGTTGCTAACCGTTAGATTAAATTCATTTCCTTGGCATTTAATATTCTGTCCACTAATTATTGGGGTCACAGGTTGTGGAAAGATAATCACTTCAACAGTGGCTGGTGGTGACACGCAACCTCTATCACTGACAACAAGCTGGTACATGCCAGCCATACTTAAGGTTGCATTTGTCAATTCAGGAGGATTAGCTTCTGTGCTGGAATATCCATTTGGTCCCGTCCACATAAACTCTAGTGTCGGATTTGTATTTGCGGTTTCTAGTAGGATGCTTTCGCTTTCGCAAATGGTGATGAAATTATCTTGAACCAAAGCAGTTGGCTCAGGAATTACTTCTACCTCAATGGGACTTGAAGGATTTGATTGACAACCATTTCCATCCACTATAGCAAAGTAACTATGAGGCCCTACTGTCGGCATTATTTCAAAGCTTGGAACATCTGTTTCTCCAAGTAATATTTCATTTGGGGATTCTCCTTCAAACCAGATGTACGTAACTTGATCACTAAACGAATTTGAATTCAGCGTGAGTGTCTCACCTTCACAGAGCATATTATTATTGACGCTCAATTCAGGGCTGTCAAGTGTTTCAATCATTACATCAATGCTACCAGTAAAACTGCAGCCTAATTCATTGGTGACCCCCAAAGTGTATAGACCTGAATTAGCATTACTTAAGCCAACAATCTGTGGATTTTCCTCCGTTGATTCAAAATTGTTTGGGCCTGTCCAAGAATATGTCAAATTACTCCCCGCAATTGGATTTATATTGTTGAATAAGGTTAAGGTATCACCACCACAAAGAGAGGAACTAAAGCTTGGCTCTAATTCTGCCGCTTGAACGGTAATCACAAAATCACAAGTAGAGCTATTTCCAAATTCATCTGTGACCGTAACCTCAGTATTTATATTTTCTCCAATATCAGAACAGGATATTGTGGAAATATCTATATCGACAACCACTGAATCACAATTATCAAAGACCATGATTTCAAGTGAATCTAAATCTAGATTTTGTACGTTTTCATCTTCTATAGAAATTTCAAAATTAGAATCTGCACAACTAATTGTCGGTGCAATTTCATCGAGCACTGTCAATGAATAGTTGCAGCTTGCTAGATTCCCAGAACTGTCAGAATTCTGTAATTCTATACTATATTCTCCTGGCTCAAAACTGCCAGTTTGATCTTGTAGTTTTATTGTATCATTGGACTCAAGATTGATGATGGTCACGGTTGGATTTACCTCCGTAAAAGCTAGACTTGCGGTTAAGAAACTAGACTGATCAATTTGCCCATCAAAATTTGTGGTATCACATGGGGTAATTCCGTTAGTAGCATTCTCTTGAATAAAGTTTATTTCTATCTCTCCATCTTGATTCCAAGATTCTAGCTCCGTTAAGCTTAGGTCTATCTGAACAGTCTGAGGTTCTAAGCAGGAATTAACATTCTGAGGAGTAGTTCCAAGGTCATTTCCATTTTCGTCTCTTATTGTGAAAAATGCATTTTGTCCTTCTGTATTTGCAAGAATTTCTACAATAAGCACAGGATTTAAAATTAAACCTTCAAGCTCTATATTCTCATAAACCAATTGAATATTTGACGCAAGTATACTTCCATCATCTAATTCAGTAAATTCTAAAAATCGCTCGCTGCTTATTGGTAGTTGGAATTCATTGTTCAACTCGGTCATACAGTTTTCTATGAATTGAAAATCTGGATTGACTTGAAAATCGATCGTGCATGAATCACCTGTCAGATTTATTGTGATATCATCTGGACATTCTAGGCTTGGTTCGTCTAGATCTATAATATCAATGACCTGAATACAACTATCCCTGTTACCACCACAATCTTCAGAAATGTAAATTAAGGTGTGTTGCCCGGCAGATAGATTCAAGATATCTCCTGAGGCAAAACTTTTTTCTTCCTCGTCATTTAGACTGAAAAAATATTTTGGGCTGGATGTAAAAGTGGTTGGAATGTAAATATTCATTCCCATGAAAGGTATCATCTGGCAATCAGCAAAATCTTCAATTTGAAAATCCACACTAAGTGTTATCAGACCATCTTCAAGCCAAAGATTTGCTAAGCTATCCGTTACGATAAAATCAACGGATTGAACCTCGCAAGTATTTACTGAATTGTCATAACTGAAAATTACTTCTCCGCTGTCATCCAATACATCAAAGATGAGATCAAGATTTTCATTTAAGATGGAGGAAAATTCCAAACTCAATTGTACCTCACCGTTTATTTGCGGATCTGAATTTTCTTCAAAATCCCACTCGAAAACTAAAGTTTGTAATTCATTAGAGTCGATCTCTTCTAGTAAATATTCTTGCTGAAAATAATAAGGTAGTAGTATGGAATCACAACCCCTATCAACTGTATATTCTACAAGCTCATAATCTAAAGAACAGGTGCCCATGTCTAAATCAAAAGACAGTTCTTTAGGACAGGAAAGAAACGTTGGTTTGATTGTATCAATGATGTTAATAGTACTCGCTGCCGAACTCGAATTATTACATGAATCTTCTAATGAGATACTTATGCTTTCTTGCTGTAAAAGACTATTTCCTTCGCAGCTTAAATTTGGTATAAACTGAAAATCAAAACTTGTTCCTTCAGGACTTTCTGCATTTAGGATGCTTGCAGATCCCTGATTGCAATCATCAATAATGGCTACTGATTTAATTTCTTGTATGAAGTTTTTTATTTGATCATTGAAAGAAGTTAGTTCTTCACAGTCCATGGTTAAGGAAGGTATCTGACCTTCTAATTCTGGTCCTTCTTGATCAATAACAAAAACATTCTGCTCGAGACCTGACATGTTTCCACAAACGTCAGAAAAGGTCCAAGTCCTTGTAAAGTTAGAGGAACAAGGTCCCACATTTATTGATATATCTTCAAAGTTTATTTCAATGGGAGAACAGTCAATCAATGAATCTAAAAAATTTGCCGTAAGGCTAAGATCAGCATCACAATCAATGAAAATATTTTCTTCAGCAATTATAATCGGAGCAACTGTATCTAATACTTGTACAGATTGACTCAGCATGATAGAATTCCCACAGGCGTCAGATACCGTGTATGTGTTGTTTACTCCGTAGTTATAAAAAGAGCATTCATCTACACTTGTTCCTTGCGTGCTATTACTTTCGATTTCTATATTTAAATCACCACCACACTCATCAATGAATTGAGGAGTTAGGTCAGGTAGTGTATCAATACAAGTAATGATTGTATCGGTAATGAAACTTTCGACCATTGGTTCTTGAGTGTCTTGAATGATGAAAGTTCCAGTCGTTACATTTGCGTTACTACACTCATCCAATACAAAAAAAGAAAAGTTTATGGTACGGTCACAATCTGTAGGTAATATGACAATGTCTGTTGTGTCTAAGCTATTGGCAAATCCATCATTCCCTAAATTATCGTTCCATACATAATTATTCCACACAATGCTATCTCCACATTCATCTTCAGCCTGAGCCCCTCCTTGTGTTTTTATCCAACTCAGTAAACTATCTTGGGCACCTGCGCCACACTCTAGTAAGACATTTTGAATGGGTAGGGTGACAACCGGAGGGGTATTGTCTTCTATGATAAAATTTGCAAAAACTGTATCCGAAGAATTGTTGCAATCATCAATGGCATAAAAGCCTATTGGAATAAAGGCTGTGGTACTGCATAAGGTGTCTGAAGAGGTTAAAACTTGTTCCTCAATATCGATAAGATCAAAGGTTGAGAATAATTCAAAAGTTCCAGCATCGCTCACAGTAAGCCCTCCAGCGTCTAAAATCCAGTTATTAAATAGTATTTGATAGGTTTCCCCACAGGCAACAACAAGATCTGAGGGCAGGGTTTCGATTTCGGGAGCAATGGTATCTTGAACAACATAATTAGCATTTCCCAACAAAAAGGAAGGAATTGCCAATAAGAACACCAGTGCACAAATGTGATTCTTGAACATCAAACTGTTTAGGTCAGTTAGACTAAATATTACATAATATAACACCTATAACGAGTAGTCTCCATAATAGAGGCTTTTCATTTCTAGGCTTAATAAGACTTTTAACTATTAAGATAATACTTGTCTTACTCCTCTTCGTCCTTTTCAACCAGTTTTTTATCCTCAACGTTGTTGTTGAGAAAGTTATTTAGCTCATCGACCTTGATATTACTTTGGAGGGCTCCGAATCTATCAATGGTGATATTAAATCCTTTAAGTTCTTCGTGAACTTTGGCATTTTTATTCTCTTTAGAGACCGTTTTCTTTTTCTTAGACATTCTGAAGGGTATTTATAGCTTCCCATCTAATCAATACCTCTTCCTTACCAATAAGTTCCATCATTGCGAATAAATCAGGCCCTTTCATGGTACCAGAAAGGATAATCCTTAGGATTGGAAAGATGGCTCCAAAGCCTAATTCATTGGATTTTATGTAGTTTTTAACCTGATTTCCCAAGTTTTCAGCCGTAAAGTCAGTTTGCTCACTGATTAGACTTTTTATGGCGTCAAAGTGAACTGCATTCTCATTCTTATATTTTTTCTTGAAGGTTTTTTCATCATATTCCTTAGGTGAACCCAATAAAAATGAACCATTATCTACAAAATCATCGAACAGTATGACTCTTTCTCTCATCAACTCAATCATTTTCAAGAGGTAATCATCTGAGTATTGAGAAAGTTGTTCTGCATTCTTCCTTCCCTTTAAAATTTCAAGAATATCAGCTCCCGGTTTTTCCATTAAGTATTGCTGGTTAAACCAATTGGCTTTGTCAATATCGAAACGTGCCCCAGATTTTACAATGTTATCAAGGGAAAAAGCTTGAATCAACTCTTCTCTGGTGAATTTTTCTTGATCTGTTCCAGATGACCAGCCTAACAATGATAGAAAGTTCATAACAGCATCGGCATCAAAGCCATCTTCTCTAAATCCTCTGTATGTTTCTTCCTCTTGCTTCCATTCCAATGGAAATACCGGAAAACCAAACTTGGCCCCATGCCTCTTGCTAAGTTTTCCATTACCTGCAGGATTCAAGATTAATGGTAGGTGAGCAAATGTAGGAGCTTCCCAACCCATGAATTGATACATCAACACGTGATGTGCTGTACTTGAAAGCCACTCTTCTCCTCTGATTACATGACTGATTTCCATCAAATGATCATCCACTATGTTAGCCAAATGATAAGTAGGCATTCCATCTCCCTTCATGATCACCTTATCATCCAATTCATAAGAAGCGAAGCTTACCTCACCTCGGACAACGTCATTAAAGCTGATTGTTTGCTCTGTTGGAATTTTTAACCTAATGGTGTAAGGCGTATTCGCCTCAAGTAATTCTTTGGTTTCTTTGGCAGATAATGAGACACTGTTTCTCATTTTTTCTCTGATCTCCCAGTTATATTTAAAGGAATGATTGCCATTTGCTTTAGCTTCTTCCCTTGCCTTTGTTAGATCTTCTGGAGTATCGAAAGCATAATATGCATTTCCATCCTCTACCATCTTGTGGACATATTCTGCATAAAGGTCTTTTCTTTCTGATTGCCTGTAAGGGCCATGATTGCCACCATATCCAGGTCCTTCATCTGGAGTAATGTCAAACCATTCCAGTGCTTCCTTGATGTAGTCTTCTGCACCAGCAACATATCGTGTTTGATCTGTATCCTCTATCCTAAGAATGAAAGTACCTCCCATTTTACGGGCAAGTAGATAGTTATACAAGGCAGTTCTTACACCGCCAATATGTAATGGTCCTGTAGGAGATGGAGCAAATCTCACTCTGATGTTATCTGACATTCTTCACTTTTTAGGAGAATTCGGGTTGTACCAACCTTTCTTCGACTTTAAACGATAATTCTAAAACAGTGCAAATTAAAAGATTAAAAAATGAATATTCTTAAATTATTTCTTCCAGTTCTTACTCTTGCTGTTCTTTCTGCCTGTTCTAAGAATGAAACGGCCTTTGGCGAGGTAGAATACTTAGTTTTTGGCCATTTCTATGGTGAATGCGGTGGAGAACAATGTATTGAGACATTTAAATTGACTTCAACTCAATTGTTTGAAGATACTAATGATAACTATCAAGGGACAGATTTTGATTGGGTAGAATTAGATGCAGATAAACATGCCATTGCCTTAGAATTATTAAATGCTTTTCCATCAAACTTAGCAGACGAAGATGACCAGACCTTTGGCTGTCCAGATTGTGGAGACTGGGGAGGTAACTATGTTGAATATTCTTCTAATGGAGAAATAGGCAGATGGTTTTTAGACATGATAAAAGACGACATCCCTACATACACCCATGATTTTGTAGAACTTTTAAATGAGAAAATAGCGGAAATCAATAATTAATAGTTGTTTTGCACGTTATAGTGTTCTTCCTTTCCTATCAATTATTTTCCATTAGTAAATTTGTTACGTGTATCTGACTAAGACGCCGAATTTTATTAGAAAATCATTTCCAAACTTCATTTGGAATGTTCCTTCCAATCACAAGGATATTTACTTGACCTTTGATGATGGTCCCATCGCTGAGGTAACACCATTTGTTTTAAATGCTCTTGAAAGTTATGAGGCAAAAGCCACTTTTTTCTGTGTTGGCGAGAATATCGAGAGTAATCCAGAAATTTTTGAAAAAATAAAAAGTGATGGCCATGGGATAGGTTCCCACAGCCACAATCATTTATCTGGCTGGACAACGGATAACATGAAATATGTTTCCAATGTCAAAAAAGCCGCTGATCTCAGTGACTCCATACTTTTTCGACCACCTTATGGAAGGATTAAACCGAGTCAAGCAAAAACAATTGGAAAGGATTTGAAGATAATCATGTGGGATGTCTTAAGTGGTGATTTTGATCCGCAAGTTGATGCTGAAAAGTGTTATCAGAACGTAATACAGAATACAATTCCAGGTTCGATTATCGTCTTTCATGATAGTCAGAAATCATTTTCAGTTTTAAAAGAAGTACTTCCGAGAGTTTTAGAATATTACTCAAGTAGAGGGTTTAATTTTTGCTCCATTACCCCGGAATGCTTGACCAGTTTGAATTAAATTGAACTTTTATACCACGACTTTTTGTTAGTTCTTTAATGAATGGTCGTAAAAAATTCAAATGGGGAGACCTTGAGTCTTACATTAAAGATCAAACCCAAAACATGGGAATTAAACTGGTCTATTCCGCACTATTGTTATTCTTTGCTTATCAATCAAAAGATACTCCGAAGTGGGCCAAAAATATAGTCATTGGATCACTTGCTTATTTCTTGTCACCAATTGATGGAATTCCAGACCTCAGCCCTTTTATTGGATTCACAGACGATTTGGGAATTCTAAGTTTTGGAATGGTTTCTATTGCTTGCTACATCGATAAAGAGGTGCGCCGTAAAGCACGTAAAAATCTAGGAAGGTTCTTTAAAAAGGTTGATGAACAACTCATTGAAGAAGTGGATGCAATTATCTAAAGACTTTCGAGATAACCCTTAATGTCATCTCTAGATATACTTAGGTCTTCAACCTCATCTCTAAAGTACATCCACCAAAAACCAGCCCCTAGTAATGCGGCAAAAATCACGTTACTTACATACCCTTCAACTCGTCCGAGAAAAATCTCCTTGGATAAGAATAAAATAAAAGGAAAAATCGCAGCATACAGGAATCTAATGGATTTAGTACGTGTGAACTTAATCATGATTCCTGAGTACAGATACTGTAGCTTGGTTCTGATGAAAGTAACTTGATCTACTTCTTTAAATGATTCATAATTGGCATTGGCAGCATTTTCTTTTTTCGCTGATTGCATGCTTATTCTATAAATAACAAAGAGAATCGCCAAGACGAGTAAACTCAGGCCTAGCATAGGAGTAAAGCCAAATTTAATAAAGTGTAAAACGGCAACAATCAGGTAAAGAGCTGATAAGAAGAATATTGTAGCATTGCTTTTTCCTGAATGGTTGTCTCCTTTCAATAAATTTAGAAGATGATCGGACTTAGTATTTATGAATTCAAATTTCTTATCCATGACTCTTGTGCATCAGTAAATATAAGAAAGCTTTGAATTTTATTTTGTCACATGACAATAAAAGTCAATTGTCACTTTGCAATATTGAAGTAACCCTCGGTTAATTTGATTACAGGGCTACTTTCAGTTATAGATACCTCCACTTCAAAAGTACCTCGAAGTCGTGTTTCTGAATTTTCAAGTAGATTAAGCATACCATCTCTTTGACTATAAATTCTAAGGGTTGTTGAATTTTGAAAATAAGTGACATTTAAACTAGAACCAGCAGAGCCAACAAAGTCATTTAATGGATGAATACCTAGTGATATATCATCTTCAAAAGTAAAGACTATCTGGTGAGAGCCATATTCTGTTTCTTCAAAAGCAGTTGCAACTTCAAAAGCATGCAAATAACTAGCATCTTCGACTTTAAATTCTTCTCCGTCGATGAGCATATAAACCTCATAATCCATTGGATCGGTACTGCAACCGGCGATGAATAGAAGCAAGAATAGACCAATTATG
>JAHDGF010000002.1 GCA_020627785.1 Saprospiraceae bacterium
GCTGGTTAGAGCATCTGACTGTTAATCAGAGGGTCCAAGGTTCAAGTCCTTGAGGAAGCGCAATAAAAGTAGGGGTTTCATTCATTTGAGACCCCTTTTTTATGCTCAAATGGAAGTTCCTCCATTTAATCAAAGTAGTCTTTTGAAAGAAAAGGTTCATTAGGATCTAATCCTGTAAAAAGTCGGTGAAAATTTTTCTGAATTAAGTTATTTGGTAAGTACCACTTAATGGAATGTGCTCCAGCCCCTCGCATCGTTGTTACATTATTTATATCATCCATTGTAAACGCTGTGGATAAAACATCATACCTGTTTACAAACGCAGAAAATGTTTGTAACATGGTATTTCCAAGACCATAAAATCTTGAAGGTATTAAGCTTCCAACAGTTCCAATCTTAACTCTAGTTTTTAAATAATCTTGATTGGCTTGACTTAATAAATAGAAACCCAAAACTGCATTATAAATTATTATAGAACCTTGGCTACTTCCGATCAAACCAATCTGAGAATTATTGATGCGACCATATTCTAGAATAGCCATAGTTCTATACATGGCGTCGTTTGGTATAATAGTATTTACAGTTAGAGTAGTAGCTGTCTGAATCAGCCATTGATAATCCTCCTTTATTTCTTGTAGGTCTGGTAGTCCTAGCGTATCATTATAAATTAACTTGAATCGTCGTGGCGAAAAATAAACGTTGACAATATCCAATGCTTTTTCAGCCTTACTTTGATTTTTTAATAAACCATTGACATAGTATAGATTCTCGGAAGCATTTATTGCGCTTGGAATATTACCATTGTTAGAAACACTTTGCTTTGCCTCTAAAATTTTATTTTGGACTAAATGAGAATTAGGCATTGTTGATCTTTATTATTAGAGACAAAAGCCCAACTCTTGTTACCCTCACATAACTATGCAGTCCTTGCCAAGGTCGCTTTTCCTGCTCTTGCTACTTCAGCATTTGGCTTAGATAAGATTTTCAACATTTCATAATGCTTTCGCAAAGCTGTTAGGAAGCGTTTGTTTTCTTGATATACAATTTGATGATCATCACAAGTCTCTTTCAAAATATCTGTTAGAGCCGAATAGTGTACATGACAGACCTTAGGGAAAAGGTGATGAATGACGTGAATATTTATTCCTCCCATCAACCAAGTTCCAAGTTTACTATGTCTACAAAAGTCTGCTGTCGTTTCTAAAACGTGAAGTGCATAATTGTTTTCAATATTTCCTTTTTCATCTGGCAAAGGATAAGTTGTTCCCTCATACACATGCGTCACTTGAAACATTAATGCAAATGTAAGACCAGGTAAAAAGTGCATAAAAATCCAACACATAAATATGAAGCCTGCAGATTGAGGCAAGAAAATCATTGGTAGGATAAATCCTGTACCATAATAAAAAGCCTTCCCTATAAAGAGTATAACATACTCCTTAAGCGGGTGCTTAATGTTTTTCTGATTTCCAATATTACTTTCAACAAAAAACCATTTGAAATCTTTGATTGTCACCCAGTGCAACATAGCCAACGCATAGAGCCCGAAAGTGTAAAAATGTTGCCATTTGTGTTTTGGTAACCAAGGCTCATCTGGGGAAAACCTAAACTGCCCATGAGTCTCTAAGGTTACATCGATTCCATGAATATTAACGTAACCATGATGTGCTCCATGCATTCTCCGGAATAGGTATTGATTCCCTCCAACAAAATCCATAGAATAACTCCAAAATTGATTAACCTTTTGATTTTCAGAATAGGCATCATGGGTTGCATCGTGCATGATGTTAAAGGCAATAAAAATAATCACAAAGCCCCAAGCGAAATAAGTCAAAAATAAACCCAGATTGCCTAAAGTCCCGGACATTATCAGTCCAAAACACGCAAGCCACATAACTATTGCTAGAGCAGTCTTAATATACATTTCCATATTGGCATATGGAGAGATCTCATTTGTCTTAAAGTATTCATTCACTCTACTCCTCAGATCTCGTATAAAGTCATCTTTTAGTGGTGTACTTTTAAATTTGACTCTCTTGTCGGAAGTCATACGATTCAGCATAATACTTCTATTAGATTTAGGTGCAAATTATTACAATTTCACTAGTCTTTAGACTCGGATTGCAAAAATAACTAAATATTAAATTCGGATTTATATCTATATTAATCCTTTAACATACAACCGCATGAAGATTATTATTATTGAATCCTTTTTTTTGTTCGCTTTCGCAAATATTTATGCACAAAATAATACGGTAGGCGTCCTTCAAAGTAGCCCTGATTCCTACTTAGGTTATACCTTTTTCTCTCCATTTAACAGCACAAACGCTTACATGGTTGATAATTGCGGAAGATTGGTGAACCAATGGAATAGAGGTACACGACCTGGCTTATCTGCCTATTTTCTAGACAATGGGCTGATGCTAAGAACCTATAAAATTGATCCAATTGGTCCATTCACTTCTGCAAGTAATGCTGGGGGTCTAGAACTGGTAGATTGGGATAATAATGTAGTTTGGTTTTATGAATTAAATGATGATCAATCTCTTTCTCATCATGATGTAGTAATGATGCCCAATGGTAACCTTCTAGTCCTTACTTGGGAACTAACCTATACAGATGAATTGGTCGAACTTGGCAGAGACCCAAATGAAATATTTTCAGCAGGTTTTATGTGGTCTGAGAAAATTCTAGAAATCAGACCGATTGGAAGTAATGAAATGGAGATTGTATGGCAATGGGAAATCAAGGACCATTACATACAAGACTTTGATGATACTAAATTAAACTTTGGAGTTGTGTCAGAACACCCAGAGCTTTTTGACATCAATCTACCGGAATTAAACAGTAATAATAGCAACTCAACTAGAGATTGGAATCACTTTAATGCGATTGACTATAATCCCGAATTAGATCAGATTTTAATAAGTACGAGAAATTCAGACGAAATCTGGATCATTGATCATTCAACAACCATTAATGAAGCGGCTGGCCATACTGGTGGAACATATGGAAAAGGGGGAGACATTCTCTATAGATGGGGAAATGCCAATGCCTATGATCGAGCCACGGTTGCCTCACAAAAGTTATTTGGACAGCACGGTGTGAACTGGATTACTGAAGGAGAAGATACAGGGAGCATTATGATTTATAACAATGGAAATGGAAGGCCAGGTACTGATTTTTCTACTGCGGAAGTTTTACTTCCACCACAGTCTGATCCTGGATTTTATATTATGCCAGATGAAGACCCCATAGGACCGGAAAACCCTGAATGGATCTATGACGGCGACACCAATGGGCCTTTTTATTCCCCCTTTCTTTCCAACGCACAGCGTCTACCAAACGAAAATACCTTTATAAACGCTGGTTCAATAGGACACATTTATGAAGTAAATATGGATGATGAGATTGTTTGGGAATATATCATTCCTCTCAGTGGTAATAGTCCAGTTCCACAAGGATCAAATGCCAATAACAATTCTACCTTCCGCGCATATAAATATGGTCTTGACTATCCTGGATTTAATGGAATAAATCTCGTCGCTACAGAAACACTCGAACCGAATAATAACCCTGATCCTTGTGATTTGGTGTCGACAGAAGACATAGATGTTGACCTTTTGAATATAAATCACATCTATGATGGTAACTTAAAGAATCTAAACATTTACTATCAAGGTTTTTATTCATTATCTCTGCATGTCTTCGATATTCATGGGCGGATGTTTTTACAAAGTGAATTAAGCCAAGGCGAAAATAATATTGACTTATCTGGACTTGAAAAATCAATGTACGTCTTTACGGTAAGTACAGATTCAAAAATTATTAAAACGGAAAAACTTATCATCCACTAAAAAATGTTGGCCTTCATTTCAAATTATCTTCAAGCCATTGTGCATTTATTTTTCCCAAACTTGTGCTGTGGTTGTGGACACAAACCACCCATAAAAGATGATTTGTTTTGTTTAAGTTGTCAACTAGATCTTCCTTTTACGGACCACATTACAGTAAAAGACAATCAACTAGAAATGAAGGTCAAAGGGAGGTTCAAAATCGATCGAGGTGCTGCGTATTTCTACTTTAGAAAAGGCGGCAAAGTCCAAGAGCTGATTCATAAAATTAAATATCAAAACAAACCTCAAATTGCAAGAGCTCTGGGACGAAAATTTGGTGAACAGTTGATTGAATCAGAAGACTTCCCAATCCCAGATCTTTTAATTCCAATACCTCTTCACTTTAAAAAATTTCGATTGAGAGGTTACAATCAAAGCACGGAATACGCCAAAGGCATTCAAGAAGTATTAAATTGTTCAATGGCAACTAATATATTGACTAAACCACTTCCTACGCCTTCACAAACAGATAAAAGCCGTCTAGGACGCATAAAGAGTGTTGGAAACACCTTTAAGATTAATGGACTAGAGCAACTTGTCAACAAGAATGTCCTATTAATAGATGATGTTATAACAACAGGTGCCACTTTAGAAGCTGCAGCCGAGAAATTATTGCAGGCTAAAAACCTACGCTTATCTTTGGCCTGTATTGCAATGGCAGAAATCTAATGGTTGAATTAATTAAAAAAGAATTTATACGACGTGTGCAAGAAGAATCCCTAGCTAGGATTGTTAAATGTGTACAATTACTGGGATACGATGGTCTATGGTATACTCCAAATAAGAACGTAAACTCAATCGCTAATTTAGTTTTACACCTTTCTGGAAATATTACTCAATACATCCATACTACCTTTGGTCATCAAGCTGATAAAAGAAATCGAGATTTAGAATTTTCTTCACACAGAACACATAGTAAAGATCAATTGATAAAGAGCATTGAAGAAAGTATAATTAAGGCTGTTGAATATGTTCAAAAATCGGAGGCGTCAAACTTTGAAAAAATACATGAAGTTCAATGTTTCAAAGAATCGGGAATAAGCATTTTAATTCACGTTATTGAACATACAAGTTACCACACTGGTCAGATCACACAGATGACTAAGTGGATTAATAATATTGACACTGGTTATTATTCAGGGCTGGAACTAGATAAAACAGTTAAGTGAAACTTACAGTACTTAACATAACAGAGGAAGGAAGAGGAGGAGGACCACTCAAGCGAATTATTGATGTCGCGTCAGAATTAAAAGATACTGACATCAACTCAGTGGCTCTTTTCCCTAAAGATAACTCCGAAGGTTTCGAGCAAGAATTAGCTGTCGCAAAAATACCCTACCGAAAAATTAAATTACATCGACTTACAAAAGAAAAAAAATCTCTACTCGCTTACCTATTTACATTTATCCCAGAAATTATTGCACTAAAAAAAGTCATTAAAAAATCTCAAACAGACATTGTTTTATGCAACGGTTCTTGGCAAATAAAAGGTGTTCTGGCAGCCAAATTTGCGAAAGCGAAAAGCATCTGGATTCAAAACGATACGCAACAAGGAACTATGGTCAGAATGTTGTTTAAATTAGTTGCCAACATCCCTGACGCTTATGTGTATGTGTCCAATCGTACCAAAGAATATTACGAGGCAATCAATCCAAAAATAAAAACCAAACCATCGGTTGTGATACAGTCTCCGGTCAACATGAATAAATTTTCACCTAGGAATGGAAAAGGACTTTTGCCCGATGCTACATTCAAGGTTCTTTCCGTTGGCTATATCAATTCCAACAAGGGATTTGATACTTTGGCTCGAGCCATTAATCTGGTGAATCAAAAAACCAAGAAGGATGTACAATTCTACATAGCCGGACCAGCTTTTGATAGTCAACAAGAATATTACAACATGTTGTTGAACATCAAGAAAGAGAATAACATAAACAATCTTCACTTTTTGGGCATGAGAAAAGATATCGACCAACTCTTAAATGAGGTTGATTTATATGTTTGTAGTTCTGACTTCGAAGCCAGTCCAATCTCAATTTGGGAAGCATTAGCCTCCGGTCTCCCAGTCGTTTCTACAGATGTAGGCGATGTTAAAGAAATAATTGAGCAGAATGATTGTGGTATAGTCGTTCCTTGCAAAAATCCTTCAGAATTAGCAGGAGCTATCCTACAAATGTTAAAAGACCGTGATTATCTGGAAAAATGTAGGAAAAACAGCCGCGAAACCGCTATTTCCAATTTTTCAATGGATTCTACAGCCAGTAAATACCGGGAATTCTACCATCAAATCGCTAAATCTTCCACTTAACCAGAATTTGAGCTTCGTATTATATTAAGTAAATTTGTAATAAGATATACTTACACAGAATATGAAGAAAATAATGGTGACAGGATCCTCTGGATTAATAGGATCAGAGGTATGCATTCATTTTGGTAATAGGGATTGGGAAGTACATGGCGTTGATAATAACCAAAGAGCTATTTTCTTCGGAGAAAGGGGTGATACAAGATGGAATCAACAAAGACTCGAAAAAAGTTTATCAAATTTCAAACATCATGAACTTGATATAAGAAATAGAGAAGGTGTCCTTAAAATAATTCAAGAGATTCAACCAGATGCCATTGTTCATACGGCCGCTCAACCTTCACATGACAAAGCTGCAGAAATTCCTTTTGAGGACTTTGATACAAATGCAGTGGGTACTTTCAATCTGCTAGAGGCAACACGTCAATACTCTACATCAATACCCTTTGTACATTTATCTACCAACAAAGTCTATGGTGATGCACCCAATGAGATTGAATTAGTTGAGCTTGAGAAAAGATATGATTACGCGGATAAAACTTATGCGGAAGGGATTCCGGAAAGTTTTAGAATTGATCAAACGAAGCATTCATTATTCGGATCATCTAAAGTAGCTGCAGACATTGCCGTACAAGAATATGGTCGGTACTTTGATATGCCTACAGCTTGTCTTAGAGGTGGTTGCTTAACAGGCCCTAATCATAGCGGTGTGGAGTTACATGGATTTCTTAGTTACCTAATAAAATGTAACCTAATTGAAAAGGAGTATACGATTTTTGGTTACAAGGGGAAACAAGTCAGAGACAATATTCACTCTTATGATGTGGCGAAATTTATTGAAGCATTTATAGAAGCTCCTAGGATAGCAGAAGTATACAACCTAGGTGGAGGTAAAGAAAACACCTGTTCCATTCTTGAGGCCTTTGATATGATTTCTGAAATTTCGGGCATACCAATGAAGTATAATTATAGCGACCAAAATAGAATTGGAGATCATATTTGTTATTATTCCGATTTACGTAAGATGAAATCTCACTACCCAGACTGGGACATCACAAAATCCATTGGTGATATTTTTAATGAGATCTATGATTCATGGAAAACAAGGGTCCAGTAAGTGTAACCATTGTTAATCGTGTGTATCCTCCTGATAAGGGAGTGATCTCAGAAGCACCCAGCGATTTAGCAAAATATTTAGATAGACAAGGAGTTGATGTCAAAGTTGTTCATACCAATGGAGTTTATCCTGGCGGCGGCGCATCTGGTGAAATCATCGGAGAAATTCACAAGGTCAATTCGATCTATGATGGAAAAAGTAAATTGCTCAGATTCTTTACAAGCCTCATCGAAGGCAGACGATTAATTAGAAAGGCGTTAGAAGTAAACAAGGGAGTTGTTATTGTTATGACCAGTCCTCCACTTTTAAGTTATTGGGCTTCCAAAATATTCAATAAACACAAGGTCCCTTGGATTTATTGGAGCATGGACATTTTTCCTGAAGCCTTTGCTGCTGGCGGTTTAACTTCATCTTCCAATCCACTATATAAACATTTCTACAACCAGAAATACAGCAAGGCACCTAATGGAGTAATTGCCTTAGGTGAACTACAATCAAAATATCTATCTGATAAGTATCAGCAAAAATTACCCGAAGTGTTGCTTCCTTGTGGTGTCTTTTTAAATTCTCTACCACAGAAGGATAATGATGATGAAAAACCAAAATGGAAAAATGAAGAAGATAAAATTGTCTTAGGTTATATCGGAAATTTAGGTGAGGCTCACTCCATTGACTTTATAAAACAAGTAATGGATAACCTCAACGCTAAATCACAGAAACTAATTCTTGTAGTCTATGGTTCGAAAGCACATCACATTAAAAACTATTACGACAAGGACCGACATCAAGGAATTCAGTTTTTCGATTTCATACCAAGACATCAATTAAAGTACATTGATTTACATTTAGTTTCGTTACTAAAAGAATGGGTGCATCTTTGTGTTCCTTCTAAGCTTGTAAGTGCTGTCCATAATGGTTCTATCTTTTTATACTTTGGAAAAAAAGAAAGTGATAATTGGCATTACTTGGGTAAGGCTGGTTGGATTATTGAAGATTCACCAAGCGCTGAGAAAGAAGTCCAAACATTCTTAAATGAATTGAGCATCGACAAAATAAAAAACAAGCAAGCGCAGATTGGTTCGCTCCCTGAGACGATGACTGAGAACATTAAAACTGCTTATGCAGGAATACATCAAATGGTAGAAAAAATATTGACCTATGAATAAGAATACATACATAGCAATCATGGCTGGAGGCGTAGGATCACGATTCTGGCCATCAAGTAGAGAAAGTTTACCAAAACAGTTCCTTGACATACTTGGAGTCGGGAAATCTCTCATTCAGTTAACCTGTGAACGATTTCAAAAAATGGTTCCAGCAGAAAACATCCTCGTCCTTACAAACAAGTCTTATGTTGGTCTAGTAAAGGAACATCTTCCCCAACTTCCTACAGATAACATTCTGGCCGAACCAAGTAGAAACAATACCGCCCCATGTAATGCTTTACTTGCATTAAAAATACATCAAAAAAATCCTGACGCAACCTTGGTCATTGCTCCTTCAGATCATGTCATACTTTTAGAAGATGTGTTTCTAAAGAACATAACAAAGGCAGTAAATTTTGTGTCTTCGAATAAATCGCTAGCAACTCTCGGAATTCAGCCAACAAGGCCTGATACTGGATATGGTTATATCCAAATGTCAAGTCAGCAAAAAGATGGAATACACAAGGTTGAAGAGTTTAAAGAAAAACCCAACCGTGAAACAGCAAAACAATACGTTGAGTCTGGTAAATATTTATGGAACGCTGGAATATTTATCTGGACCGCTGCGGAAATAATTGATTCATTCAAAAAGAGTGCCTCTCAAATTATTCAAGTTCTAAGCGAGGATTTAAGTCAATTAAACTCCCCCAACGAACAAAACTATATTGATAAGGTGTATCCTAATACAGAAAGCATAAGCATCGACTACGCAATTTTAGAAAAAGCGGATAATGTTTATACTATTCCATCTGACATCGGATGGTCAGATCTTGGAACCTGGAATTCACTACATGCGTATTTGGAAAAAGACGAAGATGGAAATGTGAGCCTTGGTAAAGCTTTTACTTTAGAGGAGGTAAAGGACTGCTTTATCAAAAGTAATCAGGATAAACTAACAGTAGTTCGTGGACTAGAAAATTTCATTGTTATCGATGAAAAAGATATTTTATTGATCTATCCAAAAGATAAAGAACAAGAAATCAAAGCTCTTAAAGGCACCATAACTGATTCTAAATACCTATAAATTTATTGAGTAAGAAAAAGATCATATTGGTTGCCAATACTACCTGGAATATTTACAATTTTAGGCTAAATGTATTACAGAAATTAATTTCTGAAGGGCATCAACTTATGGTCATTGCACCAGTGGATGAATACTTAGAGTACAAAGAAAAATATCCTGAGGTAAAACACATTCCACTTAAGTCTATGGACAGAGACAGTAAAAATCCAATCAAGGATTTAATTCTCACCTTAGAACTTTGGAGAAAATATAAAACTTTCAGGCCCGACCTAGTCATACACTATACTAACAAGCCAAATATCTTTGGAGGAATGGCTGCTAAACTTTTAGGGATAAAATCTATAGCAGTAGTTACCGGTTTAGGGTATTCTTTTATTCATGGAGGTGCTCTTAGTTCCGTGGTAAATCAATTATATAAGTTTACTGGAAAATTTCATAGCCGCTTCATTTTTGAAAATGAAGATGATAAAGAATTATTTATAAACAGTAAGATTGTAGAAAAGGAACAGGCATACTCGGTTAAAGGTTGTGGAGTAGATACAAGTTATTATACTCCAAGTCCCAATGGCTTAAACCCAGATAAAATTACTTTCACTTTTGTCGGTCGCTTGCTTTACGACAAGGGAATTACAGAATTCATTTCAGCGGCCAAAGAAATTAAAAGAGATTTTCCGCAAGCACAATTTGATGTAATCGGTGAATTTGACAGCGATAACCCTTCCAACATAGACAAGGACTATCTTGTTCAATGGGTTGATAGTGGGGTAATTGATTATAAAGGATTTGTAAGAGACATCCGACCATTTTTAAAACACAGTGATTGCATTGTGCTTCCGTCATATAGAGAAGGAATGCCTCGTACAATTTTAGAAGGATTAGCCATGGGAAAACCGGTCATTACCACAGACGTACCTGGTTGTAGAGAAACAGTTGTTCAAGGGACCAATGGCTACATCGTACCTGTCAGAGACAAGGTAGCTCTGAAAAAAGCCATGCAAAATTTAATAAATTTATCACCAAGTGAAAGGAAAGAAATGGGGAGTAAAGGAAGAAGTCTAGCTGTTAATGTGTTTGATGATAAATTAATCGCAGAAGAAATACATAACATCATTCAACCATTGTTTGATGAAGAAAAAGATTAAATCGGCGCTTCTTATTCACTATTACTTTCCACCCATACACTCTATTGGTGTTTTACGCAACTTTTACCTTGCTAAAGAATTTCATAAGAGGTTTGAGACTGTAAAAGTCCTAACTACTTCTAACCAAAATATTCTTCCTTCAAGCTCAATGCAGGGATTAGAAACGATGGATGTAGAAATTTTAAAAACCAAAGATTACAGGAGTAAAAGAAGTCAATCAATGCACTTCGATGAAAAGAAAAAGAAAAACGCGTTATTTCAATTTGCGCGTAGAATGATAGACTCTTACCCCTTAAATATTTTAATCGGTGAAGGTGGTAGCACTTATATAAAAGAAGGTATTAAGAAAGGAAGTGAATTTCTAAAACAAAATCCTCAAGCATTCATTTTTACATCTTTTAGACCATATGCAGATTTATACATTGGTGCTCAATTAAAGAAAAAATTTCCGAACGTAAAATGGGTCGTTGATTTTAGAGACTTGCATGTTGACCCAATGTATAAAAATGTAAATTTCCCAAATTTTCAGATTCGTAAGAATAAAAATTTACTTTCTAATGCTGAATTCATAACTACCATTTCGAATGGGCTAGGATCCAAATTGGCAAAGTACAACAAGGAGGTATTAACCATCTACAATGGAATCCATAAACGTGCAAAAAAACAAAAGAGGAAGTCAGAAAAATTCAACATCTGTTACACAGGCTCACTCTTTGGCGACAAACGAGATCCAAGTCCATTATTAGAATGGCTGTCGAATCAAAAAAATAATATTGACCATGGCAACATCGAAATCCATTATGCTGGAAAAGATGGAGCACTCTTTCAAGATTATGTGGATAAATATGGATTAAAAAACTCTTTCATTAATCATGGAATGATAACCCATACTGAAGCGAAAAAATTACAGGAAAGATCTCATATTAATTTACTTCTTACAAGTGTTACAAAAGGATATGAAGGAGTACTTACTGGAAAACTATTTGAATACTTGGGTGGCACTAGCCCAATTTTAGCCATCGTTAAAGGTGGTAGAGACAAAGAATTAGAAAGCATCTTAAGGCAAACTGAAGCTGGAATCGTTATCTCTGATGGCAATGACTGGCAATCAAAATTTTCATCTTGGTATTTAGCTTGGGTAAATAAAAATCTGATTACGATAGACCAAAATAAAGTTCAATCATTATTTAGTTGGGAAAAATCTGTCGATCAATTGATAGCAAAACTAGAATTCAATGAGCTATAAAATATTACATATTGTCGGAAATAGACCGCATTTAATAAAGCTTGCACCAGTTTCTAGAGCTATTAAAAAAGAAACTCAACTAAAACAATTAATCGTTCACACCGGTCAACATTATGATGAAATGATGTCTGATCATTTTATAAAACAATTAGGACTACCTACCCCCTCATACAATCTTGAAATTGGGTCAAGTGGTGCCTTACGGCAAATGGGGACGACATTGATAAAACTAGAGGACATTTTAAAAATAGAAATTCCTGATCTAATTTTAGTTTATGGCGACACCAACTCAACCGCTGCTGGAGCAATCGCCGCTGCTAAATCAAACATTCCGCTGGGCCATGTAGAGTCGGGTTTGCGGGAATTTGATAAACAGATTCCAGAAGAAGTAAATAAACTTATTACAGATTCTGTAACGGATCTCTTTTTTGTGCCAACGCATACTGGCATCATGAACTTAAAAAACGAAGGAAAAGAAAATCACGTTTTCCATACTGGAGATGTTGGGCTTGACCTTGTTTTTCAAAGTGAAAAAGAAATACAACTTGCTGAGTCAATTCTTGGTCAAAATAATTTAGAGAAGAACAGCTACATATTAATGACCTGTCATCGAGCAAATAACACCGCAAGCAAAGATAAATTGCAAGCGATTTTAGAAGCTGCCAATGAACTAAATCAAAAAATATTTTTTCCCATTCATCCGAGAACAGCTAATGCAATTGAAGCATATAATTTAGGGCATCTCATTAGTAATGTGAATTGGATTGTTCATGAGCCTATTGGATTCTTTGAAACGCAAGCTCTGATAAAGAATGCAAGATTCTGTCTTACAGACTCTGGAGGGATTATAAAAGAATCATATTTTCATGAAACTCCCGCAATCATTACGGACGTCCAGACTGAATGGTTAGAAACCATAGAAGAAGGATGGTGTCATGTAGCCGGACCCAACAAACATAAAATACTTGAGCTAGCTAAAACCATTAAACCAGGTATAAAAGGGAAGAAATCATTAGGAGATGGACGTGCTTCAAATAAAATCGTAGAAATAATTGTAAATTTCCTCTCTACAAAATAACAAATGCAATTTAAGGACAAGAAAGTCATAATATTAGCTCCACATACGGATGATGGAGAACTGGGTTGTGGTGCTACCATTGCAAAAATTTTAGAAGAAGGTGCTCAAGTACATTATGTTGCCTTATCAACTGCAGAAGAATCTGTTCCTGAGGGCTTCCCAAAAAATAGACTTGAAATCGAAGTCCGTGAAGCAACAAAAAAACTGGGAATACCTGAGGAAAACTTATTTGTACTTCAGCATCAAGTAAGGAAGTTAAATTACGTGCGACAAGAAATTTTAGAATCCTTAATTGAAATTAGAAATAAAGTAAAACCGGATATGGTTTTCTTACCTTCTTCTAAAGACATTCATCAGGACCACATCACTGTCACCCAAGAGGGAATAAGAGCATTTAAGTTCAGCACAATTTTAGGGTATGAACTGATATGGAACAACCTTAGCTTTTCAACCGATTGCTTTATACGTGTAACAAAAGAACAGGTCGACAAAAAAATTGAAGCCTTAGCATGTTACGAAACTCAAGATGGAAAAAATTACATGGATCCTGATTTTATTCGTTCCTTGGCTAAAATAAGAGGCACACAAATAGGTAGTGATTTTGCTGAAGCTTTTGAATTAATTCGATGGATTATTTAAATAATTCTGTAGCAATACATCAACCCAATTACTTACCGTGGTTGGGATATTTTTATAAAATTTACTTAGTCAATCATTTTATTTTTCATGACAATGTTGATTTAAACCAACGTTCGTACACCAAGCGTACGCTTGTCAGAAAAGAAAGAATGAAAGAAGATACACAATGGCTGATCATACCTATTGAAAAATCTAATAATAAAAAAATTACTGCTGCCAAGATAACAGATGGAAACAAAGCAATTGGTAAACATTTGAGGAAACTCAAATACATCTATAAAGAATCTGAATTTTTTCAAGAATGCTTCCCCTTTATTGAAAATTTACTTTGGGTAACTGTTAAAGAAAGAAACAAATTAGCAGACTTTAATATTAATTGTTTAGAATCCATAAGTCATGAGTTAGGATTAAATACCAAGTTCTCGAGATCTAGTGAATATAATTTAGAAGGCTACAAAAGCAACTTAAACATGCAGCTAATCAAAACAGTAAGTGGCTCCATATATATATCTGGGACTGGTGCTAAAAAATATCAAGAAGAAAAGCTTTTCCAAGAAAACAATATCAACTTAATTTACTCAAATGTAAATGAATACTTAAAGTCAAACCCATATGCGCAAGGACATGAGCCTAGTCTCATGGGTCTTAGTATTATCGATGCTTGGATGAACTTAGGTAAAGTAGGCATACTAAAGCTATTCGAAAAAATGTTGAATAATCTAAAAGAAAAATCCTCGCAATGAAATTGTACTTTATAATTTTCTCTGTTTGCATCTTAGGAAGTTCTTGCAAGACTATTCAAGATTTTTCTCAAGAAGCAGAAGATCAAAGAATCGAAAAGTTAAACTTCCCTGTAGATTGGTCTGGAAAATGGCGGGGCGATTTAAAAGTGTACTCGGGCTTAGGCTTACAATACACAATCAAAATGGAACTACATTTAATTCCACAAGAAAATTCAGAAAACTATGATTATACAATTATCTATGATAGTCCTGAAAGATTTGATAAGCGATTATATGAATTGATCGTAGTCGATCAGTCACAGGGACTTTATCTTTTAGATGAAAAGAACACCATTCTAATTGAAAGCTATTTCATGGGAGGAAAATGGTTTCAGCGATTCGATGTCGTAGAAAACTTACTTGTTTGTAGCATAGAACAAATTGGAGATCAACTGGTTTGGGAAATTACTTCTGGCAAGACTGAGGCAATAAGTACAACCGGAGATACGAGTCTTGAAGATATTTTTGAAGTGAACACCTACCCTGTGGGAGTGTATCAAAAAGCAATCCTTAGCAAATATCAGTAAAGAGTCCCAACACCACTGAGCAACAACCAATAATTCTTTAAAGATTCAAAAACCTTTCCGCCTGTTAATTGAAACAAGTGCTCAAGCTGATAGGCATGTATTTCTTGATAATGAGAGTTTGCTAAGTCAGGAATATTGATTGAATATTTTAAATACATTCCTTTATGATACTCTGGCATTGCAATAAGCACTGAATTTAATCCCAACATTGCTTGCTCTTTATAACCACCGTCAAAATAGGCTAATTCTGTTAAGGTTATCAGAAAAAACAAATAACCATTCAAAACTCCCCTACCTTTTTCACATGGGTATTCTTCAATCCAATATTGATTGCCACCATCCATTGAAGTATACAATCCATTCTTTTTATCAAAACAAAAATTAATACACTCCTTTGCTATGTGTAAATGTTCTTGATTTTTTTCTTCTTTAAATTTTCTTAGATATACCGCTGCAATTATTCCTTGAGCTAACCCAGATACCCAAGGACTCGTTAATTTAAACCTTTTAAAGTCATGAGTGTATTCCCAATAGCTTCCCGAATTATTGGATAATCTATGTGCTTCTAAGAATTCCCATTGTTTATGAAATTTTAAATAATCCTCCTCAGAATTTGAACGTAAATATCTATTGTAACTATACAAAGCATATGTTGCAGGTGTCAATGGATTTTCAACCCCACCCTTTTCACCAAGCGCAACCCCTTCATCAAAATTTAATTTATTTTCAAGATCCGTTTGAAAGCCAAGAGATATAAATTCATCCTGAAATTTTGATTGAAATTCCAAAGGGTGTTTATTCACCAAATCTCTAATTAAGGCTTGTTGTTTTTCTTCTTTTAATATTCCACTATGATGTGCATAGCCAAACATTTTGCGAATAACTTTCTCTGTATAATATGTCTTAATTCTTTTTGCCAAAATTATGTAGATGGAAAAAACTTAGGATTCAACAATCCATATCTTATCTCATCTAAGTAGACCCCATTTTTAATGACAGATTTTTTACCAACTCCTTCCGCAATGAACCCTACTTTTTCTAACACTTTACAAGAAGCCTTATTGAAATCAAAAACAGAAGTATACAAACGTTTCACTTCCGTAACATTGAAAGCATGGTCAACCACTAATTTCACCGCACTACTGGTAATCCCTTTTCCCCAAAAAGGTTCTCCTAACCAATATCCTATTTCCGCAGAATGGCGGTAAACATCCGTTTGCATATTGAATCCTACAAGTCCGGCAAACTCATTTTCAAAAAGGATTGCAAAATCAGTTTTGGGGTCTTTTACTTGAGTTGAATCAATGTGATTTTGAGCATCTTCTAGAGAATAAGGATGAGGAATGTAATCTCTTAAGTTATCCCATATCTTCTTATTATTTATATACTTAGCGAGTAGCTCTGCGTCCGATTTTAATAAATGTCTAATTGAAACTTTTGGATTCATTACCAAGTATAATTTACTGACAATATAAAATTTCTTCCAGCTCCACTTACCCCTGAGGCAAAAGGTCGATAGTGTTGGTCTAATATATTTTCAACAGATCCTTTAATCCTCCATCGTTCGGTTATCTGATAGCTGCTATATAAATTTAAAGTCTGCCATGCTGGAGTACCAATATCCAAAGCATGTTCGGGATTATCTGCAGAGCCACCATACTCCTCTATTGGTTTGAATCCATTGTAAAGCAGATTTAAACTTCCCTCCCATTTATTTTTAGCATATCTCACTTCTGCTTTTCCATACAAAGGTGGAATGTGATCAAGAGGTTGTTCTACGTTATCACTTCCAATAGAATTTCCTTTGGTGTAATTAATAGAGCCCTCCACAGAAAGAGCTTCATTAAATTTATATTCAGCTAAAGCCGAAAAACCAAAAACTGTTCCTTGCTTATCATTGACATTGGCCGTTACTTGTAAAGTGTCTTGGTCAATAATATACATGGGTGAACCATCTGGCAATGTAAAATCTCGACGAACAATGATGTCGTTTATTTGGCTATAGAACCCAGAAACACCAAAAGACATTTTCTTGGTATTGTAGGCGAGATTCAACTCAAAGTTTAAAACTTTTTCTGGATTCAATTCTGTATTCGGCACAGTAATCTCATCCGCTTGTACACGCACCTTTGCTAGATCATCAACATTGGGCGCTCTGAAAGAAGTACCAGCTAATAATTTAACTTCCCAAGGCTTAGCATTTAAGTTTAGCCCTGTCATCCAAACCAATGAACTATTGGAATTATTAATATTACTATAATAGAACGTTGGCCAAGCTATCGGGTCGCTTTGAGAAAAACTAAAGTTTGTACTTTGATTTGAGGCTCTAAGTCCTACATTCCATAGTAATAAATCTGGGATTAAATCCATTCTTACATTACCATATATTCCAGACTGATGAAGATTACTGCCATTGCTTGGATACCTAGTCAATGTAGGTCTTCTTTCTTGACGAAAGATAAATTCCTCTGCGAATGAATCCAAAATGTTTAAATAATATGATCCACCGTATTCTAAATTTATTCTAGGAGTTACTGCCTTTTTAAAATCCAAATTAGAACCAAAAATATTTAGATCTTCAAATTGACCAGTAAACCATTCAGATCCGAAATTTCTAGAAAATCTTGATTCATCAATTCGTTGATAAGAAAGATTAAACAAGGCTTGATCAAATAATTTTGTCGTCTTAGTTATTTCAATATTAGGGCTAATTAAAGCTCTTACTTGCGGTCCATAATACCACTCAGCAAATCTTGGTAAAGAGTCTCTAACCTCCGTTAAAAAGTCATAACGAGGAATATTGGTAGAGTTACTGTACTGAATGTTTAATCCCAGATTTACTCCTGGCTTTACTTTATATATCACCTTCTGCAAAAAATCAAATTGACCATAACCTGTACCTAATTGTAAATTTGGATCACTATTAGTTCTGACAATATCTTCTCCATTATTTCTAGGTTCGACATAAAACGGCCTTTGGCCCCAAGTTGGATATTCGGATGAGCGTCTACTACCAGTCCGTAAATCTGAAAATCCAGAAATTGAAACACTTGTAAGACCTGCAAGATTTTTACCGTTAGAATAACTTAGGTGGCTATGTATTCTCCTTTCCAAATTTGCGGAAGCGAATCGAAAATCAAAAACACCTTCATCTGATTCAGCATCAATGATAGGATTCATGGTTCTAAAGTGAATGACACCGCCTAATGCATCACTTCCATACAATAAGGAACCTGGACCAAATATTAATTCTGCTCGATTTAAAACTGCAGGATCAATGGTAATGGCATTCTGTAAATGACCACCTCGATAAATGGCATTGTTCATTCGTACACCATCTACAACAAGTAATATTTTATTAGCTTCAAAACCTCTTATAACTGGACTTCCTCCGCCCATTTGAGATTTTTGAACATAGACGTTTCCACTTTTAGCTAAAGCATCCGCTGAGGTCTGAGATTCTGATCGAGCAATTTCCTTTGATGAAATACTTTCGATCCTAAAAGGCATTTCTTCGGCTCGACTATTTGTTCTTCCGACTACAATAATTTCTTCAAGCAATTCATCGGATGAAATTAATTGTACGATAAAATTGGTTTCTGTTAACTCTTCCAGAGTAAGCGACAGATCATTGAAGCCGAGATATGAAAATAAAATGGTTTTAAATTGTTGTCCATTTAAGTCAACTTTCCCATCACCATCTGTAGATAATTTTGGGGTTCCATCAATAGATATGTTGACACCTGGTAATCCCTGGTTACTCTCATCTACGACTTGTATCGCTTGCGCAAATGTGTTATTCTGAATTAAAAACAAAAATATACTAAGCCTTAGGCATGCGTATAGCAAAGGTAGTCCCCTCATTAATCTTCGATTGTTTTACAAAAATCTTTCCCTTGTGATAGTCTTCTATTATTCTTTTAGCGAGAGACAGACCTAGCCCCCACCCTCTAGTTTTTGTCGTAAAGCCTGGTTGAAAAACCGTTTTAAATTTAGAATTAGGAATTCCTTTTCCGGTATCAGTTATATCAATATTAATATATTCATTATCGGCTGTTATCTCAGCTGTAATTGAACCAACAGCACCCATTGCATCTAAAGAGTTCCTAATCAAATTTTCTATTACCCAATCAAATAGATGCTTATTTACGTTTATCATTAAATTTTCATCCTGAGTTTCTGGAAAATGAAAACTTACTTTTTTTGATGCTCGCTTTTGCATATACTCCTTACATTCATTTAGCTCATCATAAACATTGATGGGAGTTAATTTAGGAGCCGAACCGATTTTAGAAAAACGATCAGCAATTAAACCTAGTCGGTCTACATCATTTGATAATTCAGAAATTATTTCTAATTGTTCCTCATTACCTTCATTCAAGTCTTCTAAGTGATTTATCCAAGCCAAGATTGCACTTATTGGTGTACCCAATTGATGTGCAGTCTCCTTAGCCATTCCTGCCCAAACTCTATTTTGTTCAGCTTTACGGGTTGTTGAAAAGAAAAAATATCCAAGACCAATAAATGCACTCAACAGTAAAACCTGCACAACAGGAAAATAATTGATTAGATCGTAAATCTTTGAGTTTTCATAATATACTAATGAAGCGTAACCAACTCCTTCAATTGGCTTCTTACCTGAATCGAGAAAAGCTTGCTTTCGTGCTTGTAAAAATTCTTGGTCCCCGTCCTTCTCATCGGAAAAATTATTACCTGTCAAATTCCCTGCTTCATCTTCTATGATGATGGGAATGTTTTCTACCATTTCCAAAAAAAACAATTCAATTCCTAAATCATCCTGTGTATTGTTTGAATTCAAGTTTGATTTGAGAACTTCTACATACAACTTCACATTGTTTTCTTCATTCTCTGCGAGGTGGTTCGCTAGATGACGAGCATAGAACATCGTGATAAGAACTATCACTAGTCCAATCAATGCCAGAATAAATTTCCACCACTGCCGCTTTGAATATATGTCGGATCCAGCCATAGCCCAAATATAACGTACTGGCTTCGTGGCAGGTATTTAAAAGCGCATGCATTTTACAATATTGTCCGAAACAAGTGAATTACTTGACGATATCTATAGGTGCTGTTTGTTAAATTGATACTAAATGTTTGAGTTACCAAGCAAGGAAGGTGAAACGTCTTTACTTTTGGTGAAAATTCGACAAGTGAAAAACATTTTCCTACTGCTATCCTTTCTAATTGTTTCCGGAAGTATTTCAGCTCAGGCTCTTGAACCCGTTTCTTGGGAAAGCTCTGTGGTTGTTGATGAAAATGGCGATCATCGTCTAGTATTTGAAGCTACAATGGATAAGAATTGGGTGATATATTCTCAGCATACAAAGCCGGATGGCCCCATTCCTACGGAATTTGAAATTGAGACAGAAGGCATTGAGCTTATTGGCGAAGTAGAGGAATTAACCAAGCCAAAGACGGAAATGAGTAAAATGTTTGAGATGGAGGTGAGTAAATTCTCTAATTCAGCCACATTTTCTCAAAAGTTTAAGCCCAGTGGAGCTAAAATCATCAGAGCAAGTGTCACTTTCATGACATGTGACAATCTTAGATGTATTCCGCCAACAACTGTAGACTTCGAAGTAGAACTTTAGAAGACAGTACCCGTCTAATTGTTTCTAACAATATTTATCTTTGCACAGCTTAAATAAACACATTAGATGCGATCAATTATTCTTTCTTTCATTCTCTCTATTTGTTTCCTTTCTTCTTATGGCCAAGAGTTAACTCCTGTTAAATGGACCATGGATATAAATTCACTTAACGGTGATGAATATGAACTCATCTGGACTGCAGCCATTGATAAGGGCTGGACGGTATATTCTCAGTTTACAAGTGACGATGGACCAGTACCGACAGAAATAACCTTTGAATCAGAAGGATTTGAAAAGGTAGGTGTTGCAACCGAAACTGGTCACAAAAAAGAAGGTTTTGATAAACTCTTTGAGGTCGATGTTATCAAGTTTTTGGCGGATGAAGATTTTGTCATTAAGCAAAAAATAAAAGTAGCTCCAGGAACCACAAATGTAACTGGATATCTTACTTACATGACCTGTGACGATTCGCGTTGTTTACCACCAACAGATGTAGATTTTAATTTCACGATTCCTGCATCAAGTGTTTCATCATCTACAAGTAAGCCTGAAGAAGTTAAGACTAAAGTTGTTGACAAGGTGAAAAATTCTACCCCTGTAACTAAGGTTACTGAAGCTGCAGGAGCCATCACTCAAGCCACCACATCAAAAGTCCAAGAGGTAAAAACTGCAGTTGTTGAAAAGGCAGAAAAAACTTCTCAAAAAGTAGAAAATACATTTGCGGAAGCGAAAGAAAAATTAAATTCTGCTGCTCAAACAACTGAAACCGATAACAAAAAGGAATCCGTTCTAGACCTTAGTGATGACATCATTGATCCAGTTAAATGGAGTTTTGAAATGATTGATGTTGGTAATGGACTTTATGATCTTGTTTACAAGGCAGAAATGGACGATACTTGGAATGTCTACTCGCAATTTACTAGTGATGATGGACCAGTTCCGACGAGTATTAATTATGAAATTCAAGAGGGTGTCGAATTAGTAGGAGAAGCAAAAGAAGCTGGGCACCGAAAAGAAGGACCAGATCCACTTTTCGATGGAGTAAATGTGATTAAGTTTCTATCGGATGAGGCCTTTACCATAACACAAAGAGTAAAAGCTAATGACCAATCAAAACTCAAAGGTTACCTAACCTATATGACCTGCGATGATACCTCATGTTTACCTCCAACTGATGTAGATTTTGAGGCTAATTTTAAAACTAAAAAGCTTGGAGTCCTAGGAAGCCTTGGAGCTGCAAGTGGAGCAAATCCTATAGCCGCTGGTATAAATGTTATCGGTGATAAAGTTGATCAGAAAATAGCTTCGATAAGAGCATCGTATAAAGACCCAATGACTGATTGCGGAGGAGAAGAACAAGCAGATACAAGTATTTTTAGATCTTTTATCCTTGGATTTTTGGGAGGTTTAATTGCATTGCTTACACCTTGTGTCTTCCCAATGATACCATTAACCGTTAGTTACTTTACAAAGGACACCCATAGATCTGGCCTAATGAATGGTTTAATCTATGGTGCTTCTATTGTTGTAATTTATGTAGCCATGGGACTTATTCTGACAGCCGTATTTGGTGAAGAAGCATTAAATGCGCTTTCAACAAACTGGATTGCGAATACTCTATTCTTCCTGATATTTATCTTTTTCGCCTTTTCGTTTTTCGGCTATTATGAAATTACATTACCAAGTTCCTGGACAACTAAGACTGATTCCATTGCAGATAAAGGTGGGTTAATTGGGATCTTTTTTATGGCCTTTACTTTGGCCTTAGTTTCCTTTTCGTGTACAGGTCCGATCATTGGCTCGGCCATTGTATCAGCCGCTTCGAGTGCTGTAGGACCGGCCGTGGTAATGCTTGGATTTTCAATTGCTCTTGCACTTCCATTTGGATTTTTCGCCGCATTTCCGTCATGGTTAAATAGTTTACCAAGATCTGGAGGTTGGATGAATTCTGTCAAAGTAATTCTCGGATTCTTAGAATTAGCTTTTGCCTTTAAATTCTTATCTGTTGCAGATCTTACCAGCCACTGGGGATTCCTTAAGTATGAATTATTCCTTGGGATATGGGTAATAGTAGCTGCACTTATGGCTTTATACTTATTTGGTAAAATTAAGTTTCCGCATGATAGTCCGATAAAGAAGTTATCGCCTACTAGAATGGCGTTAGCTATTGGTGCGACAGCATTGACCGTGTATTTAGCGACTGGATTTAGAGTTGATCCAAAAAATCCATGTGCTTATATGCCGAAGGCAATCACAAGTGGGATTGCTCCTTCAGCTAATTACAATTTCTTTTTGCCAGATTGCGAACTTAATCAAGAGATAAAAGATAAATACCCATCATATACTCTATGTGCCAATGGTATTCCTTGCTTTAAGGATTATTATGAAGGTCTATCATATGCCCGTGAAATTGATCAACCAGTATTTTTAGATTTTACTGGTTTTGGATGTGTAAATTGTAGAAAAACGGAAGAATTCATCTGGGTGGATGATAAGGTTAAGTCCAGATTGATGAATGACTTTGTTCTCGTTTCATTATATGTAGATGATCGTAAAAAGCTCAAAGAGAAGCATGTATCTATGAGGTTAGACCCACAAGGAAATAACGTAAAACTCAGAACTGTAGGTAATAAGTGGGCTGACTTTCAGATTGTGAATTTTGAACAGAATTCACAGCCATTATATGTTATGATGACCAACCAAGAACAGGTGGTTTCAAATCCAAGAGGTTATAGAGAAGGAATAGATGGATATAATAGTTACTTAGACTGTGGCTTAGAAGCCATTTCATCCTTAAAGTAAGTAGAAGACTTATAGGACATAATTGAAAGGATAAAAAACAAGGCGAAAGCTATACCGTATGATCTTTCTATTGTATTTTCGACCAAGAAAGAGATCATAACAATTATCATAATTGTCAAGAATAAACTATCCAGTCTTTCACGAAAGTGAAAGGCTGGGTAGACCATCCCAACTAAAAATAAAATTAATCCTATAATCCCAGAACCTGCTAAGATAAACAGGTACTGGTTGTGTGGATACTTCTCATTCTCCATGTTATATAAGTTCTTATAAGTCTGCTTACATTCCTGCTTTAAATCTCCTATTCCTGTTCCAAAAATTGGGGATTGCTTAAATAGCGCTAAGCCCACTCCCATGGAATACCACCTTTCTGAATCAGAATACGATTCTCCTTTTCCTGCTCTAAACATTTCATAATCATACTTAGCATAATGAATTTTGTTTTGAAAACTAGGAATGGTCTGATAGGCAATAAAAGGAACGGTCAATAAACTTATCAATGGTACTAGAAAAACCAATTTCTTACTTTTTACAGAGTAACGGAAAAGCAAAAAGAAGGCTGTCAAATAAAAAACTACCAATCCACTCCGCACTGCCAATAAATGTAATACTACAAATAAAGAAACAGCAGATACTCGCAATAGGGTCTTACTTTTTAGAACTGAAGAAACCCTATTTTCAATTAATAATATCAAACTCGTAAGAAGTGCAAAGGCCACAAACAAACTATACTTTATGTGATCCACAGGAGTATTCAAAGCCTTTCCCATCTTGATATTATAAACCAAGTCCTTTTCGAAAAACATATCATACATCACAGGAAAACTACTCACCAAGGTGAGACAGATATAGAACAAAAGTATGTGATAAAAGTAATTCCCAATTATGTCTTTGTGTATATAAAAACTGAACGGCAGAATTAAAAATGGAAGTTTCAGTCTAAGGTGACGTACCCATTGCGTAAGATCTTCACTATTTACACCAGAGATAACTGTGACAAAAAATACTAAAACTAAAGCAGTAAATGGAAAAAGACCACTAAGCTTATATTCTTGATCCTTTCGTAAATATTTATAAATAGCGAGTACACTCAATGATATCATCGCAATAGATAATAGATACATGCTATAAAACATTGAGATTAAATAAATCCCCAAAAAAAACAAGACCAATCTATCTATTAGGTTCATGTATTAGATTAATTGGTCGGTTTAAAAATATGTGTTATCAAAAGTTTTCGTTCTTTTGTCCTATGCAGGATTTAGAGAAATTAGTTACAGAAGTTCTTCAGATTACCGCCACCGTGGGCGAATATATGAGAAACGAAATTGATAATGTAGAAAGTACGCAGATTGAAGAGAAAGAGTTGAACAGTCTCGTAAGTTATGTGGACAAAAAATCAGAAGAAAAGATCGTTCAAGCGCTGCGTGAATTGATTCCTGAAGCTGGATACATCACAGAGGAAAAAACCATAAAAACTGAAAACAAAGAGTATATGTGGATCATTGATCCTTTAGATGGTACCACTAATTATTTGTTTGGTATTCCCCATTATTCAACCAGCATCGCTCTTCAGTTAAATGGAGAAATTATTTTAGGAGTAGTCAGCGATAATGCTAAGCAAGAATACTTTCATGCAATTAAAGGAAAAGGTGCTTTTAGGAATGGCCAAAAGATAAATCTCGAAAGTAAAAATAAACTTGAATTAGCTAATTCAATTTTTGTAACTGGATTCCCTTATCGCAATAATTATGAAGCCTCTGCCTTTTTTGATGTCATTGATCACTGGTTAAAAAATAGTAGGGGTGTTAGAAGACTTGGATCCGCAGCCTTAGATCTTTGTTATGTCGCTTGTGGTAGAATAACTTGTTATTATGAATCCTTTCTCAATATTTGGGATTTAGCCGCAGGAGATTTAATTGTAAAAGAAGCCAAAGGCATTTCATCTGACTTTTCAGGTAATAACAATCAACTTCATTCAGGGCAAATAATAGCTTGTGATTCTAGAATATATTCGCAAGTTCTACCTTTGATTAAAGAAAAATTATCCTAAGCTATGAAGGGCTTAATGCATCAAAGGTGAAATCATATAAATCTGATAATTGTACATGCGCCGCTCTTGAATAATTACTCATCGCATTACCAGATAACCATAGATTTCCTACGCCGGTATGATGACCGCTTTTGATGGCTATATTAGAAAATGTATCTAAGAAAGTAGAAATTGATTTTCCTTCTAAAGTAATGTTATCATTTGATTCGGCCTGTTTTGTATAGGCAGTCTCAATAAATATATATTCAGCCACATCCTCACGAATATTAAATAATTTTTCTCCTCTAATATTTAATGACTTTAATACATTAAGAGCCTTTATTTTCTGTTCTTCGTTTTTATACTTTATCTGCCAGTCCCGACTCATTAGCGGGAAAACTTCAAACCCTTGTTCGGCACCAATTCCTATATTATTTGCGAATGATTGATGATCTTTTAATCGATAATAATTCATTCCTCCTTGATCTTCTTTGTCCGTATAAGGAATCTGAGAAAGACCTGAAGCGATGATGATTAAAGTATCTGGATCATCTTTAACTATATTAATTATTTCCCCTAAAATTTTATCATAGGCTCCATATCCATAAGAAATAGGGTCATCATCCGGCCTAATATCATCATACTTTATTGAAGGGTTAAAACCTTCTCTACTATAATTCCTCCAGTAGTGATGTTGATAATGTGCAATGGCATTTAGAAATAAAGTATAATAGCCAAACTCTGTTTTCCGAAGTATATTCTTAAACAATTCTGCTTGAAAAAGATCAAACACAATGGCTAATTTCCATTTAACCTTGGGTTCTAGTTTTTGCTGCAATATTTGATTGGCAATAGAAAAATAAGTAGAAATTGGAATGTTAAATTGTAAGCAGGAACGGACACCTTTTAAGAGATCTCCAATTCCTAATTTTGATGTTGCATGTGATTGTACGCGGCTACTAATCAACTGCCATAATGGTTTCAATTTCTCAGGGAACGCTTCTGCATGTATTGCCCAAGGGTCTGGAAAAAACATGCCTCCTTTGGCCGTATTTTTTGCAGCGTTCATACTACCGATTATTCCTGACTCTATTCCAACTTCAGAAAGTCTTTCCCATATTTGTGTATGCTTGAGTTTATGTACATCGCCCAAATTAAAAATCCCGTGCTCAGCAAACGATTTACCAGTATGCGCTGTCACCCACTGAATCCAAGGCTCAATCTTATCATACTCGTCTTCACTATCTGTCTGGAGATATTGCCAGTTCTTATCTAATTTTTTAAAATTTGGTAGGCGATTTTTTTCAATAAGATGTTCAATGATCGGATAAGAAATCTCATTTAACTCTAACTGAATAATTCGCTTATATTTCTTAGAAACTTTCAATGCTTGTATTCTTTCAGCCTTTCGGCAAATTTATTCAACAGTTTAAAAATGTTTCCAACCTTGAGCAGTAAGGTTATGAATTTTTCCGCCACTGCTGTGTAGTTTCAATCCTTCTTTCTTTTCTACAATATCACCGATGATATATACATCAGGCATATACTTTACTTTTTCTACATCCTTTGAATCCACAGTAAAAAGTAATTCATAGTCTTCTCCGCCATGCAATGCACAGGTTAAGGGATCAATATTGAAGGAAATTGCTTTTAACTGGGTCTCTTGGTGTATGGGTAAATTTACTTCTTCAATAAACAATCCTACATTTGATTGTTTAGCAATATGATGTAACTCTGAAGCAAGTCCATCGGAAATATCAATCATCGATGTTGGCTTCAGGTTATTCTTATGGAAATATTGAATGGTATCTTTTCTAGCTTCTGGTTTCAATATGCTTTCTACTAGATAAGCTGCGTTATCAAGGTCTGGTTGTACGGTTGGATGTTCTAGATAAATTTGCTTTTCTCTTTCTAAAATTTGTAAGCCTAGATATGCCGCTCCCAAATATCCAGTAACACATATAAGGTCTCCCGGCTTAGCCCCAGAACGATAAACCACTTGTTCTTTTTTAGCTCTTCCGATAGCTGTTACACTTATACTCAATCCTTTAGGGCTTGATGTTGTATCACCACCCACTAAATCTACTCCATACATTTCACAAGCCTTCAATACTCCAGCGTACAAGTCATCTAATGCTTCAACAGAATATCGATTAGAAATTGCAATAGAGTAGGTTATTTGCGTTGGAATAGCATTCATAGCATAGATATCAGAAACATTGACAACTACTGATTTATACCCTAAGTGTTTAAGAGGTGTATAAGCTGCGTCAAAATGTATTCCTTCTACTAACATATCTGTAGAAATGAGCAAGGCCTCATCTCCAATGTCTATGACCGCAGCATCATCACCAATTCCTTTAATTGAATCAGGGTTATTAAGAGCAAAATTTCTGGTCAAATGTTCAATGACCCCAAACTCTCCCAATTCATTAACATCTGTACGTTTGTTATTTTCTTCCATCTAATATTTCCTTCGTTAACGACCACAAGTTATCACTACTTGGAAGTTTAGCAAAACAGTGTATCTGCTTACTTTTAGCCTTATTCATAAATTTAATCTCGTGACAGCAAAGGTATATGCTCTTATCCTCATTTGATCGCCTTGCTCCATATTTTACATCGCCCTTAATAGGAAAACCAAAATTTGCCAATTGTGCACGAATTTGATGGAATCTTCCTGTTTCAATTTTTATTCGTAGGAGTGAGTAATTATCCAAATGATGAAGTAACTCGAATTCTAGTTTTGCTTTTTTATAATCATCATCTTCAGTTTCTGCAATGATCGCTTTACGCAAATGTTTATCATGTTTTAAATTGGACTCAATTAAACCGGTATTTTGTGTCACCTTTCCTTCGACTAAGGCGAGATAATACTTTTCAAACTTACTGGCAGCCTTTAAGCTTTCTAAATACTTAATTGATTCTGGATTTTTACAAAAAATCACGAGCCCATTCACAGGACGATCCAGTCGAGTTGCCACATGGATTTTAATTTTTGAATAAATTTTGCCTAACCTCCAAAGTGACATGTCACCAGTTTGATCTTCTTGAACAGGCATTCCCGCTGGTTTGTCCATCACCAAGAAGTGATGATCTTTCCAACGGACCAAACTTGAAATGGGAGGGCGTTCTTTATTCAACTTCTTCGTATTCTGAAAATTCAGTAGTTTCTTCTCCAATATTTGAATTGGATTTAGGCCCATCAATCTTAGGTTTTAAGAACAATCGATAGGCAAAAAATAATAATACGCCTAAATAAAGAAATTTCATACTTTAAAAATAGGTATAAAAAAAAGGCTGCACCCTGTCGGTACAGCCTTTTCTTATATATCTTAAAATTATTAGTCTACAAAAGTAACTCTCTTAGATACTACTTTATCGTTAATAGCAACTTGTACCATGTAAGTACCTGAAGGCAGGTCATTTCTTACGATTGGGAACATTTGATTACCATTTACTGAGTAATGAGTGTTTTGTGCAACTATCTGACCCATTGTATTTACAAGAGCAATTCTTACATCACTTGACTCATTTAGATCAAGATTTAAGAATGCTTCACTTGTTGCAGGGTTTGGATAAATTGAAATTTCGTTAATTTCAGTTGGAACATCAGTTACACTTGAAACAAACTCCATTTTCTTTTTAACAGCATTTAATGTCTCTTGTGTTTCACTATCAATTGCAAGTACTGATAAAGATACATGCTTATCATCTACATTGGCTGGCATGATATATTGAAAAGTATAAGTTGAAGTACCTCCAAATTCAGTATCAGAAACAGAACCCTCTCTCCCTGTAAATCCTCCAACAATTGCTCTTGCAACATCTTCGTAAATCATTTGCGAAGCAGGTACTGGATCAGGTAGGTTTTCATAACCACCCATAGCTCCTTGTCCTCCTCCGGCATAAGCATTTGCTTGAGCATATCCAGCGTCTGTTGAAGAAACTTCATCTTCAGTTACAACTAAAGCCAATCTGTGAACATCTCTCAACGAAGTATGAGCTGTAACAGTTGCATTAACCGTTACCAGTCTAGATGTTTCATCATACTCATATTCAAAATCAACAGAAGCAGGAGAAGTCCTAGAAGTATTTGCTAAATGGAAAGCTTCTAATTCTGATGGATCAATCACAGCTACTCTGTCCATAGGAACTGAAGGAAAGCCTAAAAATCCAGGCACAGAGGTTAAACCCGCATCATATTCAGTTACAGCCATTGGATCATTGTTATGAACAGCAATTCCAACGAAATCATCAGGATAGTTTTCTTTCATGAATTCCATGAAAACAGCTCCTCTCGGGCACCATACACACCAAGTACCTGTTGCTTCCTCAGCAACCGTATTTCTTTTTGGTGAATCAGCAACTCCAAAGAATAATGTAGAAGTAGCATTATCACTCATATTTTCATCGGCCTCACCATTTATAGATGAAACTGAAATATCCATAACATATTGAATTGGATCAGTAATCCCAATATCCTCCAAAGAAACTTGAACCGTTTCAAACTGTGCAACAGATAAGCCTGTTACTTCTGTCGTAGATGCCTCACCATTGATTGTTACATCTAACATCATAGTTTCAATAGTCGCAGTTCCAATGTTTGAAACACTTAGTGTAGCTCCGCTAGAGGCATCATCAATATCAGTATAGCGAGCGACAGTAATTCCGTTCACTGTTGCATCATAATTTCTAATTCCGCTAATTGAAACATTGTCAATACCAGCACCGTAATTCCATTGTCCACCATCTCTATATTCAAATTGTAATTGAAGCATGTTTCCTCCAGCTTCTTCTAAAACTAAATTAGCTCTATTCCAAAGGATGGCAGTTTCAGCATCATTTAATGTTGATTCAGCATTGAATATTTCTGTCCAAGTACTACCACCATCATCACTAATAAGTATCTTCAATGTTTCATCCGCATCTTGATAATCTCCATTTAAAAAGAAATAATCTAAGCTAAGTAAATAGTTTCCTGGTTCTTCAGCAGTTAAATCAATCATGTCTGAATATAAGGAACCACTTCCGTCAACACCTTGACCCAATGCATCATCATTCACGGCCATAAAAGTACCATCACTTTCTGTAAAAGTAAAGAATTGGCTGCTATTGGCTGCTTCATTTCCCCAATTCCATTCGCCTTCTGCAGTCCAACCGTCAGGGAACATTCCTTCAAAGTCTTGAGTATAAATTTGTGCAAATGATAGTGAAGCAAAACTTAAGCTCACTACCATTAAAAGTAAAATTCTCTTCATAAGTGTATTTTATTTAATTTGATTTAATAGGTTTTAGGAATATTTTCTCAAGATAAAAAATAATTGCCACCTTAGTGATTACATTATTTGAATTTTGGTCCTAGTTAAGACATTAAAAGAATGTAGACTAATATAGATTTAACATATAAAATTCCTCTCTTGAATATAATCATCATTGGTAACGGAATAAGCGGAATTACCGCAGCTCGGTGGATTCGGAAACTTTCTGATCATAAAATCACAGTTATTTCTTCTGAATCAGACTATTTCTATAGTAGAACCGCATTAATGTACATCTACATGGGGCATATGAGGGAAGTAGATACGCAACCTTATGAGCCGAACTTCTGGTCTAAGAACCGAATTGAATTGGTTAAGAAACATATTAAGGAAATCCGATCTGAATCTAAGAGCCTCGTGGCTTCTGATGGAACAGAGATTACTTATGATCGATTAATTTTAGCCCTTGGTTCAAAATCCAATAAATTTGGATGGCCTGGACAGGACTTAAAAGCAGTAGGTGGGCTGTATCATCTCCAAGATCTTGAAAGAATGGAACAATATAGCTCAGGATTAAATCGGGCAGTCATTGCAGGAGGAGGACTTATTGGGATTGAAATGGCAGAGATGTTTCGCAGCAGAAATATTCCAGTAACCATGCTTGTTAGAGAAAAAAGTTATTGGGACAATGCACTACCTTCTGAGGAGTCCCAAATGATAAGTAGACACATCAAAAAACATCACATTGATCTCAGATTAGAAAAAAACTTAGGGGAAATAATTGATGATGGTACTGGTACAGCTCATGCTGTCACAGTAAAAGAAACTGGTGAAAAAATTGACTGTGGATTTGTAGGACTTACTGCTGGCGTGAGTCCAAATATTGGCTGGTTAAAAGATACAGAAATCGAAACCAACAGAGGCATTCTCGTTAATGAGTATTTACAGACCAACATCAAGGATGTATACGCAATTGGTGACTGTGCTGAAATGAAAAATCCATCTCCTGGTAGAAGACCTGTTGAAGCCATTTGGTACACTGGCAGAATGATGGGTGAAACAGTCGCACACAATATTTGCGGAAGCAAAACAAAATATGATCCAGGCATCTGGTTTAATTCTGCTAAATTTTTAGATATAGAATATCAAGTATATGGAACCGTTTTATCGAAGCCCTTAGCTGAACATAAGTCTTTATATTGGGAGCATGAGGATGGTGAAAAAAGTATCCGAATTGTCTATGATGAAAATACAAATGAGGTCATAGGATTTAACCTCATGGGAATCCGTTTTAGACATGAAGTTTGTGAAAAATGGATTGCTGAAAAAACCCAACTAGAACAAGTTTTACAAGACCTTTCTTTAGCTAATTTTGATCCTGAATTTTATGAACAATATGAAGGTTCTTTGGTGAAAATTTATAATTCAAATACTGGTAAAAATCTAAGCTTGAAAAAGAAAAGAAAACTTGATCAAGTTCTAAAATTCTTAAGATCATGAGTGGAATACAAAAATTAGGTGTCGCATTATTTTGCATTGCGCTTGTTATCTTTACTGGGTTGCTAGGTTGGAATGATTTCAAACTTACTGAAGAGTCTCTATATACTACTTCTGACACTCATAAGAAGGCATTGATTGCAGAGGCTAAATCTGCAGGAGTACTAGATAAAAATTACAATAACAATATATCTTTTATCAAAGATGTAAAGCAAGTTATTAAAGCAGCACAGACAAATCTACAAAATCAATACAATGAAAATCCTCCTTCGGATGTTTCGGAATGGGAGTATAAGATTGGAGATTGGGAAGTGAAAAATATTTTAACTCCGACCATCAAATCTTCTGGTCATGGATGGGTTAGTAAAAATCCACTAACCGCTTTTTTACTAACATTTGGTCTAGCAATCTTAGGTGGGTTTCTATTTATTATTCCAAAGTTTTTCAAATCCCCAGGAATTAAAAATGATGGCATCTATCACTCTTCACTTACACGTGGTTTGAAGTTTGGTCAAAGACTGTTCCTTCTCGTTTTTACAATCATAGGGACTTTGATCTATGGGTTTAAATATATGGGTGGAAACTACTTCTGGCCGCTTGTTACTGCAATAGTTATTGGAATAATTTTATTCCTAGTTTTTAATTATCAAAAAGAAAAAAATCTACAACCTGCTAGATCAGCTTCTAGCGAATTTACAGGTTGGTTAGGGATATTTGCCGGTATCTATATGATTGTGTTCTACGTTATTCTTTACTGGAATTCAGAATACCTTACCAATTGGATTACAATGGTTGACCCTATCAGTCTTTCATTAAGTGGAAATGAAGCCTCACAATGGTTCTTGTATGGCTTACTATATACAATCATTGTATTCGTTATGGGCATTCGGATGATTTCCAAATATCGTCACAACAAATACCAAATTGTACGAACCTGTTCTGTAATTTTCTTTCAAACAGCTTTTGCCTTCATATTACCTGAGATTTTAGTTAGACTGAATTACCCTTATTTTGATTTTAAAAATATTTGGCCTTTAAACTATACCTTCTTTTTTGATTGGAATATTAACAGTTTAATAGAATCGGGTGGTCTAGGAATCTTTATGCTTGTTTGGGGAATAATCCTCATCATTTTAGGAGTCCCAATCATCACTTACTTTTTTGGAAAACGATGGTATTGTTCTTGGGTCTGCGGATGTGGTGGATTAGCTGAAACAATGGGGGATCCGTTTAGACAATTATCCGATAAGAGTGTTCGCGCCTGGAAGTTCGAACGATGGATTATTCATGGAGTTTTAGCTTTCGCAATTATTATGACAGCAATGGTTCTCTATCACTTTTTTACGGGTAATTCAAGAGTATTATTTTTCGACAGTAATAATATAAGAACCTGGTATGGTTTTATCATAGGAGCTGGATTCTCTGGAATCGTTGGAACAGGATTTTATCCTTTGATGGGTAATCGTACTTGGTGCCGATTTGGATGTCCGTTAGCTGCATATCTTGGCTTAGTTCAAAAATATAAATCAAGATTCAGAATTACGACCAATGGTGGTCAATGTATTTCGTGTGGTAACTGCTCTACCTATTGTGAGATGGGAATTGATGTGAGACATTATGCTCAAAGGGGTCAAGACATCGTCCGTTCTTCTTGTGTTGGATGTGGTGTTTGTTCTGCTGTATGCCCAAGAGGTGTTTTACGATTAGAAAATGCAAGTGGTGATATTTCAGATCGTGCAGAAGAACTAAGGACCATTCACATAACTGAAGACCAAATAGGAATACTTTAAGGTTTTACTTTTTCACACAGCGCTAGAATTTCTGCCGTTACCATGGAAGTTGCGCCCCAGAGCACTTCTTCGTTTAATGGGTAATAAGGGACATCTTTAATCGTAGTTCCTCTGATTGTAATATCCTTAATAAAAGGCCCTTTTAAAAGTTTTTCTATGGGCCAATTTATGACGTCTTCTACTTCTAGTGGATCTGGAACAAATTGCATTTCACTTTTGGATATTGCCAAGAATGGATAGATCATAAAATCACTCACAAAAACATATAAAGAAGTAAGTTCACCTATTATTTCTATATCGTTCTCAGAGATTCCAATTTCTTCTTGTACTTCACGATATGCAGCCTCTATTCGGGTCTCATTCCCTTCTATTTTCCCACCAGGAAAACTGATTTGCCCCTTATGTTTATCGTCTTTGTAATGAGAGGCCCTTTTGATAAATGTAAGGTGTAGTTTATCATTAATTGGAGATATAATTCCAACTACTGAGGCTTCTTTAAAACCAGGTTTTGGTTGCCTATATTTTGGGTTGTATCCAGGACTTAAACTTCGTTGTGCTTCCCATCCTGGCAAGTCACTTTTGAGCAATTCAAATAGCTGGTTTTTAAGTTGCTCAATATCAGTCGTCAGCTCCTTATTTGTTTGATTTTTTTAAATATGCCTCTAAGGCCATGGACATAGATGGCGTCTCGGGAGTCGGTGCCAAGATATTAGTCGTTAAACCTTTTTCTTCAACTGCTTTCTTTGTTGAATTTCCAAAGATGGCGAGCCGAGTGTTATTCTGCTTAAAGTCTGGAAAATTCTCATACAAGGACTCTATCCCTAATGGACTAAAAAAGATAAGTACGTCATAAGTGACATCACTAAGATCAGAAAGATCGCTAGCCACCGTACGATACATCATCGCTTCTTGAAAATCCAATTCATTTTCTTTGAGATAAGAAACTACTTCTTTGGCTCCCAAATTAGAACAAGGCAAAAGAAATTTTTCACCGCTATGCTTTACAAATGAACTATTAAGATCTACGATTTTCCTTTTACCGACAAAAACCTTCCGCTTTCTGTAAATGATGAACTTTTGAAGATAATTAGCAATTGCTTCCGTCAAACAGAAATATTTAGTCTGCATTGACATCTTTATTCTCATTTCTTCACATAATCTAAAGAAATGTTCAATAGAAAGCTTACTTGTAAATATGATGGCTGTATAGTCATCAGGTCTAAGCCTATTCTTTCTGAATTCTTTTTCAGTAACAGGTTCAACATGAATAAATTGTCGCCAATCTATCTTTACATCCCATTTTTGTTCAAGGTGATAATACGGAGAACGCTCAGGCTTCGGCTGCGAAACGAGTATCGTTTTAACTTTTAGGTAATTATCCTTGCTCGAAGTCTTTGCTTCACTAGCCATATAAAAATGTTACTATTTAGCCCCGTATCTAGTTAAATAACACCTAGATAGTTCAGGATTATCAATACAGGTGCAATTTCGAAGGTGCAAAAATAAAGAAAAAACTGAAAAGTAGAGCCTATTACGTATCTACTTGCAATCAAAAAGCCCCGAAAGTAACGATAACCGACAGCTAAGGCGATTAATAATATTCCAATGAACACAAAAATTTTGCCTAATTCAGGAGGTGAAAAGGCTACAAATAGATTTATAGGTATCAATATAAGACCCAAAATGAAGTTAATCGATGCTATAATGAATGAAAATGACCCCGCTTCATATTCCAACTCATATACCCAACCCATTAAATAAAGCATAAGGTGCCTTATTAAATAAATAACCGGAATTGACATTAAAATGTATAATAGCGGTAGGGTCGTTTTTGCTACACTTAGAGATTTGTAGGATAAAACTATAAACAAGGATAAATTCAAAATAAATATAATATACAACCCTAAAGAGTGGGGTAAAAAGCTAGAAAACACTTTCATCCGATAGGATTGCATGTAATTACTATTAGTCAAGGACTGTATAAGATCCTGAATCATACTCCTGGAATTAAAAAGAATGATTCCTAAACCAAGCGCTGATATCAAAATAATACTCAATGGAGAGATCGCATTATTAGTTGTCGGAGTAGAAATTCTAGAAGTCCTTGATTTCTTCGTTACAGACTTAATTTCTTGATTTTTTCTAATCGGAATATGACTTACCTCAAAAGGATTTTCTAGGTCATCTAAAATCACATCATTAATACTCTGCTGTTGTGGAAGAGTTTTAACTTCTAATACTTCACTTGAATCCCGGTACACATCAAATATACTTTGCCCCTGGACTAGATTGAGGCACAGCAAGGAGAATAGTATCAGATGTAATATTTGTCGACGCACAATTCAAAATTACCAAAATCTTTCAGCAAAAAGGCTTGTTAATAGACCTTACTTCAGCTGTTAATGGCTTGTTATTTAAAAGCAATAGAATTTCATGCTATGAAATTATGGCCTAACTTTATTAGACATTAATATCGACTGTGCCTTCCCGTACCATAAGAACAATTATAATATTAGGAAGTCTGGCAATTGCTGGCATCATATTTATCCAAGGATATTGGGTCTCTAGAACTCTTGATATCCAAGAAGAAGATTTTCATCAAACTGCTACAATTGCACTAAGGAAGGTGGCTGAAGCCATCTCATTGTACAATGAATCTGAACTACCTAAAACAAACTTAATCATTCAAAGGTCATCGAATTATTATTCGGTAAATGTCAATAGTAGCATAGATGCCAACATTCTTGAAGACTATCTTTTTCAAGAATTTGAAAAAGCTTCATTGAATACCGTTTTCGAATACGCTGTTTACGATTGTAGCTCTGATCAACTGGTCTATGGAAATGTCTGCAACATTGATGAGGATTCTAAAGAGTTTGTCCGAAGTCAAAATCTTCCAAAATTCAATGATTTGATTTACTACTTCGTGGTTAAATTTCCTGAAAGAGGAAGTTTCATCGCAGACAGTATGAGACAGTCTATTTTGTTCAGTATCATCGCACTGCTAGCTATTGCCTTTTTTGCATACGCCATGTGGGTTATCTTAAGACAAAAACAATTGACAGAATTGCAAAAAGACTTCATCAATAACATGACCCATGAGTTCAAAACTCCCATCTCATCAATTAAAATTGCTTCAGAATATATTCATAACGAAAAGAGCATTCAATCCAATGAACGATTGGTTAAATATGCCAATATTATCCGTGAACAAAACGAACGTCTAAATAATCAAGTAGAAAAAGTATTGAACATTGCAAGACTTGAAAAGGACCAGTTTGAGCTGAAAAAATCTAAGATTGATTTAGTTGAAAAATTAAACTCTATCGTCAACAACGAAAAGCTCCTACTTTCCAAAAGCTCTGCTTCTATAAAGTTTGAAACCCAATTATCTGAAGCTTATATAAAAGCTGATGAGTTGCATTTAAACAATATTATAAGTACAATGATTGACAATGGAATAAAGTACAACACCAATGTTCCAGAACTAACGATCGGGCTTAACCAAAGAGATGAAAATAGCTTCCTACTTAGCATTGCAGACAATGGAATTGGGATAAGAAAAGAAATGCAGAAAAAGATATTTGAAAAATTCTATCGAATACCCACGGGAAATCTACATGACGTTAAAGGGTTTGGGTTAGGTCTATTTTATGTAAAAAACATAACAGAGGGGCACGGATGGAATATTTCAGTAAACTCGGAAAAAGGAAAAGGTACACGATTTAAAATCATTATTCCAAAACAAAATTGATATGAAATCTAAAGCAAAAATTCTATATGTAGAAGATGATGAAGTATTGAGTTTTGTAACAAAAGATAATCTTGAACTCAATCAATTTGAAGTTCATCATTGTTTAGATGGAAAGTCTGCACTGAAGGCTTTTAGAGAAGGCGGATTTGACCTGTGCCTATTAGATGTTATGTTGCCGGAGATGGATGGCTTTACTCTAGCCAAAGAAATTAGAAGTCGGAACAAAGAAATTCCATTACTTTTTCTCACCGCTAAGTCTTTAAAAGAAGATAGAATTTCTGGCCTGCAGATTGGGGCCGATGACTACATTACCAAACCGTTCAGTATTGAAGAACTAATTCTAAAAATCGAAATCTTTCTCAAAAGAAAATACATTTCTTCGACGAGTGAAATTTATGAAAATTACGCCATAGGAAAATTCACATTAGAGCCAGCCAATCTTCTACTAAAAGGCGGTGATGAACAAAAAAAATTGACACAAAAAGAAGCAGACCTATTACAATTATTGATCGAACAAAAAAACCAAATTGTCAAAAGGTCTATGATACTAGAAAGACTATGGGGTGAAAATGATTACTTCATGGGTAGAAGTATGGATGTTTTTATTAGCCGCTTACGCAAATATTTAAAATCCGACACTTCCGTTAACTTGGAAAATATTCATGGTGTTGGTTTTCGGTTAAACGAACAGTGAATTAATTTCCAAAAGAGACGCCCATTTTACGAGCTGTTTCAACTAGATAATGGTCAAGACTAATCACATTATAGGTGTTCGTTGCTTCTTTCAATGTCACCGTTTCTAAACGATGGTTTTTGTAGGCCACCATCTTCCCAAATTGTTTTTCTTTAACCATATCAAAAGCCTTCACTCCCATACTCGTCGCCAGTATACGATCAAATGCTATCGGCGTTCCTCCACGCTGCACATGTCCTAATATTGTTGTTCGCACTTGTGCAAAATTTTGTCTTTCTTCTATCCTCGCACGCAGATAATTACCAACTCCTCCAAGCTTCACATGTGCATCTCCAGCATCGATTGACTTACTTCCAACCACTTCTCCTTCCGCCTCTTTGGCTCCTTCCGCAATTACAATATTTACAAATCCCTTTCCCGTAACATATCGCTTTTCAATGCTCTTCAGAATTTGATCTAAATTAAATGGTATTTCTGGGATCAAACATATTTCTGCACCACCAGCAATCGCTGTATGTAACGCAATCCAACCAGCATCTCTACCCATAACTTCCATGATCATCACCCGACGATGACTTTCCGCTGTTGTAACTAATTTATCAAAAAGGTTCGTAGCAATTTGCACAGCAGTGCTAAATCCAAAAGTCACGTCAGTTGCAGAAAGATCATTATCAATCGTCTTAGGAACTCCAATCATAGGAACGCCCTTTTCAAAAAGATGTTGAGAAATCTTCTGGCTCCCATCCCCTCCAATATTGATAACAGCTTCAAATCCCAAACTTTTAATCTTCTCAACTAATTCATCACTTCTATTAATTGTGGTCCAAGTTCCATCTTCAGATTGTACCGGATAATCGAATGGGTTTCCACGATTGGTTGTTTTTATAATCGTCCCTCCCTTGACATGTATTCCTCGGGTTAGATCATCATCGAGTTTTACGATGTCCATCGGTTCAGAAAGAACACCATTAAAGGCTTCAATACTACCCCATAGCTCATAATTACCATCATACTTAATGGCCTTGTAAATCCCTCGAATCACCGCATTTAAACCTGGACAATCTCCACCTCCTGTAAGTACAAGTACTTTCTTTTTATCTGACATTTTAGTATTTATAATTGCGAAGATAAAAAGCATTGTAACTGATAATAATTGAAAACCGATTATCTTTAAAAAATGGAAGCGTATGTACAAGTCTTAATGTTTGCAATTCCTGGGTTTTTAATCTTGATTGGAATCGAATATGTAGCCTCAATCCTAATGAAAAAACCAGTATATAGAGGCTATGATACCATCACTAGTTTGAGCTCCGGACTGACGAATGTCATTAAAGATGTCATGGGATTGACCATTGTAATTATCAGCTATGGGTGGCTTGTTGAACATTTAGCAATTTTCGATATTGAATCAAAAGTTTGGATGTTTGTAGTAGCCTTTATTGGTAAAGACTTCGCTGGATACTGGTCCCATCGATTGGAACATGTCATTAATCTTTTTTGGAATCGACATATTATCCATCATAGCAGTGAAGAATTTAATCTGGCTTGCGCTTTGAGACAGCCTGTATCAAATGTGATTGCACTGTTCACTATATTTTATCTTCCAGTAGCTATTATTGGAGTTCCTACCATCGTTGTAGCGACTGTTGCGCCGCTTCACTTATTTGCACAATTTTGGTACCACACAAGACTTATAGATAAGCTCGGACCTCTTGAGTATATATTAGTAACTCCATCACATCATAGAGTACATCATGCCATTAATGATCAATACATAGATAAGAACTACTCACAAATATTTATTTTTTGGGATCGTCTTTTTGGAACTTTTCAAGAAGAACTTAAAGAGGTTCCCGCAGTCTTTGGTGTAAAGCGTCCAGTCAATACTTGGAACCCAATCGTGATAAATTTTAAACACCTCTGGTTGCTTATCAAAGATGCTTGGCATACTAAAAGTTGGCTAGATAAAATTAGAATTTGGTTTATGCCTACTGGGTGGAGACCAGAAGGTTTGGATGCGACTCATCCGGAGTATAGCATAACAGATGTTTATGATTTTAAAAAATATGATACACCGCAAAGTTATCCTCTTTTAATCTGGGTTACCTTTCAGGTACTTTTCCATATGCTCTTAGCCCTTTACTTATTCAAGTCCATCGCTAGTTATGACTTCAGTTACATTCTATTATATACCTGTTTTCTTTTCAGTTCGATTTTCGCCTATGGAAGTTTGATGGATCGAAGTGTTCTTGCAATCATTTTTGAGTTTTTAAAACTAGGCATCGCTAGTTTCTTACTCTGGAATCTTAATAGTTGGTTTGGACTAGAGACTTTCGTTCCTGGTGCTACCAATTTAATGATTCTATACCTCATCATTTCTTTGACAGTGACCATCTATTTTCTATACTTCGAAAAAAATAGTCCGCTACGTAGCGATGAAAGAAGAATTATTGTTTGACAAATTTACCTTGAGCAATTTCAATACCACCTGCATCTATTACTTTGATAAAGTAAACACCATTCGCTAAATCTGAGACATCAACGTTATTAGATTTGTCGCTTATTTCAATCATTTTTTGACCGCTCAAGGCAAATATTGAAATCGATCTATAATCAATCTGTTCTTCAAAGGTTAAACTCAATCTATCGGACACAGGATTAGGACTAAGTTTAAGGTTTAATGAAACATTTAAATCTTCGGTACTAGTTACTTCAGGAACATTATAATAATACAACGATCTCCCATAAGTTGCTGCCAATAGTTTTCCATCTCTTTCAAGATCAATATCAGTCACAGGAACATTTGGTAAGCCCCTTCCTAAAATCTCCCAGTTCGATCCATTGTTGTTTGTATAAAATACACCTATGTCTGTAGCAACATAAAGTAAAGAATTATCATTTAAATCAACTTGAATATCATTTACAGGAATGTCTGGTAAATTACCCGTTATGTCAACCCAGCTTTGTCCTTGATCTTCTGTTTTATAGACATGCCCATCATTGCTATCGTATCTGAATCCTGAGAAAGTTGCATAAGCAATCTGATCATCTACTGGATCAGGTAACACTGAAGTTGTCCACCTGTTAGTTGTCATTCCCGGGTCAACTTGTAGCCAATTATTTCCACCATCCAAAGTATTCCAGACATGACCATCGTCAGTCCCTGCATAAACAATATTTGAATTAGCTCTTGATACTTCAACAGTTGTTACGGTCCCAAAAGTTCTGTTCCCATCATAAGGACCATCTGTTAAGTCTGGACTTATCGGTACTACAGTTTCTCCTCTATCCATTGATCTCAATATTCTCTGTGACCCTACATAAATTGTAGCTGGGTTATTATAATCTATAGCAATTGGTGTATTCCAATTAAATCGATCCTCCTCACTAAATTGAAAGCTGAAATAATTAGAAGTAGAAAGATCAACTCTAAAGACATTCCCATTTTGAAACTCACAATATACGATTTCACTATTGCCAGGTTCAACAACGGATCGAAAACCATCTCCCCCCAATATATTAAACCAAGACACCACTGCTCCACTCCAATTTGCAGCAGTACCGTTGTCTTGCATTCCTCCATAAATTCTCTCGGTATTATTTGGATCTATTTCACAGGCATAGAATTGATTGTTTGGTAATCCATTTGATTTCTCATTGGTTAAGCCACCATCTTGGCTCACGTAAATGCCACCATCATTTCCATTAATTATTAAATTAGGATTTTCAGGGTGGATAAATAATGCATGATGATCCACATGTACAAATTCAAAAATTTGGTCCCAGTTCTGTGAAACTGGATTAAATCGACGCATATTTAAACTTGCTAAATAAACATCTTCTTCATTCTCAGGATGCACAAATAATTTACTAAACCACCATTGAAAACTTACACCATCAATTCCTGTTATTGGAATTGATGCCCATGTTTCACCTAGATCTTCTGACACATACACCCCTTCCGTAAATCCTATTTGGTCTGCAACAAAAGCATATATTTTATTCGGATTACTAGGAGCAATTGCTAGAGCCATTCTTCCTTTTGAAACAGCTAAGGTAGGCAGACCTCCTCCCAATAGTTCCCAGTTGTCACCACCGTCCATACTTCGATAAATGCCACTCGTTTCTCCACCATAAACAATGTTATTAGTTCTTCTACTACGCTCCCACATGGCTGCAAAAATAATGTCAGAGTTATCAGGGTGAATGGCTAGGTCAATGCCTCCTGTTGAGTCTGAAACAAAAAGTACTTGCTCCCAAGAATTTCCTCCATCTATGGTCCGGTATATTCCGCGCTCTTCATTTTGACCAAACAGTCTACCCATCGCTGCGACGAAAACTTTGTTCTCATCACTGGGGTCAACTGCCACTTTACCAATGCTTCCTACTTCATCAAGACCTATATGTTCCCAAGAGTTTCCTCGATCAATTGACTTAAAGACACCCAAGCCATCATAAGCTAGTGAGCCACCTCCACTATTCGCTTCACCAGTACCTACATAAACATGATCTGGATTACTTTTTGATATGTCTATATCACCAATGGAAAGACTTGGTTGATCATCAAATATCGGTTCCCAAGTTACTCCTTGATCTAAGGAACGAAAAATCCCTCCTGAGGCAGATCCAGCCAAAATAGTGTTTTGATCATCAAGCCACATTTCAATGTCTGTAATTCTTCCACCGATATTTGTAGGACCCACAAAGTTCCATTCCTTATCAAACATTCTAGATTCAGACAAAAGTTTCTGACGTTCTTTTACCGCTTTGACATAAGCCTTTTTATTTATTTTCCCATATGGAAAGGCGCGTTGCTGAAAAAACCAATCTGAAGGAGGTTCTTTTTGTACATATGTTTTAGTAGAATCACATGATTGAATAGCAACAGTGAATATTAAACCAATCAAAAAGGCATATCGCATTTTTATTATTTTTCTTGAATTTATTAAATAACTGAATCAAAGAATAATTGCTCCGTCTGTTATTTCTACATGGTAAGTTTCAGGACTTAATTTTGTACTTTTTTCATATTGAGCACAAACTCTGTCAACACTTTCCTTAGAGTTTTTTTCAACCAAACTTAAAATACAACCACCAAATCCACCGCCCATCATTCTAGATCCAAGAAAACTACTTTCAGTTTTTGCCAATTGTACTAACAAATCAAGTTCTGTACAGCTCACCATATACTCGTTTTGCAAGCCATAATGACTTTCGTATAACAAGCTACCCATAACATCCATTTGATTGGATTCTAAAGCGAGGGCAAATTGATGCACTCTTAAATTCTCACTTAAAACAAAGTGAGCTCGTAAATATTCCTCTTGTGTTAAAAGATTTTTTGACTGTGATAAGTCACTCATAGATAGGTCTCTTAAGGAACTAATATCTTTATTTAGATGTGAACTTACTTTTGCGACAACGGAAGCGCATTCTTCAACACGCTGATTGTATGCCGTCTCACTATTGTCGTGTGTAACCATGGAATTAATCAATATCCACTCATAATCTGAAAGGTAACAAGGATATAAACTTGCCTCTAGAGATTGACAATCCAAAAGCAATGCCTTTTCACTCTGACCAAAAAGGATGGCGTATTGATCCATGATGCCTCCTTTAACGCCTTGAAATTCATGATTGGCCTTCTGGCTTAAAAGGGCAAGTTCCATTTTTTCTAGACCTACAAGATTCATCCTATCAATACCAAGAGCAAACCCAATATCTAATGCAGAAGAGGAACTCATACCAGCTCCAATAGGCAGGTCGCCCATAACCAGGCATTGGAAGTTTAAAAGACTTGGCTTCTTCTTCAAAAACTGATCTAAAATCCCTAGAAGGTAATTCAACCAGGTCTTATCTGTTCTCTTAATGCTTGAAAAATCTATGGACGATTCATCATTAAGATCATGGACTACTACATGGGAGTGGCTTAAATCAGGTACAGCCTTAAAAGCTAGATATATGTGTGCATTGATTGCGGCAGGAAAAACAAAGCCTTGATTATAATCCGTATGTTCACCAATCAAGTTTATTCTCCCAGGTGCTCTTGATATGAAATCAGGTTCACCTTTAAACTTTTCTACAAACTTGGCTTGAACTGTTTTTATCATTGATGTAAAAATAAAAAAAGCCCGCCGCGGAGAGCGACGGACTACATCAAAACAAAACGAAAAACCAACTTTTATTTAAGAAACACCAGTTAGGTGTTTTTTGTTATAAACTCTTCCTTAATTTTACAGGAATTGTCATCTTTTCTCCATCTCTTAATATCGTCAGGCGGACAGTATCTCCTACTTTTGAGAATTTCATCTCATCCTTGATATCTTCTATCGAATACACCGTTTTGGAATTTACTTCAGTTACAACATCTTTTGGTAACACGCCTGAATATTGAGCCCCACTTCCATCAACTACTTTTACAACAAAGAATCCCTTGTCAGTGTTCAATCCTTCTTGCTCGACTAATAGCTCATCAACGTCATATCCTTCTATTCCTAAATTGGCTCTTGATATATTTCCATTCACTTTTATGTCTTCAATAATCTTTATTGCAAGATTAATTGGAATGGCAAATGAGTAACCGGCATAGACACCTGTCGGAGTTGCAATGGCAGTATTAATCCCTATTAACCTTCCATCTTTATCAACCAATGCTCCTCCACTATTACCTGGATTAACCGCAGCATCTGTCTGAATAAATTCTTCAATCGTTTTTTGACCGTCAATTATATCAAGGTCTCTTCCTTTTGCACTAACTATTCCGGCGGTAACTGTAGAAGTGAGATAACTGAATGGATTACCAACAGCCAATACCCATTCTCCAATTTTTAACTCATCAGAATTACCAATTGGAATTGTTGGTAGATCTGATCCTTCTATTTTCAGAAGGGCTAAATCACTACTTGGGTCTGTTCCTACTTTTACTGCATTAAATTCTCTACCATCGGTTAAGGCAACTTTTATTTTATCTGCAAAACCAACTACATGATTATTGGTAATTATATATCCATTTTCTGAATAGATAACTCCTGAACCAGTTCCTTGTTTTGGTCCAAAGAAGTTTCCTCCAAGTAAATCACCCAGATCAAAACCAAATAGATCTCTTGGATTATTTCTTCTTTGTTGATTGTATCTTTGGTTTGCTAATTGATCACTCTCTTCAGCTGTGATATGAACTACAGCCGGATTAGCAATTGCTGCCGCATCTACAAAATTAAATGGTGCATTTGCATTAGAGGTAAACACTGCACGAGGAGATTCATTAACCTTAATCTGTTTTACATCTTGATCCCCTGAGGTATAAGAAAAGGCTCCAAAGGCGATTAACCCACCGATAACTCCTGATGTAATTAATGATAATATCTGTTTCATTACTCTCGCTGATTTGCTACTTAAAACGCAATGAAACTCAGCTAGTTACATTCAGTAATTCGCTTTAACAATATATTAACGACGTCAGGCTACTTATCCTTTTTTACGTCGTCGATGGCATCATTTAAATCGTCGGTCGCTTTTTTCAATTCATCGACAGAATCTTTCTTTTTGGTTTTCTTTTTCTCAACCTTAGGTTTTTGCTTCGAATCTGAAGGTGTTTCAGAAAATGTAAATCCCTTGGCATCTGTTCCAACATAAATTTTATCACCAGGACCAAATACTCCCGCAAGTAACTCTTTTGATATTGGATTTATCAACTCGTTCTGAATTACTCTTTTTAAAGGTCTTGCCCCAAACTGTGGTTCATAACCTAGATCAGCTAAAAGATCTAACGCAGAATCCGTAAGTTCTAAACTCATTTCTTGTTTGCCGAGATTCTTTGTTAGCTTTCGCAAAAGTAGTTTTCCGATTTTCTTAATCTCTTCTTTACTCAACGGCAAGAACATTATCTTATCGTCAATCCTATTTAAAAACTCTGGACGAAGTTGTTCTTTCAATAAATCAAATACTTCCAACCTAGTCGTTTCAATAATATCTGCTTTATGAGCATCACCCAGTGCATCAAGATCTTCAAAGTTTTCCAATATGGTTTCTGCGCCCATATTAGAGGTCATGATAATGATGGTGTTTTTAAAGTTAGCTTCTCGGCCTTTATTATCGGTCAATCGGCCATCATCTAAAACTTGCAATAAGATATTAAAGGTATCAGGGTGTGCTTTTTCAATCTCATCCAATAAAACAATAGAATAAGGTCTTCTTCTTACTGCTTCTGTCAACTGTCCTCCTTCATCATATCCTACATATCCTGGAGGCGCTCCGACAAGCCTACTTACAGAATGTTTCTCTTGATATTCACTCATATCAATTCTAGTAATGGCATTTTTATCATCAAATAAAACCTCTGCTAAGATTTTAGCAAGCTCTGTTTTACCAACTCCTGTAGGACCAAGAAAAATAAATGAACCTATCGGTCGGTTAGGATCTCCAAGGCCAGCTCGACTTCTTCTAATGGCATCAGAAACTGCAACTACGGCTTCATGTTGGCCAATTAATCCTTTTCCTATTTCCGCTTCTAAGTTGAGTAGACGATCCTTGTCACTCTTCATCATTTTTGTTACCGGAATTCCCGTCCATCTTGCAACCACTCCTGCAATATCGTCTCGAGTTACTTCTTCATTTGTAAATCGTGTTTCTTCAGGTAAATCAGCCAATTTCTTTTCAGCTTCTTTAAGTTCATTTTCTTTAACCTTTAAATCACCATATCTAATCTTAGCTACCAATTCAAAATCACTATCTCTTTCTGCTACTTCAGCCGCATGCTCAAGATCTTCAATTTGCTTTTTGATGTTTTGCATATGATCAACAATCTTCTTCTCTCCCATCCATGAAGCTTTGATAGAATCAAAACGTTCTCTTGCATTGGCAATTTGCTCATTGATCATTTTTAGCTTCTTAGGATTGTCTTCTCTTTTAATCGCCTCTCGTTCAATCTCTAATTGACGTAATTTCCGATCAATCTCATCTACCTCCTCAGGCACAGAATCTAATTCTAATCGCATCTTTGCAGCTGCCTCATCTATCAGATCTATGGCCTTATCCGGCAAAGCTCGGTCTGTGATGTACCGATGCGACAATTCAGCTGCGGCTACAAGTGCTTCATCCAGAATGTCAATCTTGTGGTAAACTTCATACTTATCTTGAATTCCTCTCAGAATTGAGATGGTATCCTCAACGCTAGGTTCATCGATATATACTGTTTGAAATCTTCGAACTAAGGCCTTATCACTTTCAAAGTACTTTTGGTATTCATCAAGAGTTGTTGCACCAATGGTTCTAATCTCACCTCTAGCCAATGCAGGCTTTAAAATGTTAGCAGCATCCATGGCACCATTACCTCCCCCAGCACCGATTAGGGTATGGATTTCATCTATGAATAATATCACCTCACCATTCGATGTATTTACTTCTTTTATTACTGCCTTCAATCGCTCTTCAAATTCCCCCTTATACTTTGCCCCAGCAATCAATGAAGCCATGTCTAAAACAAAGATTTGCTTCGTTTGCAAATTCTCTGGAACATCTTTATTCACAATTCTCCAAGCAATACCCTCGATGATTGCTGTTTTTCCTACCCCTGCTTCTCCAACAAGAATTGGATTATTTTTCTTACGTCTTGACAGTATGTGTAGAATTCTTCTAATCTCCTCGTCACGACCTACAATAGGATCTAATTTTCCTTCCTCTGCTCTTTCATTTAAGTTAATGGCAAACTTGCTAAGGGAGTTGTATTGATCGTCCGTATGCTGATCGCTCACTTTTCTACCTTTCCTGAGTTCATTAATTGCTGTGGTTAAGGCCTTAGAGGTGGCTCCCATATCCTTTAAGATTCTTGCCGTGGCATCTGTTCCGGATAAGATTCCTAATATGATTAATTCGAGAGAAATATATTCATCACCAAATTCTTTCAACAATTTTTTGGCCTTGGCTAGAGCTTTATTAGAGTCATTGGTCAGAAATTGTTTCTCTGCCCCTTTCACCTTTGGTGTTCTCGCTATTTGCGTTTGGAGTTTATCAATCAATGGTTTTAGAGAGATATCCATTTTTTCAAATAGAAAGCCTGTTAACTTATCATCCACTTCGATAATGGCCCTTAAAAGGTGAGCTGCATCTACCTGTTGTTGATCTAAAGCACCAGCCATTTGCTGAGCCTTAAGTATTGCTTCTTGTGATTTTATAGTAAAATTATCGTACGTCATGCCTTAATATATTTCTGTCTACAAGATAGTCATCAAATCTTTGACCAAACTTAAAAAGCTAGATAATCAAGGTCAAAGAGGCATATTCATAGAGCAATCGTAGTCAAATTGTCAGTAAATCACTCATCTTTTAAGTTCTCCTAATAAGCTTCTATTTGTGTAAACGAGAAATGAGAAAAAGGCTAATAGAATGCTTCCTTTTAAAAGGACTAAAAGAATGGTAGATAAGTTCAATCCTACAATCCATTGATTAAGAAGAATGAGTAGTATTACCAATATTAACCACACTGCTAGTTTCTTAAAATCATATCGAATAGGATAATGCTTCTTGCCCCAAATTAATGCCAAAGCAACCATAGAAGTGTAACAAGCTAAAGCAGCCCAAGCCGAACCAGCATAACCATAGACTGGGATGCAATAATAACTTATCAATACTGTGATTAGTACTCCGAATAAACTAATGTAGCTTCCATAAATGGTCTTGTCTGATAGCTTGTACCAAATAGAAACATTGTAATATAAGCCCAACATAAAATACGCAAGCAATAGAATAGGGACAAGGTAGATGGCTGCTCTATAGTTTTCACCAACGACGTAGGCAATGATTTCAAGATTGTAGATGAGTAAAATCATCATTGCGACAGCACAGATTGAATATAAACTTAGAACTTTTGCATAAATATCCTTATCGTTTTTTCGACTGGCATTACGGAAGAAAAAGGGTTCCGCTGCATAGTTAAATGCTGAATTAAACATAATTAATAAGGCTGCTAAACGCATAGCAGCGCCATATACTCCAACCTCAGCAATATTATCATCCATAGAACCAGACAGGAAGAACTGTTGGAACTGAGCAGAAAAGTATTGATTAATACTGCTGGCTACACCTACAATAATTAGTGGCAGAGAATAAACAACCATTTTTTTCCAAAGCGTCCAATCAACTGAAAATTTAATGCCTTTTAGGTTGGTGCATAGAAGAATGAACATAATTATACTTGCCAATAAATTAGCAATAAAAACATAATCAACTAGCTGTCCCCACGCAGGAAATAATTGTTGAACCCAACCATCTTCACCTTGTCTAGGATGATAAAATTCGAAAAAATAAAAAAGCAAAATTATCGTAAGAATTATATTTCCTACCTTATAAATGGCAAAACTTTTTGCTTTATTCTCTAATCTAAATTTGCCGTAAGGTAAAAGAGATAAAACATCAAATCCAAGGATGATTGCAAACCATTTAAAGAGGTGTGGGTATTCAGAAAGAGACAAAGTAGAACTAATGGCATCTGAAAAAAGAATGATTCCTCCGACACAAAATGTGGTTGTAAAGATTAGAGGAAAGAATGCGGTTGAAAAAGTCTTTTCTAAGTTTCCTTTTCCACTTCCAAACCTAAAAAAAGCGGTATCAATTCGATAAGAAAGTAATACGATAATCACTGTAGCATAGCTATACATTAATGTATATAGACCATACTCGTAGGAGTCTTTTAAGGTGTAAGTCAAATAACTACTTAGTATCAAAAAGTATAATACTCTTGATAGCATATGACTCACTCCATATATAATTGTCTGTCCGGCAAATTGCCTGATCAAGGACATCTATTAGGTTTTGAATTTACAGATGACAAATTATGGTAATTATGTTGTTTCACCGCATGTAAATAATGATATTAGTTTTTTTGCTTCTCAAATCATACTTTCGTAAAAAAAATTCAGGATAATGATAAATGTAGAGTTATTGAGCCAATGTTGTAAAATACCTGGTGCGCCAGGATTTGAGCAACCGATCAGAGAATTCATCATAGATCAATTGGATGGTCTTGTGGATGAAATATCCTTAGACCCAATGGGTAGTATCATTGCTGTCAAAAAAGGTTCTGAAGATCAGAGGGTCATGATCGCGGCTCACATGGATGAAATTGGGTTCATTGCTACTCATGTTGATGAAGATGGATTTGTACGATTTCATACCCTAGGTGGATTTGATCCTAAGACCTTAACTGCACAAAGGGTCATTATTCATGGAAAGAAAGATATTATAGGTGTAATGGGGTGTAAACCTATTCATATCATGACTCCTGAAGAACGTGGTAAAGCTTTAAAAACTACAGATTACTTTATAGATACTGGATTGCCTGTAAATGAGGTGAAAAAGATTGTAGAAGTTGGATCTCCCATAACAAGAGAACGAGAATTGATTGAAATGGGTGATATGGTTAATGCTAAATCTCTGGATAACAGAGTTTCCGTATTTATCCTATTAGAAACTTTAAGGGCCTTGAAATCTAAGAAAGTTCCTTACGACATCTATGCTGTATTCACTGTTCAAGAAGAAATTGGATTAAGAGGAGCAATTGCTGCATCTTCAGGTATTGACCCAGATTATGCAATCAACCTCGATGTTACACTTGCCAATGACATGCCTGGCGCCGCACCTCATGAAAGAGTTACTGACATGGGTAAAGGAACCGCAATTAAGATTCTTGACGGAATGACTGTCTGCGATTACAGAATGGTTAGATTCATGAAAGAAGTAGCGACTAAAAATAAAATTGCACATCAAATGGAATTACTTCCTGCTGGTGGTACGGATACCGCAGGAATGCAAAGGCATTCAAATGGTGGTTCGATCGCAGGAGGTATATCTATCCCATGCAGATATTTACACCAAGTAATCGAAATGGTTAATAAGAAAGATGTAAAAGCTTCAATTGATTTATTGAAGAATTGTCTACTTCAGATTAATAAGTATAATTGGGATTTTAGATAGAGTATATTACTCTTCTATTGACTCCATTGGCTTTAATTCTGGCCAGCCCATTTCAGAGTTATAATTTGGAATGAAAGTTTTTATACTCTCTTGATCTTGTCTATCTAAGGAGACAAACTTCCAAATTTTACCATTACTACTTGAAGATGCGAGGATTGTAGTCTCAGATTTATACTTTTTGCCTTGTAGTTCTAACATATAGAAGATAGGCACAAAGCATAAAGCTTCTCTACCTGCTTCATATACTTGACCAGGGGTACCAACTTCACCTCCTAGAACATTAAACCCCATGGCTTCTAAAGAGCCTCGATCGTTTTCTAAGTCTTGTGCTACAAAGGTTTTTCCACCACTTAAAGAAAGAATATTGGGATGTGTTAAATCGGCCATAGACTCATATTCTCCATTCAAATATGCATCCATATATTCTTTTGCACTTTCAACTATCGTTGAAGTATCAATCTGCCCAAAGGTCGTTGAAGTTGTAAAAACAAATAAAGCTAATAAGAGTAGATTTTTCATGCTATATCTTTAAAAATGAAAAAGCCGACCACTTGGCCGGCTTTGAATGTATATTTTATTACAGACCAAGTTTTGATTTCACTTGGGCACTTACATCAGTATTTGAATCAGCATATAAAACAAATCCAGTGGCATAATCAAAAATGAAAGTATAACCACCTTCTGCAGCAACATCATCTATTGCCTTTTGAATTCTTTCCCTAATTGGAGCCAAAAGAGTCTCATTCTTTTCCATGATCTTTTGCTGGCTACTTTGTTCAAAAGCCATAAGCTTGGTTTCTTCCTCCTTTAACTTTGCAGCCTCTGTTTCCAATTGTTTAGGTGAGATATCTCCACTTGCTTGCTTCGCCTCCAAATCTTGATATTTCGTCTGTAGTCTCTGAAGCATATCTTGACCTTGCTTCGCTAGTTGCTGCTGAAAAGTTTCAAGGTTTGAGGTAGCTTCTTTTACTTCTGGAATTTCTTGAATTAATTCCTGTGAATTAATGTAACCAAATTTCTGTGCATTTACATTTAATGCTAAAAAACAGAAAATTGCTATCGTTGTTGATTGGATAAATTTCTTCATTGTTTATAAATCAGTTTCTAAAAAATGTATTACTTAATGTCTAATCTTCTTTTTATTTCTTCTGTCTTGTTATACTCACCGCTTGTGTAAAGTATTCCTGCAGAACTGCTCTTATCTAGGATCAAATCTAGCCCCTTTTCTGCTGCATATTCTTCTATAGCAGCAAACACCATATCTTGCACAGGGCTCACCAACTCTTGTCTTTTTCTAAATAAATCACCTTCAGGGCCAAATCTTCTTTTCTGCAACTCTCTTACTGCCTTTTCTTTTTCTACTATTTCATCTTCCTTTTGACGTCTTGCTTCGTCACTTAAAAGTACTTGTTCCGCCTGGTACTTATTGTACATACTTTTGATCTTATCATATTCTTGAGCTACTTCTTGTTGCCATTCAGCTGCTACTTTATCAATCTCCTTCTGCGCATTAGAATATTGAGTCATGTTTGTCAATATATCGTTAACATCCACAATAGCCACTCTTTGAGAAAATGTAGTTGTCAATGCTGCGAAGACTAACAATACTACGGTGCTTAACTTTTTCATATTACTTTTATTTTAATCAATAATAAGATCAAACTTCTTCAAAGCCATCTTATTTGGTGGAACCAAAAATACAGCTTTTAATCATAAGACTTTTTTTTGAACGAAAAAGTTCACCCTGTCGTATTTTATCAATTGTTATACGAACAGTATAACCCACTGAAAAACAATAACTTAACACACATATTGTCATTATTTTACTTATAGAATTTAACCCTTGTTTAACCCTATAAAAGTTATTCTTAACGCTTGAAGGTTCATTTCCACTAGAAAATGAAAAAGTGTACTTTGGTATTCTAATTAATTCAAATGAAAGGAGAGGGTTTAGTAATATCTGAAGATCACCATAGTCTAGAGGATTTCTGGGAACACATCCAGGCGAATGATTCTATAAAAATCTCCTCTAGTCTTCAAACACGCGTAACCAAAAACAGAGCTTATCTAGAAGAGAGACTATCAAGCAAAAAAGAAGCATTATACGGAATAAATACAGGTTTTGGTTCTCTATGCAATGTAGAAATTCCCCAAAAAGACCTTTCCCAGTTACAACATAACTTGGTTGTTTCTCATGCTTGTGGGCTTGGAGATCTTGTGCCTTTAGAAGTTGTGAAGTTGATCGTCAGCCTTAAAATTAATAATCTAAGTCAAGGATACTCTGGCGTTAGATTGGAACTTATAAAGAAACTGATAGAACTTTTCAATGCTGATGTTTACCCAGTTATTTATCAATTAGGTTCCTTAGGAGCTTCTGGAGATTTAGCTCCTTTAGCGCATATGAGTTTACCATTACTTGGTATTGGTGAGGTGCATTACAAAGGTAAAATACAATCAGCAAAAGAAGTTTTAGCAAGACTAAATATTAATCCTATTGAGTTGTCATTTAAAGAAGGCTTAGCACTTTTAAATGGAACTCAATTTTCCTTAGCTTATGGCATACATTCCATCGTACATTCTCGGAGAATAATTTCCCTGGCTAATAAAATTGCTGCGCTTTCTTTAATTGCATTTGGCTGTAAAACTGATCCATTCCATCCTTCCTTGCAGAGAATTAGAAAACATGAAGGTCAAATTACAGTGGCAAGGGAAATCTTTGAACTACTTGAAGAATCAAAATCTGAAAAAGGAAAGTATAGCGTCCAAGATCCATATTCCTTTAGATGCATACCACAGGTGCATGGCGCAAGCCTAATGGCCATAGAACATGCAGCAGATATTTTTGAAAATGAAATGAATGCGGTAACCGATAATCCAAATGTATTGGACCAAGAAGATTTGGTTTTAATTGGTGGCAATTTTCATGCACAGGTTTTGGCACTTCCTCTAGATTATTTAGCGATTGCCCTTTCTGAACTAGGAAGTATTTCCGAAAGAAGATCTTTCCAGTTAATCAATGGCGATCGAGAACTTCCAAGCTACCTTGCAGAAGACCCTGGCCTAGATTCAGGATTTATGATATGTCAATATACCGCAGCATCAATAGCTAGTCAAAACAAACAATTCTGTACACCCGCTTCTATAGATTCAATTGTTTCAAGTAAAGGACAAGAGGACCATGTAAGCATGGCTGCAAATGCGGGAACCAAATTGTACAAAGTCGTTGAAAATGTATACCGACTTTTGGCTATTGAATGGATGATAAGTTGTCAGGCTTTAGAGTTTAGAGAAAACATCCAATTGTGTCCTGCACTTGATAACATGTACAAGAATTACAGAAATATAATTCCACCTTTGAAGGAAGATAGATACCTTTCTCCAGATATAACAAAGACTATAAAATTTTTAAAATCCATCGATATAGGTCACTAAGCTTAGCCCTAATTTTAGGCTGCCTTTTTATGATGCTTAATGGCGTCATTGCCCAGTCATTTACAAGTAGTGTGGCTTCGGGCGACATTATCAGACATAGAAGTTTTCTGAGCTACAATCAACCTCCACAAATATGGGGATTAGAAATTCAACTAAATCAAAAACAAGATACCCTAAACTCCTGGAAACAATTTTGGGGACATCCACAATTAAGTCACCATCTCCACTATTTTAACTTCAACAATAAAGAAGAACTAGGTTCTGTTATTGCATACTTTCCAACATTAAAGTTTGATATTTTTAGATTTCAAAACTTCATTTTTTCCTATCGGATGGGAACTGGTTTATCCTTTTTCAATCGACCCTATGAAGTAGAATCAAATCCTACGAATAACGCCATTGGTTCAAATTTTAATATGATAATTTCTGCTTCATTTGAAGGCATGTATCATTTTAGTAATAGAGTTTCTATTTTTATTTCTCCACAGTTTTATCACTATTCAAATGCCTCTTCAAAAATTCCTAACCTTGGGATTAATACCATAAATTTTAGGATAGGGCTACAGTATTCTATGAATGAATCAAGTGGATTATTTTATAAAAAAAGAAATAAAAATTTTCCAGCTAGAAAGTTTATTGGCCATGAAATAAATTTCGGATTAGGCTTTCGCCAAATTAATATTCCAAATGGCATCCTTTATAAAGTCCCACAATTAGCTTATCTAATTCATTACAATAGATCTGCATATTTTAGATTAGTTGGCGGCCTACAGTTTGAATATAATTATGCAGATTACTATTTCTCAAGGCATCAAAAATTAGAAAGAAATATGGCTCAAAATTCGGCCAAAGACCTGAGCTTTAAATTGGCCAGCGATTTAATCTTTGGAAATATATTCGTAAGATTTCAGCTCGGCGCTTACCTACCTGTGTTTGATAAAGAAATAGATGAACCTATCTCAAGTTTACTTGCCATAAATTATACAACAAAAACAGACTTTTCAAACAAACGGAGTTGGTACGTTGGACTCGGAGTAAGGTCGCATAAGTTTGTGGCTCAATACCTTAGCATAAACACTGGTTTTATTCTTTAACCTTTCTAGACCATATTTCCCTTTGAGGGAACGGAATGGTAATACCAGCCTCACGGAATTTTTTATCGAGTTCAAACCTCATATCACTTTTTATATCCTCAATAACAATAAAGTTTCTTGAGAAAAAGTAAAGGGTAAAGTCAAGTGAGCTGTCTCCAAAATTATTAAATCGTACAAAGGGAGAAGGATAAGTGATGACATATGGGTTATTATTTGCGAGATCAATTAAGATGTCTTTGACCTTTTGCGTGTCCGTGCCATAAGCCACTCCTATCTTGAGTTCAAATCTTACCTTATCATCAAAATGAGTCCAGTTAATAACCTTGTCATTTACAAGTTTTGAGTTGGGGACCAAAACGGTAATGTTGCCTCTCGTTTCAATTGTAGAAGCACGTAATCCTATTTTTTTTACTATTCCAACAATACCCTCAACTTCCAAAACATCACCCACAGCAACTGTCCTTTCAAAAAGTAAAACCAACCCAGAAATAAAGTCGTTGAAGGTCTGCTGAAGACCTAGTCCTATCCCAACCAATAAGGCCGCAGCACCACCTAATAAAATCGTAATATCAAGTCCAAGATTATCTAATACGAGGATAAAGGCAATGACATAAACAACATACTTAAATAGTTGATTTATTGCATATTGAGCGCCAACTTCGACCTTCCTTCTTTTATAAACATTGTATAAAATTAGTTGGATAAAAATCCATACAATCCATTGTGCAACTAAGTAAATTAGAATTGAAATAAGAATGTTTGAAATTCTAAAACTTAGTTTTTCACCGTTAATCGTACGCTCAAATAGTGCGTAGTCAGAGTTAAATAAATTCAACAAAAACAACCCTGCAAGAACAAAGACGATGTATTGAACAATACGATTTGCTTTATTTTCTTCATCAACGGACTTAACGTCTGAAGGGTATTTTTTTTCGCTATCTCTCTTTATGTAGTAATCATGGATGTATAAATTTGAAATTACCCAATCGATAATTCTGGCCAGTTGAAATATTATAAGGCCTTGTAATAGATGGCTAATTTTTAAGTCATAGTCTTCTGTGTGAAGTAAAATTAAATCCGCCTTTAGAAATGCAACAATGATTAATAGACATATGAGAAATACAAGTAAAGAGATTTGTCGTTTTACGCCTGATTGAGATTTAGGATCTACTTCCTTACTTCTAGTTAATCGTGGAATTAACCAATTAGCTGCGAGTCCGAACAACCAGTATCCAAGCACTGCAACCAGTCCAATCCCAATCAAGTGGTCGGTGGTAAAGTTAAACTCGCCTATGGAAAATAGGATCTTATTCATTTATAATATTCATGTCTGAATGTAAAAAATATACTTCTCTAAATAATATGGAATTTCTGTCCAATCACTAATCTTAAAATGCTCATAGTATTCAGCTATTTTCATTTCTTTTTTTAATTCCTCCAGGTCGCCCCCTTTTAACATAATCATTCCGTTAGAAATGGCATTATGATCTTTGTCCAAAATTCTGGGCCTACTCCATGTTAAAAGTTTTTCAACACTCGCGACCGCTCGACTAATAACAAAATCAAATTTTTCCTTCATCTCCTCAACCCTCTTGTGTTCCGCTTTTACGTTTTTTAACTCTAACAAATCGATGGCTTCATTAATAACCTTTATTTTTTTTGCGCGAGCATCCACCAAGTGAAATTCAACATCGGGAAAACAAATCGCCAAAGGCAAGCCTGGGAACCCGCCACCTGTGCCCAGATCTAAAATTTTGGAACCTGCTTTAAAGTTTATAAGTTTCATAATAAACAATGAGTGCAAGATGTGATGCGGTACTACTTGATCAATATCTTTTCTTGAAATCACATTTATTTTATCATTCCAAAAAGTGATATGATCACCAAATAAATTAAGCTTCTTAATTGTATCCGAGTCAAGATTTGGAAAATGTTTTAATATAATCTCTTGGTTATTTACCATTTCTTTCTTTTAGGTAATAGCATGAATAGAGAAAAAAATAAAAAATAAATGGCAGTTAAAGGATCCAAAAATATCCAATAACGAGATAGGTCTCCTCCATCTAATTTTTTAAATAATTTAATACAAGGGACAAGAGTAAGTAAAAATCTAAGAAGAAATAAACTTAGTCCTTGCCAAATATGACCAGAGTAAATGAGGTAAAAAATAACGCCAAATAAACCAACCCAAGAAGCACTGAAAATACTAAGAGCTATTTTATCCTTTAATTTATAGTACCAAGATGTAGAATGGTGCCTTCTTTTTTGCTTTATATAAGCCCCCCAATTTTTTACCGGAGCAGAATATGCCCAAGATTCTGGATGAATATTAATGGTTACATTTTCTGAGGTCGCTAATTTATTTATCACTAAGTCATCATCACCCCCAGGTATGTTAAGATGCTCTTTCAGTACTCTGCCATCTTCAACTAAAGCTTTTCGATATAGAATATTTCGGCCGACCCCCATATAGGGTGTTCCAATAATAGCAAATGATAAATACTGAATACCAGTTAATATGGCCTCATATCTGATCCATTTATTCAAAAACCCTTTAGCTCTTTGATAAGGACTGAAGCCAAAGACGATGTCTTTATCTCCTACGGCCAAAAGCATTTGTTCACTCCAGGTCTTAGGTACGCGGCAATCAGCATCTGTTAAAAGGATAAAATCTTCTGAAATATTTGATAATCCATCCATTAAGGCTTGCTTTTTACCTGGGATACTTTTTGTTGAATTCAAGTAATTTAATTGCTCACTATTGTTTGATAGATTTTCTAAATACTGCACGGTTTCATCAGTCGATTGATCATTAACAATTAAAATTTTAGGATCTCCATTTTGATTTAGTAGCTGAGGCGCTAATTTTTTCAAATTTTCTAAATCATTTTTGGCGCAAACCAAAATAGTAAGTGATTTATTTAGTTTATCCTCTAACATTTGCGAAAGCGGCCAATCAATAACCGCATTGAATAATCCATTCCAATAAACCGCCTGAACTAGCAAGAATAATATTCCTATATATATAATTTCGATAAGTTAAATCTTTAATTTTTTAAAGCTTTTGATATCATTTTCTAGTATTCTGCGTTTTATTGGCGTCAAATGACAGCTACCAGACCTTTCACACCTTGTAAATAAAGGCTAAGTCCTTGAATTGACGTCAAAAAAAGCAAAAAAGTGTTTATTTTTGTGTTCAATTCAGTACGAATAGCCATCCAAAGACACCCTTTATACTATACTTAGGTTTTACTTAGGTATAGGCACCTTATTAGAAATTACAGAAAATTGAACTCACAATGCTACGACTAAGCCTCTTAACCGCATTAATTCTATCCACTTTGTTTGCCTCCGCTCAAATGACTTTCAATGGTCAATCTTTATTTGGGAATGAATGGGTAGATCTAGACAAAGATTACATCAAGATAAAAATTGATGAAGATGGAGTCTATAAGATCAATGCTGATCAACTCACCAGCAATGGATTCCCATCAAATGTCAAAGGAAAAGAATTGCAATTATTTTCAAATGGGCAAGAAGTTGCTATTCACGTTAGCAATGATGAAACATTAGGGTCTAACGACTACTTTGAATTCTATGGTTTTAAAAATAGAGGAGAATTAGATGCACCATTATATGCTTCACCTGATTCAATGCAACTGAATCCTGACTACAGCATGTTTTCTGATAGCAGAGTTTATTATTTAACCTATGAAAGTGGTTCAGGAAATAATCTTCGTTTTGAAAACCTCGATAATAATCTTTCAGGAGCCTTACCAAATCCAGAGGCTTTTTACTTCCATGAAGAAAAATTGGTATTCAACGATAGACACATATTTCCTGTAATTAATAGAGATCAAGTTAGGTACTCAAATTTTTGGTTGGCAGAAGGATACGGAAGTCCATATAGCGAGGTAAGTACTGTTGACTTCAATGTCGACAATCAATTTACCAATTTCCCAGGAAGTAAGGTTAAGGTAAGATTTGGGACAAACTCAAATACACATACCATTAGATTTGCATTTAATGATGAGTTTCTTAACGACATAACTTACATAGCATATAATGTAGCAAACGTAGAATTTGACATTCCTGCATCTGAATTAAAAAGCACAAATACCTTAAGTCTAACTGAAACAACTTCGGTAGGTACAGAGGTTGATTACAATACAATAGCTAGTGCAGAATTACAATACGCTAGAACCTTCAATGCAAGAAATCAAAACTACTTTAGGTTTCCATTCTCGTCACATTCATTTGATAAATATTATGAGATTGAGGATTTCAATGCACAAGGAGGAACGCCGGTAGTATTTGATCTTAGAAATAATCAAAGAATAGAAAGTGTTTATGAAAATGGATTAGTAAAATTTTTACTTCCTCCGGTTAGTTTGAACAGAGACATTGTTGTTTATACTGAAACAAAAAGTACAAATAATCTAGCTTCCATAGGGAAGATGATCGACTTTGAAACCATATCTCCTGATTATGTTTTATTCACTAGTAAAGAATTAGACATTGAAGATTCAAACGGAGAGAACTGGGTAAGAAATTATGCTGACTTTAGATCATCGCCTGTAGGTGGCTCTTACAATGTTGAAGTAATTCACGTTGAAGATGTAATCAATCAATTTGGATACGGGATTGATAATCATACAATTGGTATCAGGAATTGGGCTAACTACATGAGTTCTAGATGGAGCAATTGGAAGTTTACTTTCATTATAGGAAAAGCCTATGAATATAGTATACAAAGAGGTAATCCTGCCTTGAAATCTTTTGTTCCTACACACGGAGAGCCTGGTTCTGATCACCTAAGTTTTGCCAATGCTGATAATACCTATCCAGATATGAACATCGGTAGATTGGCTGCCAAAAATTTATTGGAAATAGAAAAGTATCTGAAGAAGATGCAGGTCTATACTGATGCAAGTTTATGGACTCAGGATATTGAGTCAAAAGCATGGCAGAAAAAAATTATTCATTTGAGTGGTGGAGATGCAGCTCTACAAAATTCAATTAGAGGTTACCTAGATGATATGGCCAATGAAGTTGTAAACTCAACCTTCGGCGCGGAGGTTGTTACTTTCCAAAAAACGACTTCTGATCCAATTCAAAACTCTATAACTGAGTCAATACTTAATGCGGTAAACTCTGGATGTGGGCTAATGACCTTCTTTGGTCACTCTGCAGTAGGAACATTTGACTTTAGTATTGAAGATCCTGCCAACTTTGATAATGAGAGCAAAAACCCAATCATTATTTCTTTGGGATGTCATTCTGGAAATATACACACCTCATCATTTGGTATTAGTGAAAGTTTTGTTTTAGAACCAGAGAAAGGAGCCATAGGATTTCTTGCAGCTTCTGGTTCAGCATTCATTGGTCCTCAGTATACCCATGGAGTTGAATTATATAAAATGTTTGGCGATAGTTTATATGGCCAACCGTTAGCTAAAATATTACGAGATGTTTTGATTGAAAACTCTAATAATTTAGACTTTCAGGTGGCTACACTTCAACAACAATTAACCTTTCACGGTGACCCTGCATTGACTTTAAGAAATCAACCAGGACCAGATTTCACTCCGGACCTTAAATCATTCAGAACTGAGCCAGAAGTTGTTTCTGGTCGATTGGATAGTTTTGATATTTGTTTTGATATAGTCAATATTGGAAGATATGTTGAAGACACATTAAATTATTATATCGTCCATGAATTTGGATCAAATTCAAGTGATACTTTTTATTTTTCCGCTACTCCTTCTCCATACAGTAGAGAAAATGTATGTCAGACCTTGCCATTAAATGTGGTACAAGCGGCTGGAGAAAATTCAATAGAAGTTTTCTTAGATCACAATAATGAAATTGATGAATTGCCTGGGCCTTTTGCTGAAATGAATAATTCTCTCAGGGGTGTTAGTCAGACTGACGGTTATACCTTTTTCGTTATAAACGATAATCCAATTCCATTTCATCCACAAGAATTTGCCATAACCAATGAGCAAAATATAATACTAATGGCGTCTACAGGAAATGGGTTTGTAGGACCAGGAATATATGATATAGAAATAGATACCACTGAATTATTTAATAGTCCATTGAAACAAGGAGCTCAGATTGAATCCAATGGAGGATTGGTAAGATGGCAACCAACAATTAACTATCAACAAGAACAAGTTTATTATTGGAGAGTGAAATCTGCTGACCCAGAGTTTAATCTTTCGTTTTGGAATAATAGTTCTTTCATATTTATGGAAGAATTCGAAAGCGGATGGAACCAAAGCCACGTATATCAATATCTAAAGGATGACTTAAACAATGTCACAATCGATTCTACCTCAGGTGAATTTGAATATGAGTTATCTAATTATGAGTTTAAAATAGTTAATCAAGAAAATTCTTCGGGGGTTGAATCTATCTTCTCTTGGAACAATGAAAGAGTTGAAGGTAACAATGCAGTATTCTTAGCTGGCGGAGTTTATTGTGTCATTGCTGACCCGATAAATCTTATTCCACAGGAATGTCCTGTACCTACTCAATATGGAGCAGATTCTCCGGCAAATTTAAGGGATCGGGGTGCATGGCCTTTTAAGACTGATACACCAGACGAAAGAGCGGAATTAATAAATTTCTTGACCAATATTGTCCCGGATGATTACTACGTAATCATGTATACCATTCAACACAGCTGGTATGATTACTTCCCTCAAGATTGGGAAGATGAATTATTCCAAGTATTTGAAAACGAAGGAGCACTTAGAATAAGAGAATTGGCTGATGATCCAAGACCTTATGTTTTTGCTTACCAAAAAGGTAAGGGCGCATTAAATGAAGATATGGCAGAAACTGCAAACGATGTAGTTACTTCATATACAAACATTGAAGGGAATTGGTTTGAAGGAACAACATATTCTACGAAGATTGGACCTGCTGCACAATGGAATAAATTCTTATGGGACTTCGATGAATACAATGCATCTGAAGACTTATTTGATATAAGACTTTATGGAATCGGGCAAGATAACAATGAGGACACCTTAGCGACATTTATTATTGATAAAGAATTTGACCTGAGTGGTGTAGATGCCCAAGAGTATCCATACCTAAGGCTAGAAATATTTTCAAGAGATACAGTCACTAATTCAGCTTTAGATTTAGATTATTGGAGAATTGTGTACAAAGAATTACCAGAAGCGGTGTTAAATACCGCAGATGAATTTTCATTTAATTCTGATACACTTGAAATAGGTGAAACCTTGACTCTAGACTATCAAATAGATAATATCAGTGATACCAACATGGATAGTATGCTGGTGAAATATTCACTGGTTGATTTTCAAAATCAGGAAACTTTAATAACAGAAAGAAAAGCTCCTGTTAACGCTAACAATCATATTAAAGATCATTTTGAATATAATACAGATGACCTGAATGGATTGTATGAATTAAGGGTTGAAATTAATCCTAATCAGGACCAACCAGAACAGTTTGATTTCAATAATCTAGGGATTCTTAAATTCTTGGTGCGTGGTGATAAAATTAATCCATTACTTGACGTAACGTTTGATGGTATTAGAATACTCGATGGTGATGTTATTTCACCAACTCCATACATTAAGGTTACACTTTCGGATGAGAACTTAAATCAGCTTCTAGCAAATCCAGAAGATTTCCAGTTAACACTTGAAAATGCAAATGTATCAGGATCAGAGATGGCTATAGATATTAATGGACCAGACGTAAACTTTATCCCTGGAACGGTAGATAATGGCAATGTTGCCTGTTTAGAGTATACACCGACCCTTGAAGGAGGGGAATACATTCTTTATGTACAAGGCCAAGATGCTTCTGGTAATTTTTCAGGAGATCATTCATATTCTGTCAACTTTACTGTAGTTGAAGAAAATATGATTTCAAATGTTTTAAATTACCCGAATCCATTTTCAACATCTACACAGTTTGTATTTACGGTTACAGGAAATCAAATACCACAAGATTATCATATCAAAATTATGACCTTGAGTGGTAAAGTAGTTAGAGAAATTACTCAGGCGGAATTAGGTCCAATAAGAATTGGTACAAACAGAACAGAATATAAATGGGATGGTAGAGATGATTATGGATCAAAGCTCGCTAACGGAGTTTACATCTATAAAATGTATACTGACGTTTCTGACACCAATGAAATGTTTAACCTTGGCGATGTAGATCAATACTTCAAAGAAGGCTTTGGTAAGTTGGTAATTATGAGATAAATAGACTTAAATAAACGTTAAAAAATTTACAGAAGATGGCATCCGGAGGGGTGCCATCTTTTTTTTGATTTTTAAAGGAATGTTACGCCACCACAAAGGTTGGTTTACCAAGAAATTTGACCTAATTTTACAAAAGCTTAGAATATTCTTTCCACCCAGAACAGATTATTAGATACCTCTAGGTATTATTTACATTGATTTGACGTTTCATAAGCAATAAGTAAACTATATGAAAATACTATACTATCTCGCCATATTCCTTTTACCAGTATCTGCGACAGCCCAAGGAATTGAATTCTTTGAGGGAAGCTTAGAGGAGGCGATGGAAAAAGCAGCAAGTGAAGAAAAATTAATCTTTGTTGATTGTTATACGACTTGGTGCGGACCATGTAAGATGATGTCCAACAATATATTCCCACTTAAGAACGTCGGTGATTTTTATAACAAAAATTACGTAGCGTTGAAATTGAACATGGAAAAAGAGAAAGGGATGAAGTTTGGATCTAAGTATCCGGTTTCAGCCTACCCTACTTTATTCTACCTAAATGAAAAAGGTGAAATCATCCAAAAGGTTGTTGGAGCAAAAAGAGAACAAGAGTTTCTTGCCATCGGTAAGGAGATGATAAAGAAGAACGACCGTTCAGATGATTTTGCTCAGAGATTTGAAGATGGAGAAAGAGACTATGATTTCGTTTTAAAGTATATCAAGGAATTAAATAAGGTAGGAAAACCTAGTATAGGAATTGCTAACACTTATTTAAAAGAAAACCCTTCCATCAGTGAATCACAAAAAGCTGGTTTTTTAATGGAAGCAGCTACTGAAGCAGACTCTAAACTATTTGATCAATTTATTTCCTTAAAAAAAGAAGTTGTCAACATTAGTTCTGAGCAAGTATTTAATGATAAAGTATTAGCAGCTTGTAATAAAACAGTTGATAAAGCCATCAAACACGAATATGAAGAATTGATACTCGAAACAACTGAAAAGCTAAAAACGGTTATCCCAAATAAGGTTGCAGTCTTTGAATATCAATCTTTAATGAAGTATGCTAAGACCTTCAAGAGCTATGAAGAATGGTCAAAGCATGCAAAAAAATATTTTAAAAAGTCAGGCAAGAATTATGAAACCTATAGTACATTGATTGCGGACGTACAAGGTTATTATAGAAGTAATGATGAGGCTAAAAAGAACTTATTGAAATGGTATGAGGCATTGATTAAATGCGAAGAGTGTGGTACTCAAGAATATTTAAACTATGCACAAGTTTTAATGGATGGTGGGGACAAAAAGAAAGCTCTTGAAGTTGCTCAAACGCTTCTGAAGAAAACGCAAGATGAAGGAAAGTCAACAACTAAGATTGAACATTATATAAAGTACATTGAAAGTAACTCCTAGTTTTGAATTTTAATTCCTCCCTACTTATTCTTGTCTTTTGTGCGCTTTCGCAAATTAATTATGGACAGTATAAAATCAATTTTGCTGACATAACAATAGAGCAAGCGACCCAAAGAGCCAATATTGAAAACAAACCAATATTTGTAGACACATATGCTAAATGGTGTAAACCATGCAAAAAAATGGACATCGTTTTTCAAGATCAAAAATTGGCTAAGTTTATAAATAAGAACTTTATCTCTGTAAAGATTGACATGGATAAAGATTATGGAAAAATTGTCTCGTCAAAATATCAAATTGCTTTCCTACCTACCTTACTGGTCCTTGACCAAAACGGTAATACTAAATATAAAATTGATCGCCTAGCTACAGCCAATGAACTTCTTTCAATAGCTGAGCTTACCGTTAATGGTTTTATTGTATCAAAACAAGAGGAAGAAATTCCTAAAGAAATTTTTAATCAAACCAGTCAAAGTGCTAAGAGTGCGGACAGTGACGAAAAAATACTTTATGTCTTAAGCCCAGATGCAGAAAATTTACCGCCTGAAATTTTATTCCAAGAAGCATATTTTCGAATGGAGTTAATGGATGGTAGTCATAGAGCAACCGCTGAAAAATATATTCAAACACAAGACGATTGGTTTGAAGAAAAGAACATCAAATTCATTTTTGATTTCTTGTATGATACGAATACAAAAACATTTGATTTCTTTATTGAAAATAAATCTCTATTTGACCAGATCGTAGGAAAAGAGAATGCTGATTATAGCTTACAAATTTTAATCAATAATAGACTCTTTAATGGTATTCCAAGACCAGATTTAGAGGAAGCTAGTTACCTATATTCCCTAACAGATCCCATAGATTACGAACACAAAGCATATCAATATTATCTTTCTAGGTCCTATGAGGAAGGGAATGAAGAATTTCTTTCCACTGCGAGAACATATTTAGAACAAAAAGATAAATATAACCAGGACATAGTTCTAAACTTTTGCAATGCGTGTTTGGATAGTAATAAAGCAAAGGCAGATTTAGCGCTTTGTAGTCAAAGTATCGAAGAAATCGATGATCCGGAAAAAAATTATAACTACTATGCAACAATAGCCCAGCTTAATTATATACTTATAGAAAAGGATGATGCATTAAAAGCTGCTAACCTAGCTATTGAATTGGCTAAAAAGGAAAACACTGATTTCTCTAATATGAGCCAACTTCTCGTGAAAATTAAGATGCTGTAGTCATTTTTTAACAAATGGCTTAGTTATCAAGAAAATAAACATTACATTTTTTTGTAATATTGTGTTTTAATCGGGTACATTATGAAAAAACTTATACTCTCTTTTTTTGTCGCAGTTTCTTTCCTTTCAATCGACTCAATTTCAGCTCAAGATCATTCTATTGCAAGGGAATGGAATGAAGTAACTTTAGAAGCCATCAGAACAGACCGAGCAAGGCCTACTGTTCATGCTAGAAATCTATGGCACTTATCGATTTTAATGTACGACTTATGGGCTATTTATGACGATGTAGCGGAGCCTTACTTTTTAGGAAAAGAAGTTTATGGTTATTCTTGCCCTTTCGAAGGGGTGCCAGAGCCTGTGGATATTGAGGAAGCTAGAAGAGAAGCAATAAGCCATGCTGCTTATAGATTTTTATTCAGGAGATACAGATTCTCTCCAGGTTATTTTACACTACTACAAACCTTAATTTCCAAAATGGAGGAATTAGGTTACGATATAAGTAATACAAGTTTAGATTATCAAAGTGGCGATCCGGCTGCCCTAGGTAATTATATTGCTTCCGAAATGCTCAATTACGCCCCAGAAGATGGGTCTAATGAGAATATTAATTACGCAAATCTATTCTATGATCCAATTAATGATGATTTATTCCCTGAGGATCCAGGAAATAATACCATTAGTGATCTAAATAGATGGCAGCCCTTAACCTTAAGTACTTTCATTGATCAGTCAGGAAATCCTGTGGGAAATACTCCTCCGTTTTTAAGTCCAGAATGGGGTCAGGTAAATCCATTTGCGCTTTCAATGGATGATGCTAATGTTTATAATAGAGATAACTTTGAATATATCGTATATCATGATCCAGGGCCACCGCCACTTATTGATTCTTTATTAGAAAGTGAAGAATACAAATGGGGTTTTTCAATGGTAGCCACATGGTCTGCGCACCTAGATACAGACAATGGGCAAGAAATAGATATATCACCTGCAGCTTTGGGTAATTTAAATGAGTTCCCTGATGAGTTTAGTGAATACCCAGATTACTATGACTATATAGAAGGAGGAATGCGACAATCTAACGGTCATGAACTAAATCCAAAAACGGGTTTACCTTATGAACCAAATGTTGTCAATTTAGGTGATTATACAAGAGTTTTAGCTGAATTTTGGGCGGATGGTCCAGAATCAGAAACGCCTCCTGGACATTGGTTTACAATTCTCAATTATGTCACAGATCATCCAGAATTCAAAAGAAGTTATAGAGGTCTTGTAGATGTTGAAACAAGCTTAGAGTATGATGTAAAAGCATATTTTATGCTTGGTGGAGGAATGCATGATTGTGCTGTTACTGCTTGGGGTATGAAAGGATATTACGACTACATAAGACCTGTATCTGCGATTAGAGCAATGTCAGACAATGGCCAATGTTCTGACCCTAATTTGCCAAATTATTCCAATTTAGGATTTCCTTTAGTACCTGGTAGAATAGAATTAGTTGAAGAAGGAGATCCATTGGCGGGTCCACTTGATGTAAATGTTGGTAAGGTAAAATTATATTCTTGGAGAGGACCAGACTTTATTGATGATCCTGAAACTGATCAAGCTGGAGTAGGATGGATACTTGCTGAAAATTGGTGGCCATATCAAAGACCTACTTTCGTGACGCCAAATTTTGCTGGTTACATCTCTGGTCATTCTACTTTTTCTAGAGCCGCAGCAGAAATTCTTACTTCTATAACCGGTGATGAATTTTTCCCAGGTGGAATGGGTGAATTCATTGCACCACAGAATGAATTTTTAGTTTTTGAAGAAGGTCCTACAGAAGATGTTGTTCTTCAATGGGCAACATATAGAGATGCTTCAGACCAAACAAGTCTATCTAGAATTTGGGGTGGAATCCACCCACCAGCCGATGATATACCTGGTAGAAAAATTGGTATCAAAATCGCGGCTGATGTTTTAGAATTAGCTGAATCTTACTTTTTCAAAGATGAAGACAATGACGGTTATTACAATTACATTGATTGCGATGATAATAACGCACAAATGAATCCTGGATTTGCTGAAATCTGTGATGGTTTAGATAATGATTGTGATGGTGTTGTCAATAATGGTGTTGCCTTAAATACCTACTATTTAGATAGTGATTTTGATGGTTTCGGAGAAATCAATGTTCCTGTCGATACTTGCATACTTACACCTCCTCCTGGTTTTGTGGATAATGCAGATGATTGTGATGATTTAAATTTAGATATATTTCCTGGTCAGGTCGAACTCTGCGATGCCATTGATAATGATTGTGATGGAGCCTTAAATAATGGCCTGCAGAGATATGAATATTACTTGGATTTTGATGGTGACGGCTATGGTGATGAAAACACTGTATTAGATACATGTATTAATGTTCCTCCAATGGGCTTTGTCGTTGATAAGACTGATTGTAATGATGATAATGCGAGCATCTATCCGACAGCCATTGATATTCCTGATAATGGGATTGATGAAGACTGCAGTGGATTTGATTTATATGAAAATACAGACTTCTTGTCTAATGTTGCTTTTTCTTCAACCAGTTTCAATAACGGACATCAGCTAGAAATTAGATACAACTACAATGGTAATATCCAATGTGCTTTATTCAATACTACAGGAAAGCTGATAGACCAAAAGTTACAAGTTTTTGAAAATAACTTTTTGATGTATAATCTACCTCAAGGGTTGCCTGCTGGAATTTATCTTTTGAGGTTTTTCTCAGAGGATGAAGAAATAGATGAAATAACTAAAATTTCAGTTTTTTAATTATCCGAGCATTTTAGTTTTGAAGCTCTTTTTATAGTTTCTACCTATTGGTATTTTATCACCATTCAAGTAGACTGCATTGTCTGAAAAGTCAATTGATTCTATGTACTCTGAATTGATAAGGTAACTTCTGTGAACTCTAATAAATTTTTCTTCTGGGACGGCCTCTGTAAATGATTTTATTGAGTTCCTTATTGCTACACGTTTTTGCTCCATGAAAATACTGCAATAATTTCCTTCCGCCTTTATGTAAACAATGTCATCGAATAAGATTTTTTTATGTTCTTTATTTTCTTTGACGAAAATTCCTTGCTGACTTTCATCATCTTGTAAAGAATCTGTTTCTGCCTTTATATGATCAATAGCACCTAGTAGAGTCAGCTTATCAAATGGTTTTATCAGATAGGCACATGGATTGAAATTCTTTATGTTATTGTAAAGATTTTTATCATTTAATGCAGTAGTGACTATAAATGGAATTTTTCTTCTTTTAATTTCATCCAAAAGCTGAGTGCCAAGTTCATCTTCGCCTAACCTGAGGTCTAAAATTATTAGATATGGATTTGATTCGATTTTGGCTGTAGCTTCACGAATATTTTTGGCTGAAATGAAACTATAGTTTCCTTCCTCCACAAGCATCATCTCCAATTCCACTATGAAAGATGAGTCATCTTCAATTATCAAGATTATCTTATTCATACTAATGCGGAAGTGTCGAATGCAATTTTATAAATTGTGTTAACAAAAGTCTTATTATGCTTAAATTAAGTGATTAAGTGTCATTTATTAGTCGTAAATCACAAATAAATCATCGTTTGAAAGTCCATTTATCTATTATTATTTGTTCAATTCTTTTTTCATTTATTTCAAAACTGCATTCACAATTTGTATTTGATAAAGTGGAAGATTCTGAATATGAATTAATAATAGAGAGGTTTCATTTTGAGGATGGGTTAAAGTCGATTAGAATTTTTGATATTTATTCTGACCAAAATGATCTAATTTGGATTGTTACAGAATCGAGTTTATACACTTTTAATGGTTTTAGTTTTGAACAAATAATCAATTTTGGAAAACTCAGATCTCATCCAACAAAAATATTCAAAGACAACAATCAAAATTTGTGGTTAATAGAACCTCTCACTCTAACTACAAACAAATTTGAATCCACCATAGCTAAAGAAGTCCAAATTTTAAATGGATCAACCTATGAAACAATAAATGTCAAAGACTATATAGGGAAATCACTCGCAGAATCTTTCAACTTTTATCAATCTAATGAAGGTATCATTTATTTTAATTTGCCTTCAAATCCAACCAATTATTATTCTTTTGATACAGAATTAGATAAAGAACCTTTCATGGCTGAACCTAATCAACTTAATTTTATAGAGGTTGACAATTTCATTTCATATCGCGATTGCGAGAGCATATATATAAAAAGCGACACATTTAATATAGATACTTCCTTTAAATTAAATGGTCCCTTTCTAAATTTTAGAATTCAAAATGAGGTTTTTTCTTATGCTGAAAAACAGGATTATGACATTCTTATACAATCCTTTTATAAAAATAATTTAGAAACCCTAAAAACTTTTCACCATGCCTACGATGTAGACTTTAGTGGTAACATCTTTGCATTTCAACATAGAAGTTTTGAATCATCCGACCCTCAACTTTTTCAATGGCTCTCTGAGGGTTTGAATAAAATAAATTCATTTGTCTATCAAAGTATTTTGATTGATGCTCAAGGAAATATGTGGGTTGGTTCACATCTAGGCCTTATGAAGATTTCTAAAAGAGAAGTATTGTTTAAAAATATTTCTGGTAACGGGTTAGCATCGACAAGAAATTTACTTCGATTAAATAAAGATACAATTGTAGTATGTGCTTATGATGGAATATTCGTTTATGATCTCAATCAAAAAGTATTAGAGAAAAAATCTAATGAGGTTCTACTTTCTATTTCTAAAATTGATAATAAGTTGATTGTTTTTGATAAACTAGGAAAGAACAAAATTCTGAAATATCCATCGTTTTCTCTTGAAAACTCATTAGACATGAATAATGCTGTTGAAACTCAAATCATCGGTTCAGGAGATATAAATGAAAACGAACTTTTACTTTTAACCGAGAAAAATCTCATAAAATACAACTGCGTCACTAAAGAAGTTACAAACATTAAGGGCCCAAAAAACTTCATCAAATACCATTCATTAATTGAACATCAAAATGAACTTTATATATGTTCATCCATTGGTGTTTCTAAATTTTTAAAATCCAGCAACTCTCTCCAATCGGTATTAAGTGGATATGAAATAAATTATGTCCATTTTGATTATCAAAATCCTGACATTGTATGGCTCGCTAGTACCTTAGGACTTTTAAAGTTTAATAAAAAAACAAAGCAGATAAAAATAATTGGCAATGAAGACGGTCTTAGCAATACAAGTATAACTTCAATAAAAGAAGATCAATATGGTGCGCTATGGATTCCTACTTTTACAGGTCTCAATAGGTATGATAAAGTCAGTGAAAAACTCAATCATTATTATACACAAGATGGAATAATTAACAATGAGTTCAACCACTACTCTGATCTTACAATAGACAAACAAACTTTTCTCTTTGGTGGAACAAATGGAATTACAATCATTAAGCCTGAGAAATTTTTAAAACAAAATGTAAATTCCTCGTTTTCAGAGGTTTCTATTTTGTCAGGAACAAAAATCAAAAATAACAGTTCAGCCACAAAATTGGATGTTGAAAAAATAGAAATTAATAATGAAATAAACTTTTATGAAAATGACATTGAGTTAAGACTTACTCTACATCATCCATTTTATAATAATCTAAGGTCAAAAGAATTACTCTACAAAATTAGTGACTCTAGTGGCGAAAAATATTTGAACAACTGGACAACGCTCAAATCGAATATCTTAAACATCAGCAGAAGACCATATGGAAATTACCAACTAGAAATAAAAGCAATAAGCAGAGGAGGGGACCAACTTTCTACAATAAAAAAATACGACCTAATTTATTTAAGACCATTTTATAAAAAATCTTCTTTTTTATCAATTCTATTCTTAGGCTTATTTCTTTTGTTATTATACTTATTAAATCTCCGAGATCGCACCCTTGCAAAAAAGACCACGAGATTAGAAGAAGAAATACAAAATAGAACTAAGCTAATAAAAGATCAAAACTTGAAATTGGACAAAATGAATAAGACCAAGGACAAGTTGTTTGCAATTCTTGCACATGATTTAAAGTCACCGTTAATAACACTTCAAAATTTAGCAGGAAAAATCAAATACTTAATTGAAACAAATCAAATAGAAAGGATTAGTGACATTGGACATTCAATAGATGAGAAGCTATCTAGACTTTCTGCATTTTTAGACAATCTCCTCAACTGGTCATTGCAGCAAAGAAACCACCTTAGTTACAAGCCAGCGGCAGTTAATATTTCAAAGCTAATGGAAGAAATTATCCAACTTTATGAGGAGCATATAAGAGCCAAAAAATTGCAAATTCAATCTAAAATAGATTCTTCACATTTTTACTTCGCCGATAAAAACTCAGTCCACGCCGTCGTAAGAAATGTCTTTAACAATGCATTAAAGTATTCCTATAATGGAGCTGAGATTAAAATAGAATCAATTATTCAACCTGATGAATATATATTAAGGATTATTGATCATGGTTTAGGAATTTCTCAAGAACGGATTAACTCAATTAAACGTGGTCTGAATATTGATAGTCATGAAGGAACAAAAGGAGAAAAAGGTACCGGTTTGGGTCTAATCGTTTCTCAAGAATTGATGAAATTAAATTTAGGGAAACTTGACATTCATAGAAATAAACAAAATGGGACAACCGTGGAACTAAGATTCCCTAAGGCAGAAGTTAAAAAAGAGAAATAGTATAATCAATTACACTCTAAAATTGACAACACCTATAAATTAGATTAAATTTATAGGACAAGGGTTTTGAGATCTTTTCTTCATCTCAAATAATAATAATGTTTCTTCATCTTTACAAAGGAAAAAACAGTGATAAATTTCGATTTAAAATTCTAAGAAAGTCGAAAGGCACTCTGCTAAAATCCAACAAGAAATTCCAAAGTAAAAAACTTAGAAAACAATTCCTAAAGTCACTTTTCAACAATTCTTATAAATTAAAGTCAGTAGTCAAACGTTCAACGCGTAATGGCTTATACTACTTTAGTGTTATTGATTTTAGTGGAAATGAATTGGCGAGAAGCAAAAAATACAAAAAGAAAGAAAAAAGAAACTTAAGGAGAAAAGAATATTTAATTGGAATCAAACAGTTAGGTAAAAATTCGATTTTCAAAAAAAGAAAAACCGTGGATAAAGAAAGACAAATTTTAAAGAAAGGACGATATCCTCTGGGTCATTATGATTACAGCATATTTCTAAGTTCGAATGGCAAACACTATTTTACATTCAAAGATAATGATGGAAAAACAGCATTATTAAATTCCAACATCCAAGGATTTAAAACGCTCTCAGAGGCTGAAGTAGAATTAGAAGAAGTTATAAAACATGCCAAGGACGCAAGTCTTTATGATATAAGAGAAACTAAAAACGGAAAGTTCTTCTTTTATTTATTCAACAAAAAAAATCAAAAAATAGCTAAGAGTTTTTTCTTCGGTGATAAAAGAGACGCAGAAAATGTGATTTCTAAATTTGTTGGTAGTAAGCCTAAAATTGAGGTGAAAACTAAAAAAGAAAATTCTCCTACAAAAGTTAGTCCCCCAATAGCCCCAATATCAGTTGCCCCTAAAAATAATCCTGCACCCAAGGAAAATATTGCAAACGACCTCCTCACAGACAGAGAAAGATATCTAAAACAAAAGGAGCTAGAAAGAATAAAATTAGAAAAGGAACTAGAAGAAAGAAGAGAGAAGAGAAGGCTAGAAAGATTGGAAAAGGAGAAAAAAGAAAAAGCAATCGCTGCTACTAAAGAACCATCAAAAAATCAAAATCCTACTTCCGCTTATTACAATGAAGATGACGACGGTTTTGGTGGTTGTTTAAAATGGATACTCGGAATATTCTCTCTCCTTGCTTTAATACTTTTAGCTATCTGGCTATTCAAAGGATGTGGCGACAATAAAGCTTCGAAAGAACCAATAGCCTATGAAGCTGAAATATTGGATTCAACATCTATTAGTTCAGATACCATTGTAAATTCCAACGATAACAATTCTGTTGTTAGTGATTCAGATGATGAAATAAGCAATGGAAAAAGTAGTGGTCAAAGTGATGCCGAGAAATCTCAAAGTGATGAAAATCAAAACAAGAATTATTCAGAGACTTCTTGCGGTTGTTCGAACTCTATAGAAATTTTCAAAGTGCCCAGCAATGGACAAACCAAATCCATCACAAGTCTAACCTCTAATCCTCAGTTTGGATCTTTACCTGGAAATAGTGGATCTGATCTAATTGACGATTTAAAATATCAAGCACGTCTTTCAAGAAGTAATTCTAGTTTCTTAAGATATTTATTTGAATCAATGGGTTACGATGGTCTAAGTAATCTCAAGGCAAAAGACATCAAACTAGAATTTATTCCTTCAGGTTCGAAAGGAGTTATGGGCTTTGGTAAATATAACGGCTATAAATACGTCAGTCTTGATTTGCCCAAAAGTCAATTAGAAGCTTTCAAAATAGTAGGACCTAATGGATGTACGATCTATATTACAAAAAGTGGAGGAAACTTTTTCTACCCCTGTGAATAGGTAAATACAGTTACCACTTACTTACCTTTATTGCTTGCAAATACCAAAATTTATACAAGCAAGCTACATTGATGCCTATAAGGGGGTAGCTAAAGAAGTATGGATTATAGCCATCATTCAACTTATTAATAGAAGTGGAATGATGGTACTACCTTTTCTAGCTTTGTATTTAACAGAAGCACTTGATTGGACCACAAGTATGGCATCCGTTGCCGGTTTTGCTTTTGGAGCTGGTGGTTTTGTTAGTGCATATATTGGTGGATGGCTCCTTGATAGAATGCCTAGCTTCAAATTAATGTTTTGGTCATTAATTTTAGGAGGCTTCAGTTTCGTTCTTCTTCTCTTTATTGAAAACTTCTACCTTTTCATTATTTGGATATTTATTACCACAACTATTGCTGATTTATTAAGACCTGCTGCAATGGGAGCTATTGCAGAGTTCAGCGAAGAATCAAATCTCACTAGAAGCATTTCTTTATTGAGACTAGCCATCAATCTAGGAATAGCAATTGGTCCTGCAATAGGTGGTTTCCTCATTGCCACAATAGGGTATAAATCAATTTTTATTGTTGATGGTTTTACTTGTATTCTTGCAGGTTGTTTTCTGTTTCTAAAATTTGGAAGTAGACTCAACACCAAATCAAAAAATCAGAAAGCTGCTGAAGCTTCTGGTTCAAAACAAAAGACAGCCTATTCGGATAAGTCATTTTTACTTTTTTTATTTTTTAATATGGTTATGCTCTGTATGTTTTTTCAAATACTACATACAGTTCCTCTTTACTTTAGAAATGTATATCAACTTTCAGAATTTGAAATTGGGATATTCTTTATGATGAATGGTTTCTTAATTTTCGCTACCGAGATGCCGATTATTTACGCCTTTGAAAAAAAGAAAGAAACTTATCGACCGATGGTAATCGGAGCCTTACTTATTGGTGTTTCTTTTATCTTTTTGATTCTTGATTTTCATTGGGTTTGGATTTCCATCATTCTCTACAATCTAATCACCTCAATTGGTGAAATTATAAACTTTCCATTCATATCTACCTTATCCATATTGAGATCAGAGCCACAGAACAAAGGAAGTTATATTGGTTTAATGTCAATGATGTTTTCATTTGCCTTTATGATCGCCCCTCTACTATTCATGCCATTTATAGATACCTTAGGATATAATTTAATCTGGGCAATTTGTGTTGTAGCTTCCTTGGTAAGTGGCATTGCTCTATTCTTCCTTAGGCCTAGTTTTGAGCATAAAAAAAGGGCTGCAAATATTGCAAGCCCTAATTAAAATTCTTTGTTTCAGCAAGTGATTATTCTTTGACGTCCATCACTTCTTCCTTCTCATCAGGAGCGCCTTCAAACTCTTTTGTAGGCATCATTTTCTCTTTAATCTTCAATTCTATTTCTTCTGCTACTTCTGGATTATCTAGAATAAACTGCTTAGCAGATTCCCTTCCTTGTGCGATCTTTGTACCGCCATATGCATACCAAGAACCACTCTTTTCTATGATGTCAAAATCAGATCCTATGTCAATAATTTCTCCAGACTTAGAAATCCCTTTACCGTACATTATATCAAATTCTGCAATTCTAAAAGGTGGGGCTAGCTTGTTCTTTACGATCTTCACTTTTACGTGATTCCCTACAACACTACCTTCTTTATTCTTAATCGCAGGTCCACTTCTTCTAATATCAAGTCTCACTGAAGAGTAAAATTTAAGTGCGTTTCCTCCAGTTGTTGTTTCTGGATTACCGAACATTACACCAATCTTTTCTCTTAATTGATTTATAAATACGCAAGTACATCCAGTACGGCCGATTGTACCTGTTAACTTTCTCAATGCCTGTGACATCAATCTGGCTTGTAGTCCCATTTTAGAGTCTCCCATTTCTCCTTCTATTTCACTTCTTGGAACCAAAGCAGCAACTGAATCAATAACTATAATATCAATAGCTCCAGAACGAATCAAATGCTCTGCAATCTCTAAAGCTTGCTCACCATTGTCCGGTTGAGATATTAGTAAGTTTTCCGTATCCACTCCTAGTGCCTCAGCATAACTCTTATCAAAAGCATGCTCTGCATCAATAAAAGCAGCAATTCCACCTTTCTTCTGTGATTCCGCAATTGCATGAATGGCTAAAGTTGTTTTACCTGAAGACTCTGGACCATATATTTCAACAACCCTACCTCTAGGCAAACCACCTATTCCTAAGGCTACATCTAATCCTAATGATCCAGTTGATATGGTTTCTACATTTACCACCTGTTTCTCGCCTAAGGTCATTACTGTGCCCTTACCATAGGTCTTATCTAGCTTGTCCATTGCTAGCTTGAGGGATTTAAGTTTATCGTCTTTACCCATTTTTAGTGTTTTTTATTTTCATATCAAAAGTAGTAATAATATTTTGTTTGTCGAATTATTCGACGAATTATTTCCGAAATTTCAGCGAAATGACTAGTTTTAAGACAAACCATACGTCATTTACTGAGTAAAACTTCAGATAAGTCTTATGAGATATCTGAATCCAAGATCGATGATTTTTTCGGCCAGTTTCCCATATTACACCATTTAGCTCAAATCCGCTTCAAGAACACGGGAAGCCTTCCTAATTGCCATCGATTAAGAGTTACAAAAGAAGTGAATTAATTCAACCTTTCCACGCACTTTTAATTGAACTTCGTGGAAAGAAGTAAACAAAGGGCCACAATAACTTGGTGTATTTATTAACTTATTCATGAAGAACATTCAGGAATAGGCACAAAAAAAGGCTTGATACAATGTATCAAGCCTTTTATATTTTTAGAATAATTATCTAATCAGTAACGAAATCCATATTGGATATTTCACTAAAGAATAGAATGTTATTTACAGCTGCATCAGAAGGAGAAAATTTCGCTTTTGGAAGTCTATTGTAGCCATTTTTTAAAGTAAGATAACTTTCTTTTAGCTCGTAGTTTTCTTCCATTGCATTCTCAATTTCTAGGGTTTCGAATAAATCCGTTTCGCCATAGATAAATTTGACCAGCATGTTTGGAGTGTAATTGTGCGTCATTCGCAAGTTTAATAGGATGAAATAATCAATAATCACCTTTAGAACTTTAATAAACCCGCAAATATTGTGCTACTGGACTCTATACCAATATTGTGTCCTACCTAGCAATGAGAATCCTATGAATCCTCTGAGTTTCAGTTTATCGCTTGACTCCAGTTGAGCCCAACAACTATAGACCTTTCCAGTTCCAGGATCCAAAATTTCTCCATCCTCATAGTAATCATCTTTCTTCTCGAGATTTTTAAGAACAACCATACCAGTAATAGGCTTTCCTTTTAAATCTCCTTCACAATCCTCACATATAGATGTTGTAGCCCCTTCTAAAAGTTTCACAACCTTACCATAGTACTTTCCATTATCTTCATATATCTCTATATGAGATTTCTCAACATTTTCTTCATCATCAATGGTCTTCCAAGTACCGACAATGGACTGACTATTAACATTGAAAGAGAAGAGCAAAAAACAAATTAGACTGAATGGAATTGATTTCATGTTTTATCTTTTTTAATTTATACAATATTGAATTGAAAAAAGTTCAATCCACAGAGGCTACGCACCGAATAATTTCTGATCGAGATCTTCTCCTGGATGCCAAAATAAGTCATCGAAAGAAACAACTTTATTCTTTATGATTTCAATCCCTTCCCGCTCTAATCTTTCCTCCATCATAGTCGGTGTAGGAAATTGTAGACGGCCAGATAACTCACCTTTCCTATTAACCACTCGATGTGCTGGAACATCTGTCATCATATGACATTGATTTAATGCCCATCCAACCATCCGCGCAGAACCTAAGGCCAAAAAGTCTGCAATCGCGCCATAGGTAGTTACTCTTCCCTTAGGAATTGCCTTTGTTACTTGATAGACTTTTTGATGGTAGGACATTATTTATAAATCTTAGATTTAAATATTCCTAACTTGGAAAAGAAGTGTTTTACGGAGACAGCTAATACACCCAATCCGTACTTCGAGCTTCGTGTAAAGTTTATAGAAGAGGCTTCTTCAAAATATTTCGTTGGACAGGTAACTTCTCCGATGTCATAGCCCTTGTAAATTATTTGCGAAAGCATCTGATTGTCAAAAATAAAATCGTCAGAATTTCCATTGTAATTTATACCCTCGAGTACTTCCTTTGAAAAGGCTCTGTATCCTGTGTGGTACTCTGATAATTTATATCTGACCAATATATTTTGCGTAAGCGTAAGAAAACGATTCGCTATATATTTATACAATGGCATTCCTCCTTTCAAAGCTCCTTTACCCAGTATTCGACTTCCCAAGACTACTGGATATAAATCTTCGCCAATAATGTTTACCATACTTGGAATAAGTTTAGGTGTATATTGATAATCGGGGTGAAGCATGATCACAATATCTCCTCCTAATTCAAGTGCTTTGTTGTATAAAGATTTTTGATTTCCTCCATAACCTTTATTGGATTCGTGCACAATGATGTGCTTTATTCCTAGCTCTTTTGCCTTACTCACTGTATTATCCTTGCTAGCATCATCACACAGTATAACTTCGTCTACCAGATCATTGGGAATTTCATCAATGGTCTTTTTTAAAGTTGCTGCTGCATTATATGCTGGCATAACAACAATCACTCTTTTGTCTTTGTACATTTGTCTGTCTTAAACTTCTACAAAAATAAGTTGTTTAAACTTATATTCTTTAAAAACTAAACGGTATGAAATTATTAAAGTGGGGTGGCATCATTCTATTAATCATTATGCTTACTTCTTTCGCATGTGTTAAAATGATTAGCACAGATTTGCCGAAAGGCACAACAGGACAAGAAGCAGAGGCCCTGGCTCAGGATATGCTCACCGCCTTAAATAAACCAGCTTGGGATCAATTAAGATATCTCCGATGGTCTTTTTTCGGTGGGAAACACCATTACCACTGGGATAAACTCAATAACATTGCCATAATTGAATGGAAGGATAACAAGGTGGTCATGAATTTAGATCAAGTGAATGGTCGCGCTTACGCAAATGGAGTAGAACAACAAGGAGAAGATAAACAGAAATTGATTGACAAAGCTTGGGGCTTTTGGTGCAATGATTCATTTTGGTTCTGTGCCCCTTTCAAAATCATGGATAAGGGAGTATCAAGAAGTATCGTAGAAAAAGAGGGTAAAAAAGGTCTATTGGTGAGTTACGAATCTGGTGGGGTAACACCTGGGGATTCATATTTATGGTGGTTGGATGATAATAACATACCATCTTCTTGGCAGATGTGGACCAAGGTTCTTCCAGTGAAAGGAATCGAAAATACTTGGGAGGAATGGGTAAGCCTAGGTAATGGCGCCAAAATTTCAACGGCACATGGTGGAGGTCTACCAATGAAAGTAAAATTATCAAATGTTGCAGGTGGAATGAACTTACAAGACATTGGTTTAAGTGATGCAAAAGCCTTCGATCTATAAATATGAAAAAACTAAAAATTGTCAGTTATAATGTCAACGGTATAAGGGCTGCTTTAAAAAAAGATTTAGAAGGCTGGTTAAAAAAAGAAAACCCTGACATTATCTGTCTTCAAGAAACCAAAGCGCAAGAAGATCAGGTTGACCCTGAGATCTTTAATTCCCTTGGCTATGTCCATCAACATTGGTTCTCTGCTGAAAAAAAAGGCTACTCTGGTGTAGCAACTTTCTCCAAGATAAAACCCAATAAGGTTGTCCCTGGAATGAAAATGGAAGCCTATGATATTGAAGGCCGTATGCTACGCACTGATTTTGAAGATTTCGCTTTATATAACTGTTATTTTCCTTCTGGTTCAGCAGGAGAAGAAAGGCATCAATTCAAGGTTGAGTTTTTAAATGACCTAGCCCCTTGGTTCAAAAAGCAAAAAAGAAGTCAGAAAAATATCATCCTTGTCGGTGACTATAATGTTGTGCATCAAGATATTGACATTCATAATCCGCAGAGGAAAGATAAACCATCTGGATTTAGACCTGAAGAGAGAGCTTGGATGGATGAATGGTTTAAAAAAGATTATGTTGATGCCTACAGGCAAATTCATGGAAACATTGAAGATAAATACACCTGGTGGAGCTATCGCTCAGGTGCAAGAAAAAATAACAAAGGGTGGAGAATTGATTATATCTCTGTGAGCAAGGCACTTGCAGATAGAATTATGGATGCCGAGATTCATTCAGATGCTCATCATTCAGATCATTGTCCGATATCCATCAAACTGGCGATCTGATTTCTGTTTTTTAACATAAGCTGTAACATAATTGAAGTCAATGGCGTCATAACTTCTGATTGTTGCACAAAAGAGTTTAATTTGCAGAACTTAATAACAAAAGTGTCGGAAGAACTAGAAAAATACGACCGGATATTCCATGAGGAGTTCCTTCCTCATATAGATGCCTTGAAAACATTTGCTTTTCACTTAACTTATAATGATGAGGATGCGGATGATTTGGTCCAAGAGACCTACATGAAGGCACATCGTTTTATTAAAAAGTATCATGAGGGAACCAATGCGAAGGCTTGGTTGTTTAAAATCCTGAAGAACGCTTACATAAACGAATACAGGAAAAAATCTAAAAGGCCAACGAAGGTTGATCTTGAAGATTACGTGAATTACGGTGAGGAATCCGTAGATGACAAAGGATCTGGATATTTAGATCTAAGAGAAGAGATTTTTGACAATATGATGGGAGATGAAATTACCATCGCCATCAATACATTACCGATCGATTTTAGAACGGTTATTTTGCTTTGTGATATAGAGGGTTTTACATACGAGGAGATATCTGCAATCATTGATGTTCCTATAGGTACTGTAAGATCTAGACTTTTTCGAGCACGGAATATGTTGAAGAAAAAACTACAAACATATGCGGAGTCGCTTGGGTATACAGATAAAAGGGGTAAGAACAAAATTCCAACATCCTCTGAAGAGGAATAGCTAAACTTTTGATTTTCTAAGAATTAAAACGTCTGTGCAATGGACAAGAGTATTCAGCAGCGGATCACTTTATTTTTCGACAATGCGTTGAAAGAAAATGATCGAAATGACCTACTTAATCAAGTGAAAAATGACCCTTCCTACAAGAAGTTGTTTGAAAAAGAACAACACATGAGAGAGGTCATCAAAAACAAATTGAAAAGACCTTCTGTTGGCCCTGATTTAATCCAATCTATTAAGGATAATTTCAAAATTCAATAGATACACGCCTTTCTTTAAATCTTAATCTACTGTCTGTACCTGTTACAGACAAGCATTCCATATATTTGCATCTCATATCTTATCCCTATGCTTGATAAATTAGAGGCAATCCACAATAAGTTTTTACATACTCAAGAATTACTCTCAGACCCTGAGATAGTTTCTGATATGAAAAAGTTTACCAAGCTCAATAAAGAATACAAAGAGTTACAAAAATTTTCAGACGTCTACCATGAATATAAAACGGTATTAGACAATCTCAATAATGCTAAAGAAATGTTGGGTGATTCTGACAAGGAGATGAAAGAAATGGCTCAAGCGGAGATAGAGGATTTAAAACCCAAAAGATTAGAATTAGAAGAACGCATCAAGGTGATGCTGATTCCGAAGGACCCTGAAGACAGTAAGGACATAATCCTAGAAATTAGATCTGGAACTGGTGGTGATGAAGCAAGTATTTTTGCAGGGGATTTATATAGAATGTATTCCAAATTCATAGAAACTAAAAATTGGAAGACTGAAGTATTGGATGTTAATGAAGGTTCAGCAGGTGGCTTTAATAAGATAGTGATCGAGGTTTTTGGCAATGATGTATACGGAACCATGAAGTTTGAATCAGGGGCACATAGAGTTCAGAGAGTCCCAAAAACAGAATCTCAAGGCAGGGTTCATACCTCAGCTGCAACTGTTGTTGTTATGCCAAAATTTGAGGAGGAGGATATAGATATTAAAAAGGACGATTTAAAGGTGGATACTTTTAGATCAAGTGGTGCTGGAGGACAACACGTGAATAAAACTGAATCAGGAGTTCGTTTCACGCATTTACCTACAGGTATTGCCGCAGAATCTACTGACAGTAGATCACAACACAAAAACAGAGAAATTGCGCTACAAAGACTATATGTAAAAGTCAGAGAGGTGCACGCACAGAAGACCTATAGTGAACAAAAAGAACAAAGAAAATCTTTAGTAGGTTCTGGTGATCGTTCTGACAAAATTAGGACTTACAATTATCCACAGAATAGAGTAACGGACCACCGCATTGGTTTGACTTTATATAAACTAGACTCCATTATTGAAGGGGACCTAAGCGTTGTAATTGAAGCGCTACAAGTTTATGAAAATGCTGAGAAAATGAAAGCAGAAGAAAGCATCGCTTAAATACTAGGGTCGCATATTTTATACTACGGCTTTAATATAGAATCTGTAATTCCTTTGTAGTTAAACTTTGATTTAATGATTTTTCTATATGCCCTACCAAGAATAAACGATTGATCATAAATCGTTTCTACCACGGAGTTTTTGAAGTCAATAAGTTTGATAGAATTTTTATTGACCGCAGTGCTTCTAAAAACTTGAATTAATTCCTCACTAGATATTTCTGACAATATTCCTTTCAATGAACGCTTCATTACTATCTTTCTATCATTCAAATAAATGGAAGTATAATTACCTTCGGCCTGAAGATATTGGATATCCTTAATTCTGATTTTCTGAATTTTATTGTTGCTGTAAAAGAAGTGTTGACTTCCTTTATTTATTTCATTTAAAACTTTCTTGGTATGAAACTGAATTTCTTCTACAGAAACTGGTTTCGTCAAAAAACCGTCAATTTCTAATTCTAAAGATTTGTTGACGTTTGAGTTTTCTGGAAAACCTGTAACCAAAAACACATAGGCGCCTACTGATTTTAATTTAGGTACTAATTCATATCCACTTGAATCACTAAGTTGTAAATCAATATAGGCGAGTTGAGGTGCTTTTAGTTCAATTCGCTCAAATGCTTGTTCAACAGAAGGGACAGATACAATATCAGTAAATCCAGAATCAATCAGTGCCATTTCGATATCCAAAGCATGAAATTTATTGTCATCTACTATAAGTATATTCATGTTATTGTTTTGGCAACACTAAGATTACAATTTTTTTCAAAGCAAAAGAATGGCTTTAGGTCGATTAAACACTCATTAACACGTTTTATCACCGCCCATATTTACAAATGAGATAGGGATTTTTGAAATCAAACCAAGATCAATAATTATGCAACTTCCTTAAACCGAATAATACCTATTGTACCTCCTTTCGGGTTAGGAATTATACTTAAGTCCAAGTTTGACTTGGCTGCAAGTTCTTTACAGATTTTTAACCCAATTCCGGTTCCTGTCGCTTTCTTTCTTATGGAGTTATTGTTGATATCTCCCATTGCACTTGAACTGGCTTGAAGACCAACTCCATTATCAATCACTCGCAGTTCTTCAACCCCACTATCTCTTGTTGATGTAAATTCAATGACTCCACCTTCATAAGAAAACTTAATTGCATTACTGACTAGATTTCGGAGAATGGTTTGAATCACAGTAACGTCTGCAAGTACTTGGGTTGAATTAGATATGTTATTCTTAATTAGGATCTTTTTCTGACCTAAGGCATCATTATATAATTCATTAATTTTATTTATTTCACTGCGAAGAGAAACTTTTGAATATTTTACTTCTACAAGATTCGATTCCGTAATTGCCCAGAGTAAAATATTATTTAGATTATCATTTAATGCACTTAATTTAGAGTCTGTATTTTCTGCGAGATCATCTAAATCATTTAGGCGATTATGCTTTGTCAAAAATTTAACCTTTCCTGCTAAATTACTAAGGCTTGATATAGGGTTTCTAAGGTCATGAGCTAAAATGGCAAATAGCTTATTTTTTTCTTCATTCATTTTTTCTAAATCGCGCTTATTCTTTTTTAATTTTTGAAATAAGAATAGACCAGCAGCAAGAAGTAATAACAATAAAACTCCGACGATTGCAGAAAAAAGAAACCTTGCTTGAATGACTTCATTTTGTGCCATCAATTGCGCATTCTCTTTTTCTTTCTTTTCTGTTTTATATTTTTCTTGTAGATCTAATAATTGATCTGAATAAACAACGGCAACAAAAGAATCCTGAAATGTTTTATAATCATTAAATTCTGGAAGTACTTTTTCTACTTGACCGGTCTTTTCATAGGCTAGCATTAGGTCTTCACATACACCTTTATAGTTTTCAAGATCTGGCGTTTTTACTAAGTATTTTTTTGCCTCATTTAATAATGGAATGGCTTTATAGTATTGCTCATTTTTCATTAGCACTTTTGCATATGCTTCACACAAACCTCCTTTAGCAGAACCTTTCATTTTATCTTCAGCAACTTTAAAATTTAGTTCAGCCATTTCCATCAGTTCATTTTTTGGAATATCCGAAAGAAAATGATTGACGATATCTATAAATAGAAAGGCTCGATGTTTTTGATCATTTATACTATCTGTTTTTTTATACTGATTTAGCATAAAATCCAATGCCTCTTTTCTTTCGTTTGAGGTATCCGCAGTATAAGAAAGGTAATTTGCTTTCGCTTTATCTAAAGTTTTATAGGCAAAACTTCCAACTTTATTCTTACCCAAAAACTTATAAGCATCATCAAGAAGTTCTGGAATTTCATCATATTCCTTTCTAGCAAATAGATCATCTATAATTGCGACAGTAGATCGAACATAGACCTGTGAGTGATTGACTCGCTCACTGACTTCTATCGCATTTTTGAAATAAGAAAAGGCTTGTTCATTTCCTAGATTGTGATCTTTGTATATTGCACCAATCCGTAACAGAGTTTCAGATCGAATCTTCAGTTCTCCTTCATCTAAAGTAGATTCCGTTTCTGCTAAAACAAAATTATAGTTATGAATGGCAGAATCAACTTCAGAAGAACTTACTAAAACATTAGCTAAGTGATAATATCCCTTAAGCCAGATTTTTGAATCATTTCTATTTCTTCCTATATCAATGATCTTTGCTGCATACACTCGTGCACTATCTTGATTTCTTTGTTTCTTATAACAGATATATAAATTCTGCGCAATTTCAAATGCATTTTCATTATCAGCCGCTAGGTCAATCTTCTGGACTGCCATTTCCTGTTCTGATAAACATTGTGCACTGATCTGAAAACAGAAAAGACAAAAAATAAACGGTATGAAAATAGGAAGTTTCAAAGAATTGAATTTAAACTAAAAACTAATTGCATATTACAATGGGACTGTTTAAAATAATTTAAGATTAAAAAATCAAAGCCTTTACTTTCCAATATTTGCCCCGTACCTTTGCTGTAGATGTAGCATAATGCAGCTATATATTAAAGGGAAGACTCGAATAACTTTTAATACACGTTACCTGTTATATATTAAATTATTCTCTGGTTCTTGAAATAATAATTTCATATAAATGTAAAATATAAGTGCTTTACTAAATTATCTATTTAGCAGCGATAAAAATAAAGCCAATTAACTACATCTCCGCTTCAAGAGTACCGATTTAACCACTTAAAATAGGACCTTAACACCCTGAATCCTAATTTAATAGAACATTTACAGAAGATTCAAAACTACTTTCAATAAAGATAAAACGTATTTGCCTCGAGCATGAAAAAGAACATAAAAGAATATGACTTACTCTTAAAGTCATTCCCCATTTTAGAACTACCACAAATCGTTTCCAAAGATAGAATCCTAGATTACTCCAGACACAACCCGCCACTAAATGGCTTAGTCTTAGAAACTTATTTTAATAACTGGGATCAGGAAATTGATGAGTACGTAGAATTCATCCCTTGCTTCCGATTTAAAGTTGACAAGCATGACTGTCTTGTATACCATAAGTCATCATTACTTAAATATGAGTTTTACTTAGTCACAATAAATGAAAAGGAAGAACTAATTAGTAGAAAAATAATCGCAGGTATGATTTCAAATGGAAAAGAAACCATCCAATCTGCTGCAACAATAACACCTGACCATTGCATTCATATTGCGGGAGCGTATGTTCATGATGGTCTATTTGAGGGCACAGAATCCTCACAAAATTATATGGAGATTATGCCTGATGGTAAGATTGTCTCCATTAAAGATGAAGAATAATGAAGAAAAAAAAGAAGAAAAATAAAATGACCAGCAAGTACTTACAAAAGAAAATACTTGCCATAATTCTAGCAAACCCTAAAAAAAGATATTCTCCTAAGTCGATTGTGAAAAAACTTAAGATCGACAATTCAATGGATAGTGTAAGGGATGCTTTAACCACTCTGGTAAAAGCAAATAAGATTTTACAATTAAAACCTGAAATCTATAAAGCCAATCGAAACTTTGTTCAAAAGGTTGTAGAAAGAACTTTAAACACATATACTGGTATCGTTGATATCACTAGAAGAGGCGCTGGATTTATATTAGTTGATGGCCTTGATGATGATGTATATGTTCCATCTAAGTATTTGATGGGTGCCATGAATAAAGATGAAGTTGTTATCTCTGTCTCCGAAGATAAAAGGGGCAAGAGACCCTCAGGAAAAGTACTAGAAATTACTAAGCGAAACATAACACAAGTTGTTGGTAAATTTAGACAACTCAGAAGATTTGCTATTGTTGAGTATCGTGGCAAGCATGGAGTCATTGATATAAACATCAATCCAGAAGATTATAACGGAGCCAAAGGAGGAGACTCTGTTATGGCGATTATAACTAGCTGGGGAAAAAATCAAAACAAGGCTCTGTGGGGAAAGGTTCATAACGTATTAACAGAGACAGATGCGCACAACTTTGCAATGCAACAAATCATTATTGAAAATGGTTTTGAGTTAAGTTTTCCTGATGAGGTTATGGCTGCCGCCAAGAAACTTTCGCAAGAAATTTCACCTCAAGAAATTGCTTTAAGAAAAGATCTTAGAGAGGTAACTACAATAACTATTGATCCATTAACAGCCCAAGATTTTGATGATGCCTTGTCAATCAGAACTTTAGAAAATGGTAATGTTGAAATCGGTGTGCACATCGCAGATGTTAGTCATTATGTCAAGCCTGGTTCATCGATTGACAAAGAAGCTTATAGAAGATCAACTTCTGTTTACTTAGTTGATCGATGTGTTCCAATGCTCCCAGAAGAGCTTTCAAATAAATTATGTTCCCTTCGTCCAAACGAAGAAAGTTTGTGCTTCTCTGCTTTGTTTGAATTTGACGATAAGTTGAAAATAAAAAATCAATGGTTTGGTAAAACAATAATTTTTTCCGACCGTCGATTTACTTATGAAGAAGCACAAAAAATAATTGAAGCTGGAGAAGGAGAATTCTCAGAAGAACTTCAAGTATTTAATAAGATTGCTAAGTCCATTAGAAAACAGCGATATAAGAATGGAGCCATCTCTTTTGAAACGGAAGAGGTACAGTTTAAGTTAGATGAGCAGAACAGACCAATTGAGATTTTTGTCAAAGAAAGAAAAGATGCTCACTTACTTGTGGAAGACTTTATGCTTTTAGCTAATAAATCTGTAGCACAATTTATTCAGAAGAAAAACAAAGAATCGAAAGAAGTTCCTTTTGTGTATCGAGTCCATGATGTTCCTAATATGGAAAAGCTCGCTGATTTTGCTGCTTTCGCAAAAGAAGCTGGATTTAAAATGAAATTAGATACTCCTAAAAATATCGCGAAGTCATTTAACGCCATGGCTGCTAAGGCCAAAGAAGATGAAATCATGGCTTTGATGCAACCCATGGCTATAAGGACAATGTCTAAAGCGATTTATACCTCTGAAAACATAGGACACTACGGTTTAGGGTTTGATGACTATACCCACTTTACTTCTCCAATCAGACGTTATTCGGATTTACTAGTTCACAGAATCTTGGAAAAGAATTTATCGAAAGATCACAGAGTAGATAAAGCTGACCTTGAAGCAAAATGTAAGCACATTTCTGCGCTAGAAAGATCAGCTATGGAAGCAGAACGAGAGTCTGTAAAGTACAAGCAAGTTGAGTTTCTTTTAGATAAAATTGGTCAAAGCTTTGAAGGGTACATTTCGGGTATGATTGATCAAGGAATATTTGTCCAACTAAAAGAAAGTAAGGCAGAAGGTCTGATACGATTTAATCAATTAGATGAGCCTTATGAAATGGATGATAGCCGATTATTTGCGACAGCGTATAAATCCAAAGCTAAAATTTCCATGGGAATGAAGGTCATGGTCAAACTGATCAATGCAGATATGGAGTTAAGACAGGTAGACTTAGAATTGATTGATATTATAAGATAATGAAGCATCTTTTAATTTGTCTTTCAATCTTATTTATAGGATGTAAGCAACCTAGTCCTATTAGCTCTATTTCTAAATCCGCGCTAGAAATTCACCCGGACAGATATAACGTGGCTTTTTTGATTATGGATGGAGTATATAATACAGAGTTAACTGCTCCATTCGATATATTTCAGCACACCATTTTTAGAGATAGCATAAAGAGCATGAATACTTTTCTAATTGCAAAAAGTAAGGATGTGGTAACCTCCTTTGAAGGAATTAGAATCTTACCTGACTTCTCTTATAAAGAAAAATATCCTACCATTGATATTCTCGTAGTTCCAAGTGCTGAGCATCACCTTGATACCGATTTAGAAGATAAGGAGATGATAGAATTTATTCAGAAGACCGACACACACGCAAAATACGTTACCTCTCATTGTGATGGCGCTTTTGTCTTGGCAAAAGCAGGATTGCTTGACAATTCAGTAAGCACAACCTTCCCTTCTGATATTGATGCTTATAAAAAAATGTTTCCAGAATTGGACGTACGTCGAGATGTACTCTTTGTACATGATGATAAATATATTACTTCTGCGGGTGGTGCCAAATCATTTGAAGCTTCTTTATATTTAGCTGAGCTTCTCTATGGGCCAAAGATAGCTAGAAGATTAGCAAAGGGTCTAGTAATAGATTGGGATCTAAAAGAAGTGCCCCATCTAGTAATTGAGTAAGGTCAAGATTAAGCTGTTCTTTTAACAATTCTATATATTGCAATAAATAGAATAGAATATGTCCTTTCTTGCCTCTCCTTTCTTTACCAATGATGCCATTGTATTTGGTATTTTGATATTAATCCTTGCTGGGATATTTTATACCGAAAGCTTACAAAGCTCAGGCTGGAAAAAGTTTTACCGAATTGTACCCGGCTTATTATTATGTTATTTTATTCCTGCCTTATTCAATTGGCCTTTAAATTTAATCGCTCCGCATTGGTTTGAACCTCAAGGTTTAAATGATCTGCTGGCTAATTATAATTTGACAATGCCCTCAGGTTTATCCTATGATCAAATCGTTGAGTATTTAAAAAACAATAATGTACCGAAAGAAGAATTCAGTTCGCTGCAAGGTCACTCAAGATTGTATTTTGTGGCTTCAAGATTTCTACTGCCTGCCAGTCTAATTCTTTTCTGTCTAAGCATAGATCTGAAAGCTTTGATCAATTTAGGTCCTAAAGCTTTGATTATGTTTTTCACGGCTTCGTTGGGAATTATTATCGGTGGACCAATTGCACTATTAGTGATCTCTGGCATCGCACCTAATCTTATCGGAGGAGTTACGCCAGATGAATTGTGGCGAGGCTTAAGTACCGTAGCGGGAAGTTGGATTGGAGGAGGAGCTAATCAAACAGCCATGAAAGAAATTTATGAAGTGGCCGATAATTTATTTGGGACTATGATTGTCGTTGATGTTGTTGTAGCGAATATTTGGATGGGATTTCTTTTATATGGGGCAAGCATTTCAGATAAATTAGACAAACGACTAAAGGCTGATAACTCGGCTATAGGAAGACTAAAAGATTCCGTTGCTGAATATAGAGCAAGTGTATCAAGAATGCCTGATAAAACCTCCCTTTTTCTTTTACTAGCAATTGCTTTTGGTGGTGTAGCCTTTTCACATTGGGGAAGTGATGTCATGGTTCCATTGATGAAAAAGTTTGAACCTACATTGAGAAACTTACGAATGGATAGTCTAATGTCTCCTTTCTTCTGGTTGATCGTATTTTCAACCACGATTGGTCTTGTAGCTAGTTTTACAAGAGCGAGAAAATTGGAGGGAATTGGTGCCTCGAGATGGGGAAGTATATTCATCTATATTTTGGTCGCAACCATTGGGATGAAAATGAACTTAGGAGAAGTTCTAGATAATCTTGGTCTTTTTGCCGTCGGGCTCTTATGGATGGGTGTTCATGTTACGCTTTTACTTTTCGTCGCGTGGCTTATAAAAGCTCCTTTCTTTTATGTTGCGGTAGGTAGTCAAGCAAACGTTGGTGGAGCTGCATCAGCTCCGATCGTCGCTTCCGCCTTTGACGCTGCTTTAGCACCTGTAGGAGTACTAATGGCAGTACTAGGATATGCTCTCGGTACATATGGGGCAATTATTTGTGCTCAATTAATGCAATTAGTCGCTTCAGGCTAATAGCTTAAAAAGCCTAAATACTATTACTCATCAACGGAACTAATTGATAATCAAAGGGTTTATATAGGAATCTAGAGGAAAGTAAGGTAATTTTTTTATCTTTGCAATCCTTTTGAAACCGTATTAAACGTTGTTTATGAGCAAGCAGAGAATTCTCTTTGTCACACAAGAAATGAATCCATATACGACGATTTCTTCCATTTCTGAGAAAATTAGAGCCCTGGCTCCACATGTTCAAGGAGGTGATATAGAGATCAGAGTATTGATGCCTAAGTATGGAGTGATCAATGAGAGGAGACATAGACTACATGAGGTAGTCCGGCTTTCAGGAATGAATATTATTGTAGATGATGATGACTTTCCATTAATTATCAAGGTTGCTTCCCTACCAGGAGCAAGATTACAGGTATATTTTCTTGATAATGAAGAATTTTTCAAGAGAAAATTCATTTTCAATGATAAAGAAGAGAAGCCATTTGATGACAATCACGAAAGAATGGTGTTTTTCTGTAAAGGTGTTATCGAAACTGTTAAGAAATTCGGTTGGTCGCCTGACTTAGTTCATTGCAGTGGATGGTTTACCTCTTTGGTCCCATTATACCTTAAGAAAGTATATAATCATGACCCCGTTTTTGAAAACTCAAAAGTTGTTTATTCGGTCTTTGATGAAGATTATGCTCAGCACTTCAATCCTAGATTCTGCGAAATTGCAGCGATCAATGATCTTGAGGAATCTGACTTAGACGCCTATAAAAATGGAGATCAAATCACATTAAATGCAGGTGCGCTTGCTTATGCTGATGCAGCAATTTTAGATAGTGATAAAGTCAATGATGCGGAAATAAGTGCTTTTAAAGACTTTGATAAGCCAAAATTAGAATATTTCGTCGACGATGAATATAAAAAGGAAAGTCTTGCGTTCTTTAAAGAGTTGTTGACATAGAAATTCAGTGAATGAAAAATCTTTTGTATGCACTTGCACTATCATTAATTACGATTAGTGCTTGTTCAGATCCTAGCTCCATAGGAGCTTCTATTCTTGGAAGTGAAGAACTCTCTTTAGATTTTACCGATCAGATAGACCTTGATTGCAAAACAGTTTTAGGTGACTCCCTTAGAATCACTTCGGCGGTTATTAGTTCAATAGGGATGTTGGACGAGCCAATTTTCGGACCAACAGAAAATCTACTTTATCTATCTACATCCATAGGTGCTTCTAATCCTGATTTTTCAGACGCAGTTTTAGATTCAATCGTAATGACCATTCCATATGATATCTTAGCAGAAGGTAGAACGACTACAGCAAAGTATGGTGATTCGACAGCTGTTCATCACATTGAATTATTTCAATTGGATGAAAACATATTTACATCGGTTGAAGAATTGACCATTGATTCAATATTCACAACCACATCTTTTGCTTTCGATGAAGCTAATTTAGTAGGTGAAAGAACCCTTGTACCTAACTATGTAGATTCTGTTTTTGTGAAAGGACATAATACAGTTCGTTCCGATGATACTCCTTTTCCAGATAGTCTTGTAGGTACAAGCCCTGAATTGAGAATAAGATTAGATAACTCATTTGGTGATCCGTTTTTTGCGGATCCAGAAAATATTGCCAGTGATTCCATATACCAAGATATCGCCAAAGGTTTCTTGTTAAGAACAACCCCATCAACGAGTAGTATGATCGGGTTAAATTTTCAAGAACCGAGTAGATATGAAATTCTATATTACTATACTAAAACCGACGATAACCGAAGAATATATAGCTTCGATATTGCTGGATTTACATCATTACAAGTTACCCACGATTATGAGACATCAGGTTCTGCAGTTGCTGCAGCACTAGCCGATGGTTCAGTGAATCAAGATTATCTATTTATAGAATCGTATGATGGTGCTAACATTGAAGTAGACTTACAGGATGTAATCCAATATGATGGGAAGGTGATTAATGCTGCCATCTTAGAGTTTACAGTTGCGGAAGTGCCTGACTATGATATAGAAATGTTTGAACTACCAGAACTGATTGTTGCCAATTATATCAATGAAGAAGGTGTAATGCAAGAAATATCAGATGTTGCTTCTGTAACGGAAAGTATAACTAACCTTGCAAATGCTTACGGTGGAATAGAAATTATTGATGAGATCACTGGTGAAATTACATATAGAATGAACATAACAAATCATGTCATTCAATTATTAAGAGGAGACTTAGGCAACAATTATAAAATTTACCTTAGCAATCGCTTTAAAAGCGGATCCCCAAGAAGAGTAGTTTTCAATGGTAATGACACCAATGGACCTGCTCCTAAATTAAACCTAGTAGTTACTGAACCTTAATGAAATAGTATGTGTGGTATCGTTGCGTATATTGGTGAAAAGTCCGCCTATCCGATAATTATTGAGGGCCTAAAAAAAATGGAGTATCGTGGATACGATAGTGCAGGAATCGCCTTATTAAATGGAAGCATAGAAGTTTTTAAAAAGAAAGGTAAAGTCCACGATCTTGAAAAATTCATTGCTGAAGAAGAAAGCAAATTAGACGGAACCTCTGGAATGGGGCATACGAGATGGGCAACACATGGAGCTCCAAATGATATAAATGCCCATCCTCATACCTCTGGAAATGGTGAAATAGTTTTAATACATAATGGTATTATTGAAAACTATTCTACCCTTAAAAATGCACTCCTAGATCTTGGTCACACTTTTGAAAGTGAGACCGATACAGAAGTACTTGTGCATCTAATAGAAGAAATTCAAAAGCAATATGAACTTCCGATTGAAGCTGCAGTTAAAAAGTCGCTAGAAAAAGTAGTCGGTGCTTATGCCATTGTTGTAATGGATAAAAAAAATCCGGATCTTATCATTGGTGCAAGAAACTCAAGTCCTCTCGTTTTTGGTTTGGGAGAAAATGAATTCTTTTTAGCTTCTGATGCTAGCCCAATTATCAAATACACAAATAAGGTTATCTACTTAGAAGATGAAGATGTTATTACCATCCATAGAGACGGTAAATACAACATTACTAATCTTCAAAATAAAAGAACAAATCACGAGATAAAAGAACTAGATCTCAAACTTGAAGAACTAGAAAAAGGTGGTTACGACCACTTTATGTTGAAAGAAATATTTCAACAACCTGATACGATTCAGCAAAGTATGAATGGTAGAATCAATTCAGCAGAAGGATGGGCAGTATTAGGCGGTATGTCTCAACACATCAAGAGAATATCAAAATCAAATAGAATTATATTAATGGCTTGCGGTACCTCATGGCACTCAGCGCTTATTGGAGAATATTTATTTGAAGAGATTGCAAGAATACCCACTGAGGTCGAATATGCTTCTGAATTTAGATATAGAAATCCTATTGTAAAGGAAGATGATTTTATTATTGCCTTATCTCAATCCGGTGAGACTGCAGATACACTTGCAGCAATAGAAATTGCGAAGGAAAAAGATGCATTCGTTTATGGCATCGTTAATGTTGTTGGTTCATCAATTGCAAGATTAACAGATTCCGGATCATACATACACGCAGGTCCTGAAATTGGTGTTGCATCAACAAAAGCCTTCACTGGTCAAGTAAGTATACTTACATTAATGGCACTTTACCTAGGCCACGAAAGAGGTAAAATCTCAGAAGGTGAATACAGAGAGCTATTAGCCGAACTAGAAGTAATACCAAGTAAGGTCAAAAGAATCTTAGAATTAGATGATCAAATAAAGTACATCGCGGGTGAGATTAAAAATGCATCAAATGCACTTTATTTAGGTAGAGGATATAACTTCCCTGTCGCATTAGAAGGCGCTCTTAAGCTAAAAGAAATATCATACATTCATGCAGAGGGTTACCCTGCCGCTGAAATGAAGCATGGACCAATTGCATTGATAGATATGTATATGCCTGTCATTGTAATTGCAACCAATCAAAGTGCACACGAGAAAATTGCTAGCAATATTCAAGAGGTCAAAGCTAGAAAAGGTATTGTTATTGCAATCATAACTGAAGAAGACACAAAAATCAGAGAGATGGCAGACTTCTTCATTGAAATACCATCAACCAAAGAACCATTAACCCCTTTACTATCTGTCATTCCACTTCAGTTACTTGCCTACCACATTGCCCTTATGAGAGGATGCGATGTAGATCAGCCAAGGAATCTTGCCAAGTCAGTAACTGTAGAATAATTAAGTAACTTTATAGAAATTTACGCTCATGAGAACGTTGACATATAACACAGAACAGGAAGAATTAATCATCCCAGAATATGGGAGAAATCTTCAGCAAATGATTCAATTTGCTAAGACCATTGAAGATGATACAGAGAGACAAAATTTTGCGGAGTATATCGTTGACCTCATGTTGCAGATGGCAACTAGCTCAAGAAACAACAATGAGTTTAGAGATAAAATGTGGCTGCACTTTTTTAAAATTGCAAATTATGACATCAAGGTAATGCCGCCGAATGGAGAGATTCCTAAGAGTGAAGAAAGTCAGCTAACACCCGATCAAGTAACCTACCCAATAAACAATTCTTCTTACAGACATTATGGTCAATTTGTACAAAAGCTCATTGAAAAGGCCATTGAAATGGAAGAAGGTCCTAAAAAAGAGGAGTTTAAAAATGTGATTGGTTCTTACATGAAGTTGGCTTACAAAAACTGGAGCAGAGAGCATTATGTAAATGATGAAGTTATCAAAGGCGAGTTAAAAAACATGAGCAAAGGCAAACTAATCATCGCTGATGATATTGTCCTCAACAAAATTAAAGCTGCCAATAAAGCTCCGAGTAATAATAGTAGATACAGTTCTTCAAGAGGCGGATCGAAAAGAAATCATAAGAACAATAGAAAAAATAATAACTACAAAAAAAGAAGGTAGTTATTCTGCATCAGCTTCATACAAGCTAAGCGTCAAGTTCTCTACTCCTTGCAAAGAGTCCATTCTAGAAAATTGTTCTATCTGAAAAGTATAAGAACCGGTAGTTTTGAACTTGAAGTCTTTCTGCAAGTTAAAGGATAAGGTACAAACCTCCCCGCTACATTTACCATTCCATATCCCCATTGAACTAGCAAGCTCTAAAGACAAAGGAGATGACAATTCTTCGCCATCGGGAAATAAGGTGGTGATTTTCAAATATAAATTTTCAAAGCCAAAATCTTGTTGATGAGCTATAGTAGCCACAAGATCATACTTCTTTAAAGTATCTGAAATATCGATGGTTGTTTTTAATGCATCATCCGTCCAGGCTCCTTCAATATCAAGCGTTTTGGTATGAATGGCTGTAGGGCCACAACTTACCAATATTAGGATAGCGAATAATATGGCTACTAAATATTTCAATCTGCAAAGTAATCTTTCATTCTTTCAAAAAATCCTTTCTCCCCTGTCCCAATTTGAGGTTGGAAGTTTTCCATGTCTCTCATACTTTCAAGCATTTTCTTTTCTTCAGATGAAAGTTTCTTAGGGGTCCAAATATTTATATTTATCAATTGATCGCCAGTTCCGTATGCTTGAACAGAAGGTAATCCTTTGTCTTTAAGTCTAAATATTTTACCCGCGGGAGTTCCTGCCGGTACTTTTATTTTCACTTTACCATCAAGGGTTGGTACTTCCACTTTGGTCCCTAGTGCGGCATCTGCAAAATTTAAAAACAAGTCGTAAATCACATTCTGACCATCTCGAGAAAATTTCTCGTGTGGCTTCTCTTCAATGACTATTAGAAGATCACCAGAAGGGCCTCCATTTTTACCCGCATTACCTTTAGCTCTCATAGATAATTGCATACCTTCTTGAACTCCTGCAGGAATTTCAATCTCTATTTCAGACTTATCCATTTGGCGTCCTTCACCCTTACATGTTTTACAAGTCGCTGTAATTTGTTTCCCAGAACCTGAACAAGATGGGCATGCCGTAGTTGTTTGCATTTGTCCTAGAAAAGTTGATCTAACCTGTCGCACGTATCCGCCACCTTCACAGGTCGAACATACTTTAACTGAAGTCGTATCTTTTGCACCCGAACCGTTACACGAAGTACAGGTGTTTTGCTTGTTTACTTTTACCTTCTTTGTTACACCGCTTTGGATTTCCTCTAAAGTCAATCCTAGCTTAATCCGAATATTAGATCCTTTCTGTCCCCGAGATCTTGTACGTCCACTTGATCGTCCGCCAAAGAAACTTTCAAAAGGACTTCCCCCATCGCCAAAAATATCACCAAACTGACTGAAGATATCATCCATATTCATACCTCCCGAAAATCCTCCGCTATTACCACCGACTCCAGCATGGCCATATCTATCGTATCGAGCTTTCTTGTCTTCGTCACTTAAAACCTCATAGGCTTCCGCAGCTTCTTTAAATTTATCCTCGGCCTCTTTATTGTCTGGATTCTTATCGGGGTGATATTTCATCGCCACCTTCCGGTATGCTTTTTTAATGGTGGTCTTATCAGCACCTTTATCAACTCCTAATATTTCGTAATAATCTCTTGGCATAATTTGCTATTTACCAACTACTACCTTGGCGTGACGAATAATTTTATCATTCAAATAATATCCTTTTGTTACCGTATCTATCACCGATCCTTTTTGGTCTTCTGAAGGAGCTGGGATTTCCGTAATTGCTTCATGCAATTCAGGGTCAAATATCTCACCAGTACTCTCCATCGGCGATAACCCTGCATTATCTAAAATGCTATATAACTTATGGTAAACCAATGTCACTCCCTCACTAAATTGTTCTACGCTATCATCATCTTCAGCACTAGATTTTGCTCTGTCAAAATCATCTAAAACAGGTAGTAAGGATTCAATGGTTTTCCTTGCCGCAGTACTAAGCATTTCCATTTTCTCTTTCACTGTTCTTTTCTTATAATTCTCAAACTCAGCAAACAAACGAAGGTGCTTATCCTTTGCTTCTTCTATTTGGGTGTTCAGTGATTCTATCTCTGTTTTCAGCGAATCTAACTCAGTATTTTCTGCTGCTTCCTTTTTTTCTTTCGACTTTTTAGTCGCTTTCTTCTTAGCCTTTTCTGTCATTGTTTTAATCTTATTAATCATCCCTTATTTATTATCAATAGTTCTGCCATCTCTGATTTAATGGTCATAATGGCATATTTACCTTGATTCTATGTCAATTTAGCTTAGATTGAAGTCTTTCTCGCATTTTGTCATAGGATTCATTAACACTTAAGATGTTCCCATCCGGTGCCAATAAATACTTAGTCGGTATCTCTCTAACTCCAAATTCTTTGGCAATATCTGACTTGAATCTATCGAGTAATACTATGTGGTGATCCCAATATAAATTATCCTGTAAAATCGCTCGTTTACACATTTTCTCATTGGTTTCTATCGCTACAGAAACCACCTCAAAGCCTTTCGCGTCATCAAAACTTTTTCCATTAAACTCTTGGTGCAATTTAACGATATTAGGATTATCCTGACGACAAGGACCACACCAAGATCCCCAGAAATCTAACAGCACGTAACTTCCCTTTAAGTCTGAAAGTTGAAACTGATTGCCGTTAAGTAATTGTGCTTCAAAGTTTGGAATATCCTCACCATCACTGAACTTGGGTGCCTGGTATATAAATTTATAAAACAATAAACCCAAGATTAATAGTACCGATACGATATTGAGTAATTTTTTCATTGTTTAATGTCTTTATGATATAACTATTTCCTTTCGATATGGTTCCTTCATTTGCGCTTACGCAAATCTAATATCAGATAAAATAAAATTGACTTATCTTAAAGTAATGCACACCTAAAATATGTCTGATGCAAAGTAACATGATTAACTGGATTGAAATTCCTGTAAATGACATGGAAAGAGCCATCCAATTTTATAATCATGTCTTTCAACTTAAGCTCAAAAGCATGGGTTTAGGTGATGAAAAAATGGCTTGGTTCCCATTTGATAGTAAACTCCCTGGTATCTCTGGATCACTGGTTAAACATGAAAAATTCTATAAGCCATCACCATGGGGAGTGGTCATATATTTCTCTGTGGATAACATTGAAAACACACTAGAAAAGGTGGATGAAATGGGTACCGAAGTCATCCAACGCAAAAAACTCATCTCACTTGAACATGGATATATGGCTCTATTCTTAGATTCTGAAGGAAACAGAATAGCGCTTCACAGTAAAAGTTAAAACTGAAATCCAAGAGAAACTTGGAAACCAATTTTACGATCAAAGTCGTCTCTAAAAATAAAGCTATTATCAAAAGTTACTTCATCCGGGACTTCCTCTAAAGAATAATCATACTCTTGTCTTGTAATATCCAACAACCCATAATCAAAAGTTCCACGCACATATAAACCAGGATTAATGTAGTAGGCAATTCCACCTGTCAATGCCAGGTCAAATGCCCGGATCAAGTTCTTATCCACTTCTTCATTAAAGTAACGGTAAGCACCGATGTTTTTCCTAAAACTATGCAGTTCCTTATCTCCATCACCATCTCTATCATAATTAATGGTCAGTTGCGCAGTGTTAGAATTATTAAAATCTAAAGCCTCATCTACATTATAATTAAAGTTTAAAGTCTGGTCAAAGCTAATGGGACAAGTAGGATCAAAATTATCAAAATCAAGATTTCCTTGGCCTATTGATCCTGCCACAAATTCTAGGTTTACACCTCCAAAAAGTTCTATTTTTTTAATTGGCTTAATAACCGCCTGTAGAGGTACCGCGAAAGTATTAAAGGTCCTTTTTAGCGTGTATTTTCCTTGCCCAAATTCAACATTACGCGTCGAACTTGTGGCTGTATTTACGTCGACAAAAGTGAAAACTTGCCCTTCGTTCTCTAACAAACTAGATTTCTGTATGTAAAGTATTTCTGTTCGTACACCGAAATAATCATTAAAATAATAGGTTCCTGTTATTCCAAAGTGAAAACCACCACTAAGGTTTTGTGTCTCTTGACTTTCTAAGGGACCTAGCATTTTATAAAAGTTCTGACCTGCTCTAACGCCAATTTTCAAATCTTGTGCACTACTCACCTTAGCCATAGCCAACATTAATATTAATAACGTTATTCTTCTCATCAATTGAAATTCTTTACTTATTAAACACAATAGAAAGGATTAGATTTTTAGACAGCGCAAAAATACAATCCTCTTATTACTTCAATGTATCTTCGGGCATTTATTGGCATATTTAATCATGGCGCGACGTAATAAGTTAATGAAGTTTGCGGAAATGAGATCATTTCCTAATGTGTATCAGAATTTTGATCCAAAGGACCCTAAATTATTGGGAATAAACGATGAATATTTCCAACTCAAAGGCCAGTGGGCTGAAAAACATTTCAAGAATAATAACCCAATTACCTTGGAACTAGGCTGTGGGAGAGGAGAATACAGTCTAGCGCTCGCTCAAATGTATCCAGAAAGGAATTTTATTGGAGTTGATATAAAGGGAGCAAGAATTTGGAAAGGAGCGACGATTGCTACTGAAAAGGGTTTAAGCAACATCGCCTTCCTAAGGACCAAAATTGAACAAATTGACCTATTCTTTGGGCCTAATGAAGTAGAAGAAATATGGATTACCTTCCCTGATCCTTTTGTTGCTAAAGAAAATAGACGGATGACCGCCCATAGCTTCCTCGACAGGTACAAGAAATTCTTGAAACAAGGACATACGGTAAACTTAAAAACTGATGCAATCAGTTTATATGAATTTACCAAAGAGGTTTTAGCCGATCGAAAGGATGTTGAGATACAGGAAGATAATTCAGATATCTATGCTGGTGAGGTCTCTGAAATACTAAATGTCAAGACCTATTATGAGAAAATATGGTTGGCAGAAGGAAAGAAAATCACCTATCTACGATTTATCCTTAATTAATTTACCTTTGCACAAAATTGAAAATAATGGAATTACTTACAGTTGGAACAGTAGCTTTTGATGATATAACCACTCCTTTTGGCAGAGCTGAAAAGGTTGTTGGTGGCGCTGGTTTATATAGTGCAATTGCCGCTTCATATTTCACTGGACCAGTAAACCTAGTGTCTATCATAGGTGGAGATTGGCCTAAAGAAGAACTTAATGCTCTTGAAGAAAGAGGAATTGATACTGATGGGATTGAAGTTGTTGAAGATGGCAAATCGTTTTTTTGGGCAGGTAAATATCATGATGATATGAACGGTAGAGATACATTGGCGACAGAGCTTAATGTATTGGCAGATTTTAATCCAGTATTACCGGAACATTTCAAAGACAGTAAGTATGTCCTCTTAGGTAATTTAACGCCAGAAGTCCAAGCAAAGGTTTTAGATCAAATGGAGGATACAACCTTAGTTGTTCTAGATACCATGAACTTTTGGATGGATGTAGCGCTTGATGCTCTAAAAAAAGTAATTGCGAGGGTTGATGTAATTACCATTAACGATGAAGAAGCACGACAGCTTTCTGGAGAATATTCTCTAGTAAAAGCCGCAGAGAAAATATTAACCATGGGACCTAAATATTTGATCATCAAAAAAGGAGAGCATGGTGCTTTACTTTTTGGTGAAGGTCAAATGTTTTTTGCTCCTGCCCTTCCGCTCGCAGAGGTAAAAGATCCAACTGGTGCTGGAGATAGTTTTGCTGGTGGGTTCTTAGGTTATATAGCTAAGACCGGAGACATATCATTTGACAACATGAAAAGAGCAATCATTCACGGTTCTGCCATGGCTTCATTTTGTGTTGAAGACTTCAGTATTGAAAGAGTAAAAGGGCTTAGCGATCTAGAAATAAATGAACGCCTAGAAACTTTTAAGAAGTTATCTCATTACGAGCTATAGTTTCTTTCATATTTACTGAACAATAGGCAGAGATGTCATTTAACTCCTTATCCGGAATGACAGCATCAATGTAAATGGCTTTGACTTCATCTATCTTAAGAAGTTCTTCTTTAGATATAAAGACCAACAATAGCAGGTATAGACTGGCTAATGCGAGTTTTTTCATATAATGTTTGGTTTGGCTAAAAAATGATCAACTTTTCTACAGTTGTCACATTTTTTAACTCTAATTCTATCAGGTACACTCCTGGCTTTAATTGTGAAACATCTGTAAAATGCTTCTCTCCTCTGAAATTGAATTGCCTAATTCTTTTACCAGAAATGTCATAAATCCCGACTTCAACGTTTTGATAATCAATATTTCCGTCAATAATTATAGAATTATCAGTTGGATTTGGAAATATTTCTAAGTGGTTTAAGATCGTCTCAGTAGTATTAACTGAGCCTTCAATTATAAAATTGTATGTACTTGTGTAAAATTGAGAACAAGCATTAAATGAAGACATCCTAAAGTAGTATTCGCCATTAGGAACAATGGGACCATTAAAGGAATTCGTAGAACTGGAGAATTCTTCAGACCAAATAATATTCTGAAAATTTTCATCATCTGCTATCTCGGCAATATATCCATCACTATTATTGGCCTCCCAATTAAAGGACCCAATCCAATCAGTTGTTACTCCATTTATATCTGGCGAAAATGAAGTAATCTCAGAACTCAATATCTGATGAAGCGTAATTTTTGTTTCATCAAGCAAGCCCAAGTTTAAGTAAATTTCTTGTTCTCCCATATCCAGCTGACTTAAGTTATTTAACCTAAGATCAAGGACTCCACTACCCTGTAAAGGCAGGAATGAATCATCAAAGTCTATAGACTCTCCCACTAAGTTTTCTAAGGTAGCTGTGTTGATTACTTGGCCTTTCGTGTCGTAGTAAATTCTAAATATTGCTTCTTGACCAGCACATATAAATTTCTCTGGTTCAAGATTAATAGCAAGTGCTTCAGTTACCCCAGAAAAGCATAATTCAATTTCCCAAGAATTTAATTGACCGCCATCAAGATTGTAGGTGTCGTTTACTTGCAGTGTCCAAGGACCATCTGTATTGTTAACAAATAAATTAGATAATGGACTTTCTGGTTTATAACTATCCCCATTTAAAGGTGGACATGGATAATTAGTCAAACCAGATTGGTCATCAAAACCTATGAAAATATCTTCATGATTGTCACAGGGTGATTGCATTAAAATACTCGTTCCTTGATTGTCTGGCGCATATAACACAATATCCAAGTCACTGATATAAGTATGACTGATGTCGAGGTTTAATATATTGACATCGTCTACTACCAATGGGTAATCAATAAAAATATCTGAATTTATGGTGTTGAGACCTGCCTCAGGTAACTCTAAAGGCGGGCCTTCAGATTTGAAACTTAAACAAAACAAAGATGAAGTAGTAAAACTATATACCTCAGACCAAGCACTTTCTCCACAAGTATTTATGGTCTTCACCCGCCAGAAATAAGTTGATTCTTCTTCAAGGCCTGTAACAACACCAGTCGTTGAATCTGCAAAATCTTGTTGAAAAACAAGAGAAGTAAAATCCTCCGATTCACTTACTTCTAATTGATAATAGGTCGTTTGATTTTCCTCGGACCACTCCAAATTCTGAGAGGTACTTGCGTTAGAAAATTCATCTTGTGGAAAAATTAGATCAACAATTGATGGGGAGCCATTATCAATATTTAATCTAGCGGTGACGGTTCCTTCACTTATTCCATCTGTAGTGGTGACTTTTATCACATAAGATCCGAATTCAACCGTTGAAGGAATTTCTAACCTTATTTCGCCAATCTCACCTGGTGTTATATTTTCAGATACTTCTAAAAGGTTTACACCATTCGGCAAATCTTCTACTTCAATATTTATGAAGTTCTGATATGCATTACTTGTTGTTAGTTCCAGCGTTAAAAAACCATCTGCTGAATTACAAAAATCATAAATGGCTAAATCTAAAACAGGTAAAAAATCTCCTTCGAAACCATCCAGAAATAGCACGCCTGTGTTGTCAGGATCCAACCAAGGTTTTAGCGACCCTGATACTGTATTGTTTCCTAACCATGATCTAGCCATCCGACCAAATCGATCAAAAAGATCATTTGTACATGCTGCTTGTCCTCCTCTTAACTGACCAATTATTTGTTTTGAATTATTAAACAAAGGCGATCCAGAACTACCTCCCTCGGTGGTTCCAATGTCCCAATCACTCACATAGATATAATTAATGGAATTATTAGATGTGAGCTGATCGAACTCAAAGCTTATTCTTTTTTCCTCTACTCCTGGGTGATGAATACAAATAGCTTCAGAAGGATATACATCCTCCGCATTCCAACCAGCATAAAATGGATTAAATTGATCTGGAACTGGAGAGTTTAATTCTAGCAAAGTAAAATCTGTATTCTCTCCACTTGCCCTAAGTATGGAACCCATATTAAATTGATCAAAACTACCGTCGCCTTCATCTGAATTATCCGACGATCCTAATTCTCTGCAATAGGAGTTCTCATAATTCCAATAAACAACAATGGATGCATCCGTAGCACTATTTACACCACAATGATCTGCAGTTAAAAAATAAGGGGTTTTATCTTGTCTTGTATTATTTATCAAAGCCCCTGTGCAGGTTGCTACACCATTGATATGATAAGCACCTACCGAGCGAATAATGTCACGATATTGATCCACCATTTCAAATCCATCTTCTTCACCACAAATAACATCGAGGTTACAATCTCCCGATATTGCAGATGAAAAATCCAAATAATCATGACTGACCTTCGTCAAATTGAATTGCAGTTCCTCTTTTTTATCAGAAGGGACAATAAGTATCAAGTAAATTTCATCTCCTCTAATCAGTGGAGACCAAAATTCTTTATGATCTTTGTTGTCCTTTTCAGTAAAAGGACCCTTAATATCATTCCCTGATTTATTAGAAATGTAAAATAGACTACTTTCTGGAAGCTTAAAATTGTTAAACCCAAGGTTAAGGGAATATGCATTAGGAGATTGAATAATCAAATGCCATTGTAACTCTGAGTCATTATATTCTTCCCATTTTCCATGGGTTTCCGGGGTAATATTTACGGAAACTCCCTTAGCAAAATGAACAGGCCTTCCATCAATTTGTGATTTTAACTCGGTCTTAATTAAAGCGGAATTATCCTGAGTCGGCAGGGTAATTGTATTATTTAAGTTAGACGAAATTTTAGATATGATTTGCTTTGCTTGACCAAAGCCGAGGTGCGATGCACTCAATACCAATACTACACCAATAATATATCTAATATAACGTCTACCCATAAATTCAAATTTACCAAATGTATAACACTATTAAACGGTGGACATAGGTAAGTTTTGTATGCTTCCAACAATTTACTTCCCCCTAGTGCTAATCAACATCATTATAGAACAATGAAAAACGAATTTACAATTGAATAACATGAGAATGTTTTTTGTGCATCTTATGTTGTGTATGGCGACATATTGCTTTGCACAACAAAAGGACATGGTATATGGTATTGATTCTATTTCTTTAAGTGAAATAGCTTTCAGCAATTCTGAAGTCATCAATAACGGTTTATTCAAAGTAATTTACTTTGAAAAAGAATTCAAAACCAGACTTAAGTCTGTTCCAACAAGATCAGAAAATATTGATATTTCTGATTTACCGACAATTTCTCTCCCATTACCTACTGGAGAAAATATGAAGTTCTACATAGAAGAGGCTTCAATCATGCATCCAAAATTGCAGGAAAAATTTCCAGAGATCAGATCTTACATTGGTTATGGAGTTAAAGACTCTCACATCTCTTTAAGATTTTCTGTCTCCCCTGAAGAGTATAACTTCTCTATATATGGTCCAGGCTTTAAGCAAGTATCGATAGCCCAAAATTCTTTCAATAAGGATCTCTATGATGTTTTTTATAAAAAAGATCTAACCACTAAAGATGGACAACCTATTTTTCATTGTTCCTTTGATCCTTCGATTCACAAACCAGATGGCGAAATAACACCACAAGAAACTAGATCAAATAATGGGGACCAGTTTTTAAGAGAGTATAGATTGGCTGTTGCTTGTACGGGTGAGTATGCAAGTTATCATGGCGGAACTTCCACAGATGCAATGGCTGCGATAAATCAAACAATGACGAAAGTAAATGCGATATACGAAAGGGATTTTTCTATCCGCATGATTCTAGTCCCGAACAATGATTTACTAATATATACCGATTCTAACTCCGATCCATTTACAAATGGGAATGCTGGAGTTATGATCGATCAAAATAGAGACAATACTAATCTTGTAATAGGTTCATCCAATTATGACATCGGTCATTTATTCGGTACAGCTGGATCTGGGCTTGCATATTTAAATGGACCCTGTGGTGCGAATAAAGCTAGAGCAGTTTCAGCGATTGGTAATCCGATCGGAGATGCTTTTGATGTTGATTATGTGTGTCATGAAATAGGACATCAATTTGGTGCCAACCATATACAATATAATTCTTGCAATAGAAACAATTCAACTGCCGTCGAACCTGGAAGTGGTTCAACGATTATGGGCTACGCCGGCATCTGTTCGCCTAATATTCAGAATAACAGCGACCCATACTTCAATGGAATTAATGTGGAAGAAATTGAAAACTTTACAACAGTAGGAAATGGAAACACCTGTTCAACGAATATAAATTTAGGTAACAATTTTCCGTCAGTTGATGCTGGCTTAAATTATGCGATTCCCCATTCTACCCCTTTTACATTAACCGCTTCCGCAAATGATATTGATGGAGATGAACTGAGTTATTGTTGGGAACAAAAAGATAATATTGGAAGTGATCAACAACCTCCTATATCTAGTAATAGCAATGGTCCTTTGTTCAGAAGCTTTGAACCTAGCCTTGATTCAATCAGATATTTCCCTAGCTTAAACAATATCATAAATGATGATGCCTCAACTTGGGAAGTACTTCCCTCTGTCGGTAGAACATTAAATTTTACTGTAACGGTACGAGACAATGTGTCAAGTAATGGTCTCACCTCAAATGATGATGTACAACTAACTGTAGATGGCAATAGTGGTCCTTTTGTTGTTTCCTCTCCTAACGCAGCAGTACAATGGCTGACTGGTGAAACTAAAACCATTGCTTGGGATGTGGCTAACACAAATCAAGCGCCCATTAATTGTGGAATGGTAGATATTTTATTGTCTCTAGATGGTGGGTATACTTACCCAATTACCCTTGCTACTAATGTAACGAATGATGGTACCCATGACATCATTGTGCCAAATCATTCTACATCATTTGCAAGAATTAGAATAAACGCGAGTAACAATATTTTCTTCGATATTTCGGATATGGACTTTGGAATTAACCTTCCTCCGTTCCCAAGTTACTGTACTGTCAACTACAACAATAATTCATGCAGTACAAATGACTACATTGATGATGTTACTTTCAATACCATCAGTAATACACAAACGGGTTGCGCAACAGATGGAAACAACTATAGTGATTATACTCAGATGATCACAACCGTAAATCTGGGTTCAAATTATAATCTTACAGTTAAGCCTACTCCTAATTATGCAGAATACATTGCAGCCTACATTGATTGGAATTTAGATGGAGACTTTTTAGATGTTGATGAGTTTATCGACCTTGGACACACTCCTGCAGGAACGGATGTTACCAGCACTATTAATATTCCTAATACAACCAGTACAGGTTATAAATTACTGCGTGTAGTTAGTAGATATGGAACTACTCCGTTAATTGCTACAGATGGTTGTGGCATTGGTCTTAATTATGGGGAGACTGAAGATTACTTAATCAATGTTGTTATTCCTTGTAATTTCAATGAATCGGTGACAACCAATTACACTGCTAATGATGTAGAAGTTATCAGCGCAGAAAATAATGTCATTGCTAATAATTTGATTTCTGCTGGTGCTAATATTACTTACATAGCTGGCAATAGCATTCAATTAAACAATGGGTTTTCGCTACAAGCCGGTGCAACTTTTGAAGCCTTCATTGGTCCTTGCCAGTAATCTCTTACTTGTAAAGACATTATATATTAATTTAAGTTAACAATTCGTACGAAGGGCTGTAGTCTTGTATATTTATATAGAAAATATATAATATGAGATTTACAACATTACTTCTAGCTCTTTTCTCTTTTACGAGCATCAATGCGCAAAAGCAATTTTGCGGAGATCAAATGTCGAAGGTATTATTAGAAAAAAAATACCCAGGAGTAACTGAAATAATAAATAAAACATTTGCGGAAGCGAAAGCCAAATCTTATCCAGAAAGATCATCTATGGTATTGAGAATACCAGTCGTCTATCATGTAATTTATAATACAGATGCACAAAATGTTTCTGATGAATTACTTCAGGAACAAATTGATATTCTCAATGAAGATTTTAGAAGGTTAAATGAAAATGCATCTGAAACTAGAGATATATTTTCTACAATAGCAGCTGATGCTGAAATAGAATTTTTTCTTGCAGGAGAAGATCCCGAAGGTAATCCAAGCAACGGAGTAACTAGGACTCAAACAGATGTCACCTCTTTCATCAATTTAGATTTTCTATCATTAGTAGAAGCGATTGGTGAATGTGGTTTAGACCTTCAAGATCCAGAGGTATTAGAATGTATTTTTGAATTTTTAGGTTTAGATGAAGGACTTGATATTGATGCCATGAAGTTTGCAGAATCAGGAGGTAAAGATGCATGGGATACAGATCGATACATGAACGTTTGGGTTGCCAATTTATCATTAGATGTTGGGGGTATGGAATCTCCATTTATTTTAGGATTTGCTTATCCACCGATGGAAGCACCGAACTGGCCTGAAGGCACTTTACCAGAAAATATTGATGAAGTAGAAGGAGTTGTGTTACACTATCAAGTTGTCGGAAGAACAAATCCTAACATTGGAGCTCTGGCTGGTCTAAATGATCAAGGACGTACAGCTGTTCATGAAGTTGGACATTATTTAGGCCTTAGGCACATATGGGGCGATGGGGATTGTACTGAAGATGATGGCATAGAAGATACTCCAGGTGCCGGAAGTAATTCCCAGCCAACTGTTGATGTTCCAACCTGCACCGAGCTTCACGATAAGGATAGCTGCCTTGATGATATGCTTCCAGATATGATTGAAAACTACATGGACTATTCCATCGAAAGTTGTCAAAATATGTTCACTCAAGAACAAGTTGACCTTATGAGAAATATGCTTCTTGGTCCAAGGAGTGGGCTTCTCGAAAATACCATTAGTTCATCGGAAGATCTATTGATTGAAAGTGTAATCCTCTCACCAAATCCAAGCAAAGGTCAGGTAGAGATTTCAGGTATCAATAATCAATTCAATGTAAAGGTATTTAGTCAGTCAGGACAAATGTTATTTAGTGATCTATCATCCAGCAAATATCTAGACCTTTCATTCTTAGCCAATGGACTTTACTTCCTAGAAATTTCATCAGGTAATTCCAAGGCCATTCAAGAGTTGGTGATACTAAAATAGACTTTTTGTCAGCTAATTTTGGTTTTAGCTGTCATTTTGACGCTGTGTTCTGAGTTATTCTGTCTAATTTTCTTAAAATTTGGACTGGTATAGCAATTGATGATAGTTATTCAGATTTAATCATATAAAAAACTGAATACTATGTACAATCATTTATTAGCCACTAGAAGGTCACATGACAAAACCGGGGCAAACAAAAACGCCTACCATCCACAAGCTAACATCATAGAAAATGAAAATGAATGGAAGCTTGAATTATTAATTCCAGGTTTTGACAAGTCTGAAATTAAGATGTCCATTGATAATGGACTATTAGTCATCTCTGCGGAAGGTAGAGAAGTAGATACAAAATATCGCCGTCATGAATTTCATTCCGGAGCTAAATCTGTTTACCGCTCTTTCAAACTAAATCACAAAATTGATACAGAAAAAATTGGGGCGGAGTTAAGTAACGGAATATTATCCATCACTCTACCGATTGCTGAGGAAGCTAAGGCTAGAGAAATTTCAATAAGCTAAATTTTAAAATATGAAAAAGTACAATTTTGAAAATAGCTCTTCGCTTTCTCAACTCTTAGATGGTTTTGTTAATTCGACGATTGGAGATTTTATAGGAAGTGATTTTATTAACTCGCATCCAAGAGCAAATGTTATGGAAAGTAAAACTTCTTTTTCGATTCAACTTGCGGCTCCTGGATTGAGTAAGTCCGATTTTAAGATCACCATGGAAGGTGATCAATTAAAAGTTTCTGCAAAAACAAAAATGGACGAAGTTAAAGAGAAGGAAAAATTCACAAGAAGAGAATTCAACTATGGAGAATTTAGCCGGTCTTTTAACCTACCAGAAAGTATTGATCGAAAAAATGTAAAGGCTGGTTATAAAGAAGGTATTCTTTCAATTACTTTACCGAAGCTTGCGGAAGAAAACACTCAAGAAAGAAACATAGAAATTAAATAGGCAATTAAAAAAAGCCTCTCGAATGAACGAGAGGCTTTTTTATTTAAACCTTTACATACAATGCTTTGGAGCGCATTTTACTAGGTATGCAATATTTTTTTTCTCCTTCTGAATGAAGCGATTTAAAAATCAAGGTTACAATCTCTTCAAGTGCGTTTATTGTATCTCTCGCCATACTTTTGCGATAGGCAAGTTCCTCTGCTGCTTTCTGTTTCTCAATTTCTAATCGTTTAATTCTCTTTGCTTCTTCTCTTTTTTCAATGAGTAAAGAATAAACTCCTGGCTCATAAATTTCTAAATATTTTTCATTGACACTAGAAGGAATTCTTAGAGAATACTGACCCTTTGAATTTGGAATTCTATTTTTTAAATAAGCAGGATTAAGATCTTTTAGAATCTGTGTGTCAAGACCCAATTCAGAAGAAATTTTATTTAAGTTTATCTCCCCCTTCACTTTTACTAAAACGGATCGGTAGTATGCTCTTTCCAAAGAAATAGGTTGAAGACCATGATGTTGATAATAATTAGTTAAGTACATCGCGGCAATAATTCTTGGAAGATATTTCTGCGTTTCTTTTGGTAGATATTTTCTTAATTCCCAATAGTCTTTGCTACCAGCTTTCTTTATCGCCTTCCACATATTTCCAGGACCACAATTGTAAGCAGCAATGGCCAAAGACCAATCACCAAATCTATCATGTAATGATTGTAAATAGTCAAGGGCAGCTTGTGTAGATAAATCAATACTTCTTCGCTGGTCTACCTCACTATTAACTTCAAGTCCTACCATTTTACCAGTAGACCTCATAAATTGCCATAATCCAGCTGCTCCGGCTTTTGATGTTGCCATAGGATTAAGTAATGATTCTACTACTGCTATGTATTTTAAATCATCAGGCATTCCTCTCCTTCTAATTTCCTTTTCGAAAATTGGAAAGTATATGCCTACCCGTCCTAAGATCTTTTCCGCAGAAGATCTGTAATAGTAGGTGTATTGTTGTATCCTTTCTTGAACTTCGTCGGTAACTTCAATATCAACTATAGAGTTCAATTGAAGCAATCGATCTTTCGCGTCAAGTTTAGTCACTCTATCTCCAAACGTAGGACTATCATTCGTATCGTACGCCGTCACGTGAGATAAAGCAGGCAAAGAATAAAACAACAACAGCGCAACTGCAGATAAATGCAGAATAAAATTCTGTTGAGTCATGGAATTAAACATTTTAAATCGGTTTTGGATCAAATTCAACATATTTAATATAAAATATGTTGATATTCTATGAATTAAATATGTGATTTTTCTCTCATCTATTCAATTCGGGTTGCAAATATATAAACCTTTATTAATGTGACAATATTCATATTAAAAAAGATTGTAATATGTTTGTGGGCAAACTTTATGCCACAAACGCTTTACAAATTCATATATATAAGCTCGTTGAAACCAAAAATGCTCTTGATTCCCAAGAACATAGAGTAATTGAAAACGCAAAGGTTAGTCCTTTGTTTCCACAAATGCCAAATAAAATTTTGTTAATATTTGAAACTGTCAAGAATTAGCCGATTTATAAGCAATTTTATACTCAAATGGGCTTAGACTGATGAAAAGTCATAGATTTTCAATAAAAAGTTCCTTGCATTTAGACCAGCTCCTTTAGAACTTCGTCTAAACTCAATTGGCGTTGACTGCCAGTGTCCATATCCTTGAGTTGAACAGTATTAGAGTTTATTTCCTCCTCGCCGATAATAATAGCATATGGTATTTGTTTACTATTGGCATAACCGAGTTGCTTCTTTAGTTTTTTAGCCTCGGGATAAATGTCGGTTGCAATTCCTGCACTACGCAATCGAGTACCTATGGTAAAACCATAAGTTAGATGCTCTTGATCCATGCAGACAATCAAAACCTTTGTTGTATTGGCCAGTGCCTTAGGGAAAAGCTCTAACTCGTTCATGACATCATAAATTCTTGCAAAGCCAAAAGATACACCTACCCCACTTACACCTTTCAATCCAAAAACGCTCGTAAGGTCATCGTACCTTCCTCCTCCTCCTATACTACCAATCTCAACATCATTAGCTTCTACTTCAAAAATACATCCCGTATAATAATTTAAACCTCTTGCAAGAGAAGGGTCAAACTTCACTTTATTTGTACACTTTACTAAATCTAAATATGAATGGAATTCTCTTAATTCTGCTAATCCTTTTTGGCCCGTAGGGCTATTTGCAAAAGCGGTCTCAAGATCATTCAAAGACTCTGCAGAAATATAACTGATAATCTTTTCTGCTTTCACTTGTTCAATGCCCTTCTTCACCATTTCTTCTATCACTTTCTCCTCTCCAATCTTATCCAACTTATCCAAGCAAATGGTCATATCCATAAATAGATCCTCTAAACCCAAGGATTCTGCATACCCAAAAAGTACTTTGCGATTATTCACCCTAATGGTAACATCGATGCCTAAAGCCGAAAATACCTGATCATAAATCTGGACTAATTCTGCTTCGTAAATTAGAGACTCAGAGCCTACAACATCTACATCGCATTGATAAAACTCATTGTAACGGCCTCGTTGGGGGCGATCAGCACGCCACACTGGTTGGATCTGATATCGCTTAAAAGGAAAATATAAATCATTCTGATGCTGAACAACGTAACGGGCAAACGGTACAGTTAGGTCATAACGTAAGCCCCTTTTTGAAATGCTAGAAACCAGTTTTTGAGAATCTTTATTGGCTAAGGCATCTTGATCAGCCTTAGAAAGATAATCACCATTATTTAGAATTTTGAAAAGCAGTTTGTCCCCTTCTTCTCCATACTTTCCAGTAAGTATCGTCAACTTTTCCATGGTAGGCGTCTGTATTGGAACATAAGAAAATTCCTCAAAAACTTTCTTGATGGTATTAAAGATGAACTCTCTTTTATATACTTCGGCAGGGAGATAATCCCTGGTTCCTTTTGGAACAGATGGCTTCATATTACGCTACTAAATTGCTTTAAGAATCGTACATCATTTTCAAACAGTAATCGTATATCGCTGATGTTATATTTAAGCATTGCTTGTCTTTCGATTCCCATACCAAAGGCAAAGCCGGTATATTCTTCTGGATCAATATTACAATTTTCCAAAACTTTTGGATCAACCATACCACATCCTAAAATTTCTAACCAACCTGTACCTTTTGTTATTCTGTAGTCCGTTTCATTTTTTAATCCCCAATAGACATCCATCTCTGCACTAGGTTCCGTAAATGGAAAGTAACTAGGACGCAATCGAATTTTAGTATCTGGTCCATACATCTCTCTTGCAAAATATAATAGCGTCTGCTTCATATCCGCAAAGGACACATTCTTATCAACATATAAACCTTCCACCTGATGAAATTGACAATGCGATCTTGCCGAGATGGTTTCATTTCTATACACTCGACCAGGTGCAATAATCCTAATTGGTGGCTTCGTCTCCATCATTACTCTCGACTGAACTGATGAAGTATGAGTTCTCAATAAGTTCTTTTCAGAATCCTTCAAGTAGAAAGTATCCTGCATGTCTCGAGCTGGATGATCCTCCGGAGTATTCATCGCTGTGAAGTTGAACCAATCATCTTCGATCTCTCTTTCTTCGGCGACAGAAAATCCTATCTTTTCAAAAATCTCGATGATGCGATCCATGATTATTGAAACAGGATGTCTAGAACCTTGTGGATAAAGACCAGCAGGTAAACTCATATCGAGCGTATTCTTCTCAGAGGCTTTATCCTGCTTTTTAATAGAACTTTGCTGTTCCTTAAATTTTTGCTCAGCCAATGCTTTTAGTGCATTGATTTCTTGACCAAATTCCTTTTTACGAGAGTTTTCAACATTTTTAATTTCACCAAAGAGTGGTTTCAAAATGTTTTTACTACCAAGAAACCTAATTCTGAATGCCTCCAATGCTTCAGCATTTTCACATTTTGCTGAGGAAATTTCTTCGGTTAATTGCTTTATCTGACCCCAAACGGATTCCGCCATTTTTCTTCGTTTAATACAAAGGTAAAGATAATGTAGATTTGATTCATTTATGTAGTCAGATTGTTCTGTACTTTTGTGTTACATATTGGAATATGCCATCTATTAGAGAATTATTTATATCAAACGTAGCTCAGACCAGCCCTATCCCATTAGGTTTAGAAATCGATCATGCAGAGGGAATTTACATCTATGACGTTCATGGTAATAAATACATGGACCTCAATTCAGGTATATCTGTCAGTTCTCTGGGGCATCGGCACCCGAAAGTGATCAAGGCCATCAAGAATCAATTAGATAAACATTTGCACACGATGGTTTATGGAGAACATATTCAGCAGAGTCAGGTCGCTTACGCAAATTTATTAGTCCAACAATTACCAGAATCCTTAAATTCTGTGTACTACTTTATGGCTGGAACAGAGGTGATTGAAGCCGCCATGAAGTTGGCCAAAAGAACTCAAGAACGATATGAAATTGTAGCTTGTCGGAATGCTTATCATGGAAGTACACAAGGCGCAGAAAGTCTGCGAAGCGATCATGAATACAGCGAGGCTTTTCTCCCTTTAATTCCAGGAATAAAACATATTGATTTTAATAGTGAAAGTGATTTAGATAAAATCACCGAGAAAACTGCTGCGGTAATTTTAGAACCTGTTCAGGCTGAAGCGGGTGTACATCCACCGGAGAATGACTATTTAAAAAAGGTAAGAAATCTATGTGATGAAGTTGGAGCTTTAATGATCTTAGATGAAATCCAAACTGGTTTTGGTAGAACTGGATACTTATTTGCTTTTCAGAAATATGGCGTTGTTCCAGACATTTTATGTATTGGAAAAGCCATGGGTGGCGGTATGCCTATAGGCGCTATGGTTTGTTCGAGAGAATTAATGTTAGCCTTTACTAAATCACCGATGCTAGGACACATAACCACTTTTGGTGGACATCCTGTGAGCTGTGCAGCAGCCTTGGGAACTTTGAAAGCATTGATAGAAGAGTCGATTGTTGAATCAGTTTTAGAGAAAGAAAAAATATTTAAAAATCTACTCGTACACCCAATCATTAAAGAGGTAAGATCCTCGGGTCTTATGATGTCGGTAGAAGTCGTAAAAAGAAAGTACCTAAAGCACGTAATTTCTAAAGGAATGGAATTGGGTATAATTGTCGATTACTTCCTATTTAATAATAGAAGTTTTAGACTAGCGCCTCCATTGATTATAAATGAAGAAGAAATAAAGTTAGCTTGTAATAAATTATTGGAGGCTTGTGATTATGCTCAAGGCAAATATTCTAGTAAATATAAGTAGCGATATAGTCCTTTATTAGAACTCTATTTTTAATCGCTAGGACTACTAAAATTATCGCAGCAAAAATAATGATGGCTTTAAAACGCTTCCAAGATTGAGCGTTTTTTTCTCTCATTGATTTGTACCTGTACCTACTGCTGTAAGACATTAGTTTTGTTTTTTAATGTGTGGAGCTTCAACCCATTTTCCCCAGTTCTTATTATAAGTGTGCAGCTCGTTTGTTTTAACACCTTCCATATCTTCAATATCATAACCTCTATTCGCCCATTCGAAAATACTCCCGAAGAGGTTTCTGACATTTTGGAATCCCATTGCTTCCATTTTCTCGCCTATCTTCTCACTGCGGTATCCAATAGAACAATATAAAACGATGTCACAATTCTTATTTAAAGAATCTAAAAGGGTTTCATTTAGGGAATCATATCCTACATATAATGCACCAGGAATGTGGCTTATTTCATACTCTTCATATTCTCTAGCATCCAAAATTACTACCTCATTTTTTTCATCGGCTAGCTCATTACGTAAATCAGATACAGAGACTAATTCAACACTCTCACTTAAATACCTATGCACCGTCTTTTCAAACTTTTGATTGATGCATAATTCATCCGTAGCTACTTGAGCCGATAGTGTCCAGGATATGAAAATGAAGAATATGAGAAAAATTCTAGTCATCACTTAATTCGTGTTTTAAACATCTTAGCTGATTTTAATCGAATGTATAATTCCAGCCCGACCAATGCAGCAATGCCTAATATGAAAGTACCAATGCGAAACATTTCGAAATGTTGTGAAAAAACGGGGTAAAAATTTCGTATCACTAATAATTCCACAGCAATGATAACAGCTGTTAGGATAAAAAGTAAAACACTTATTGCTTGAAGGTAACGTAGATTTCCTTTCAAGATTCTTTGCATGGTCTGTATCCATGCCTTTTGATGAATGATGTCTTTTTCAATTTTACACAACTCACTGAAAATGTATTCTGCTTCTTCGAGCTTATTTATATTATACAATGATGCCCCTTTTCTGAATAAGAGTGCTGTATAAATATCTACATCCCGTATTCTATAAATATTCTCCTTAATAACTGTAGGTATTAATTCATCGGCCAATTTGATAAACTCCTGGTACCTTCCTAACTCAAAAACGGAGATGGCATAATCACACCAAATGAAAATTTTATAATTAAAATCCAGCTGGTAGATTTCATCTCTATTCTCTTCAAAAAAGCGAACCTTTTCGTGGTGAGCATCTAGATCAATTTCGATAAACTCGAAATAGCTACTATTTTGTTTAATATTTTTTAAGTTGCCGTCATTCATGGCAAAAGGACATCAATTTGCGGCAAAGATAAGAGCTAGATAAATGATATGCTTGTCGCATCCTACATTATTTGTTAAATATTCCTTTTATCAAAGCCCCAACTTAGTTTTTGGCGAATTGTGTTCATAAAATCTATATCCTCCAAGAAAACAAGCTTGGTAGTGGTGGGCGCCTTAAAGACCTCTATTTCATGGTCTGCAGATATTGTTTCAAACCTTGAATCCAAAGTGCATAAAAAATTCTCAGACCGACCTTCGATTTTGAAACTAATGATCGAGTCATCTGGAATAACAATAGGACGTACATTCAAGTTATGAGGTGCCACGGGAGTAATTGCAAAGTTTCCAGAATTAGGAAAAATAATTGGACCACCACAACTTAAAGAATAACCGGTCGATCCAGTAGGTGTACATACTATCAAACCGTCTGCCCAATAAGAATTCAAGAATTGTCCATTGATGTAAGAATGAATCTTTACCATAGATGAAGTGTCTCTCTTCAAAAGAGTAAAGTCATTCAGTGCATAACTGTAGTCTGAAAATATTGGAAGGCTAGACTTTATACCGATCATTATACGATCTTCGATTCTATAGTTTCCATTGATCCATGAATCAATTGCCAGTTCTATTTTATTTTTTTCTATTCCAGCTAAAAACCCAAGTCGTCCTAAGTTGATTCCTAAAATTGGTAAGTCAATATCTTTGATAATACTGGTAGCACCTAGTATTGTACCGTCACCTCCTAAGGTTACCATCAAGTCCGGATCTATCCTCTGAAGATCTGAATTGGAATGAAAGATGGATAATTTGCTGTTAATCTGTTTTGCATAGTCGTCAAACATATAAATCTCTGCATTGAGAGATTCTAATTTTTTCAATAGAACACCTAAATAGTTCGCGTGTTCTTCTTTATATTTTTGACCATAAAGGCAGACCTTCATTTAAAAAGAATTCCTAGTATTAACAAAAAAACCTTGTTCTCCAATGTCATTGAAACTATATTCAAAGCTAAAAAGAAAACTGTTATATAAGATTAAATCAATCGCAGGACCATAACCATATATCCATCGATTATTTAAATCATTGGTATCAATATAACTTGGTTCATTGACATATGCAAAATCAAAATTTATTCTCAAGAATAACTTCACATTCATACTCTCGAACTGATCGGGCATCATCTCTGGCCAGTTAAAGTCAAAATCTACCAATCTTTTTTTAATATGATTTTGAGCCAGAAAATAATCGATACCGTCCATCACATACAAATCATAACCCGTTACTATATCATCGCTCCAGCCCAATCCTGTATTATTTGCGAAAGCTTGTTGCGTCCTGACAAGATTAGTTCTCCCAATCAATTTAGTCCCAACTCCAAAATCTTCTATAAACTCATAAAAGAATTCGCCACCTCCTTTAAGCAGTAAGCTATTCTGCTCTTTAAATATACCTAACCCTTCTTTTTTTGTATTCAGAAATAGTCGGTATCCTTTAAATGGATATAAATAATTAATCCTTTGATCATATTGAACATCGTAATTAATCATAAAGAATTTCAATGAGTTAGTTCCTCCTAAAAAGTAGTCTGGGTTCAATTCATCGATTACAAAATCGTCAACAGAGTTTCTATGGAATTCTAGACTAAGGGAATGATGTTTTTGAGGTTCTGGTCGGTAACTTAATCTAACAGAAGCTCTATATCTCTTTAACATGATTCGTTCATCTTCATGTTTATAAAAAAGAGATTTATTTCCTTCTGTTTTGTATGGGATTTCTCTATTGTCCGAGTAAAAAATACTCGTATAAAAGCCTAAGTTTTTTTCTTCATTTAGATACGGGACACCATACTCAAATTCGAATTTACGAGTATAACCAAATTGAAAAACCAAAAGTGCTGGGTCCTTATTTCCAGTGAGATTATAATGTCTTAATCGTCCCCCATAATTTAACCGATCGATTGACCTTCCTTGCTCTTGCCACCAAACATTAAAATTGCGATCGGCAAATTCCAGAATAGGTGCAGGATATAAATACCAATTTTCATTAAGCGAAATCAAAACATCGGCTTTAGATGCTTTTTGATTCTGGATGCTAACCTTTACATCATTAAAAAGACCTATGCTTTCTAATATTTTTTCATTCCTATCAATGAATTCATCTACGTTGGATAAAACTATGGTATCTCCTTCAGTAAAACTTAATTCATTACGAATAACATGTTCCTTGGTTTTCTTATTACCAATAAAATTAATGGTCCTTATTTCAATGTACTCTTGGGAAAAACTTATTGAAGTCCAAAAGAATAAGAGGAGAAAAAATTGCAGATTATACATTTAAAAATTTCATCAGAGAGTCATACCTCTCTTTAAGATTATCCATAACCTCTTTTTCTGCATAGGTAGCTCTAATCTCATAACCATATCTGTCAAAAGCTTTGATGATGGCTTGAATGTCTATGCTATTAATTTTAAGGGTAACTAAAACATTTACACTTTCTTCTAGCTCTGTAATGAAACTTGATATAATTGATGCATTTTCTAGCTCGACAATCCTTGATATTTCGGATAAAGAATATGATCTACGATTAACTTCTAAAACCAAAAGACTGCCTGTCTTGCCAACAGAGAAACTATTCGCAAATGTTTTTAATAAATCTTCTTGGGATATTAAACCTGCATAATTACCATTCAAATCTAATACTGGTAATGAGGTTAAATGATTTTCATTAATTTTTCCTAAAAGCTCAAACATATGATCGTCGAGCTTGGCTGATATTTCAACACCTTCTAGAGGAAACTCTCTCAGTGTTTTGGTATCATCAAACTTTAAGAGATTCTCTTCCGATGCTATGCCTATCAATTTATTCTCAGAAACAACAGGTAAATGTTTCACATAGTTAATATGCATAATCGTTAGTGCCTGAGCAATAGTATCATCTATATGCAGATGCACTAAGGAATTTGATATGATATTTTCAGCAATCAATTATATATCTCTTTATTATAAGACGAATAAAAGCCTCGTTTGGTTTACTTTCGCATTAGTTTTTTCTTCTCCAATAAGAATTCTTCCTCAGACAATAAGCCCTTTTTCCTAAGTTCGGATAGTTTATTCAACTGTGATAGTAAAATATCGTCTTCTAATAAATTTGGTTCTTTGACGTTTATACTACCTTTTAATTGATATCCATTGGCTTGATATTTCTCAAATTCTGGTTGAATTCTAAGAAAGGCTAAATCATCGTGTGTCTTTATTTTTTCTTCATCTTTAAAACCATTTCTAATGGCCTGATCTAAATGAAAGAGTGCTTTATCTTTTTCTTCCTCCATGGAATATGCACAAGCTAAATTGAAATGTAAGGAAACATCATTTGGTTCAATTTCTAATCCTTTATTAAAATCATATATGGCACCCTCGATATCATAGTCCTTATATTTTTTTACCCCTGTGTTTTTATATGGATTTACACGTTTTACGCCACGCTGGCTTTGTTGTCTTTTTCTCATTTCATACAATTCACGCTGACTCTTATTCTGTGTTCTTCTTCGCTGCAATCCATCTTCTCTATTTGAATTGTACATTCTATCAAATTGTCTAGGTGACATCATCAACAATCTAAAGGCATCAAATATTCCTAAAATCGTGGTGATTGGTAATCGCATTGCACCAGTAAAAATAAATAACATGGTATAAAATATACCAGCTCCCGTCTCACCTAAGTAATACCTATGAGCTCCAATGAAGCCGCCAAAAAAAGCAAGTAAAACTGCTATGGCTTTACTTTTAACTGGTCTTCGATTTCTTGCCATATTAATTTATCTGAATGGATAGAATTGCAATGTCGTCTACATATTCTTGTGATCCTTTAAAACTTTCTATTTCTGTCATCAATTTTTCATTGAGATCATTTGGATCTAATGCATGATTTTCTTTCACAAACTCAATAACTCTTTCTTCTCCAAAATAATTTTTTTCATCATTCATCAAATCAACGAGCCCATCAGTAAAACAAAAGATAAATGCATCCTTTGTTAAATCAATTTTCTCTTCATTAATAAATGGAAGCTTATCAAATGCCCCTATAACTGTAGTGCCTGAATTTAATAATTTAATTTCGCCATTTTGATAAAGTATTGGAGGAAAATGTCCGGCATTAATGTACCGCATCTTCTTCTCTTTACTATCAATCTCCGCTATGAAAAAAGTAATAAATTTATCACTCTTAGTTATTTTATAAACCGATTCATTTAAAGCAAAAACAAAAGTCTCTAAATCTCTAAATTGAAAAATTAAACTTTGTATGATTGCTTGAAAATTTGCCATTAATAATGCTGCCGCAACTCCCTTTCCAGAGATATCAGCTATGCAAAAAGCATACTTATGTTCTTCTAGTTTTATGTAATCAAGATAGTCACCACCTACATCATAATTTGGCAAGTAAACCATACCCATTTTAAAAAATTTACTTTCGGGCGTTGTCCCTGGAATTAGCATTTGTTGTACATCGCTAGCCAATTCCATTTCTCTATTATATCGTTCTTGCTTAATCTGCTTTTTAAATAGTCTTTTATTCTCTATCGCAACCGCGATGATATTTGTAATGGTAGTTATAAATTGAATTTTGTTATATAAATCGTCCTTATCTCTTATTCCACCAATTAGAGAGTATGCGATAGGATCATTTTTATGATAAACAGGAATAATTACGTCAAACTTCTGAAGTTCTTCTGCGTCTTCATTCTTAACAGTATATAAGCGCTTGAATGGAAGTATGAGTGGTATCAGCGATTTTACTGTCTTCTGTTCAACATTAATACTTGTAACAGCTTCCCAATCCTCATCAATATTATTTTTTACAAATAATATCATATGCTCAATACCCATTTCCCAGCTGAGAAAAGAGCGATACATATTAAAAAGTCCATCTGAAGGCAGATTATCATTAATAGCCTGAGTAATGGTCAAAAGACTTTTAATCTGAAGTTGTTTCAGATTAAGTTCATTTTCTAACTTTTCTAATATTAATAATTCTCTACTCAATGACTATGTTTGATTATTTGCAAAGATATTACTTAATGTATTTCCTATCAGATTAAATGATAAAACTAAAAGCATTATTGCTAAAGCAGGTATTAAAGCCATATATGTTTTCCCGCTAAGCGCATATCCGTAGTTTTCATTAAGTAAGTTACCTAAAGAAGGGGTTGGAGGTTGTACTCCGAAACCTAAATAACTCAAACCAGCTTCTATTAAGATCGCTATTGCAAAGTTGGCAGCTATTAAAACCGCAACGGGTCCAATGAGATTCGGGAGTAAATGTCTAAACAAGATATTTAGTTTGTTTACACCTAAGGTTTCTGCCGCTGCGATATAAGTTTTTTCTTTTAGCTGTAAGACTAGACCTCTTACAAGTCTGGCCACCTCAATCCACATCGTTAAGCCTACCGCAATAAAAATTATAGATATACTCCTGCCAAAGGCTATTACAATGGCGAATACCAACAAAATTGTTGGAATTGACCAAAGACTATTAATTATAAACATGACAACCCGATCTAACCAACCGCCAAAATATCCTGCCAAAAGACCAAGAGTTATTCCTAAGAATAAAGAAATAAGAACAGCAATAAAACCAACTAAAAAGGAAACTCTTAATCCGAGTACTACCCTACTAAATAAATCTCTGCCATATTTATCAGTCCCAAAAATGAAATACTTTTTCTTTACTTTATTTAAATAATCATTTTCAGAAATTAGCAGCGACTTTTCATTTGAGAATTTTAAAAGATATTCTCCTTTAGTCTTATCAAAAGATTTTGATTCTAGAATTTTAGTAGAAACAAAATCATTGGAGCCAAGAAACTTTTTATGAATATAATTCTGTGGCACATTTTCACTTATTTCAGTGAAAACAAATGTTGAAAATCCTGGTTCTTTTAGTGCAATTGAAGGATTTTGTAAATTTGCATTTTTAGTCTTATCTGGAATTATAAAAAATGAAAAAATTGCTAGAAACAAGCAAAGTAAAATCCAAGTTAAAGCAAAAATAAAACTCGTCTTTTTAAATGCTCTATTCATCAGAATTTAATCGAGTTAGTTTTGAATTACTCTTATGTCTATTCTGATCTCTTTCTGTTTTTTTAAGAAGGTTTTCATGAATTGCTGATTCTATGTCTATGTCCATTTGATTTGCTAGACAGATTAAAACAAACATAATATCAGCAAGTTCATCTTTTATATTCTCATCAACATTATTAAGATCTTCTTGATTTTTAAAACTCTGTTCACCATACTTCCTTGCAATAAGACGAAAAAGTTCACCTACTTCCTCGCCTAGTATCAATGCGTTAGTACGCTCATCAAAATATCTTACTCCTATATCTTGTATCCATCTGTCTACTTTTAATTGTAGTTCCTTTATGGTCATTCTTTATTTTTTGTATCTATTATTATAGTCACTGGCCCATCATTTAATAATTCAATTTTCATATCAGCACCAAACGAACCTGTCTGGATATCCAAACCACTTATTTCTTTAGTATAACTTACAAATTTATCATACATCGGAATTGCTTTATCCGGCTTTGCTGCCTTTAGAAATGAAGGACGATTTCCTTTCTTTGTACTACTATATAGAGTGAATTGGCTTACAACTAAAATAGATCCATTATTATCTAATACTGAAAAATTTAATTTGCCTTCAGCATCACCAAAAATTCTAAGATTTAAAATTTTATTTACTAGCCATTCTAAATCAGTAAGATCATCTTCCTCTGTAATTCCTAGAAAAACTAATAAGCCGGAACCAATACTAGAATAAACTTGATTTTCAATTGATACTTTAGCTCTTTTGACTCGTTGTATAACAGCCCTCATAGCCCCTTGATAATTTGTTGATAAGTTTTAGTTAATTCAATATAGACTAACCAATTAATGAAATTATGAAACTGGATGTTAATAAAACATTCTTTTACCATAATTATCTACATTCAAGAATAGCTTTTCAACATTATCAACAATTGTTAATTACTTTAAACAAATACGCACAGTTATAAACAATAAACCATTATTAGGTTATTCCATTGTCAGAAACTTTTTAGTAACAAGATGAAAATGAATAAAAATCATATTCCATTTGAACTTATAAGCAATTAAACAATTCTAATAATAAGAGCTTGCTTTTAAAAATTAAATTAGAAGAATTAATAAGGATGTTAATAACTTCATTTTCATTTATTATTTGTTTTCTAGATTCGCAGTGAAATTGATATGAAACGAAAAATATTCTTCCGGTTAGTTACCATTACTTTATTCAGTATATACTTAGTTATTCTAGCAGGTTCGATTGTGCGGACTACTGGTTCAGGGATGGGTTGTCCGGATTGGCCAAAATGCTTTGGCCAATGGATACCACCAACCAGTGTTGATCAATTACCAGATAATTATTTGGAAATATTTTTAAACAAAAGAATTTCTAAGGTAGATAAGTACACCGGTTTTCTAGAAAAGATTGGTTATTCAGAAATTGCCAATAAAATTAAAAATGATCCTAACATTGTAAAAGAAGAAGAGTTTGATACAACAAAAACTTGGATTGAATACATAAATCGGTTAGCTGGATTTTTGGCTGGTAACTTCATGATAGTCATGTGTATTTTAGGATTACTACTTTTTAAAGAAGATAAAAGATTATTACTCTTTAGTTTTCTGACTCTTCTTTTTACAGGAGTCCAAGGCTGGTTTGGTTCCATAGTAGTTGCTTCAAACCTCACACCTTGGACCATTACATTCCACATGTTATTTGCTTTGCTTATAATTTTGCTTCTAGTAAAATTATTATCTTTTAAAAAAAGTGATAAACATGAAATAGATAGAATAATTTCAATTCTAATTATGACATCAATTATTGTAACCTTGATTCAGATATACATGGGGACGATGGTTAGACAAGAAATTGATGTTCTATTTCACGATGGAATACCTCGAAATGTATGGATTGAAAAACTAAGTACAATTTTTGAAATTCATAGATCATTTGCAATTCTTGTACTTTTATTGAATAGTTATATCGCCTTTAAACTGGTTCATACTGTGCGCCGTTCTGCTATATTTTTATTTGGAATTCTAATTTTAGAAATACTTTCGGGAATAATAATGAGCTACTTAAGTGTTCCACAATTTGCACAACCGATACATCTATTGTTTTCAACCGTTATATTTGGGCATCTTTGTTATGTATTTTTTATTACTAGTAATAACAAGAAGCACTTAATTACATCAAGACAATGATCGAAGAGGATAAGTTTAAATATTTAGAAACAGGTGGCGGTAAACACAACTTAGTTTTATTACATGGTCTATTAGGACAGCTTAGTAACTTTCAAGGAATTATAGAACATTTCGGAGATAAGTACAACATTGTATTTCCTCATTTACCTATTCTTGAAATGCCTGTAAAAACAGTAGGGCTTGATGCACTATTAAATCATATCAATGAATTTATTGACTATAAAGGATATGAAAAAGTAAGTGTATTGGGTAATTCTTTAGGAGGTCATTTGGCGCAGCTTTATACACTAAAGAATCCTGAAAGAGTTGAAACGATGATACTCACGGGGAGTTCAGGATTATTTGAAAGTTCAATGGGATCTACCTTTCCTCAGCGAGGTAATTACGAATACGTGAAAACCAAAACACAAGAGACATTTTATGATCCGGCTGTAGCAACTAAGGAATTAGTAGATGAAGTATTTGAAACCGTCAATGATCGTATGAAAGCAATTCGCATTGTTGCTACTGCAAAGAGTGCCATCAGACACAATTTAGCTGATAAACTTCATAGGATTACCTGCCCAACATTATTAGTGTGGGGAAAGCAAGATCATGTAACACCGCCATTCGTAGGCGAAAAGTTCAAGGAACTATTGGTTAACTCCGAACTTTGTTTTGTTGACAAATGTGGACATGCCCCGATGATGGAACATCCAGACACTTTTAATACTTTTCTAGAAGAATTCTTAAATAAACATATAAGTAATTGATAATCAATTACTTATGGTCTACTACTTTTCTTTTTGTTAGCTTTTTGCATGCCATTAGGTTCGCTTTGCCTTTCTTGTTGAAATAACTCAAATCTGCTTACTTCTTCCTTCTTAGGATAACTATTGTTAGACGTATCAACATCAGCTGTCTCTCTAAATGGATCAAGCGTTACACTTACTATTGGTTTTTCAGTAGCAAATACCTTGGTTATTTTCGATGAATTTTTCTGCCAGATTTCCGCTGGGATTCTTTGAACTTCTGTAGTTCCATCATCAAATACAAATTCTAGAATTACAGGCATAACCAAACCACCATGATTTGAAATTACAAGTTCTGTGAAATTCAATTCAGCATTTTCATTTTTAGTCTCATTCTTTTTTTCAGACTCATTTCTACTAGATTTTGGTCTATCCTTGTTTGAGTAGAAATCAATTAGTGAGGAATCTTTTTCGTCGTAGGTCTCTTCGATTTCTTGATTTCTCATATAGGAAATGCCTTTTTCTCTATTATCAGATGGAGCAGAGACTTTTGTTTCTTGTTGAGAGTCCTGCATTTTTGAGAAATTTACTTCATCAATACTCATATCCACATGATCATTGGTGTAGAACCATCCTCTCCAGAACCAATCTAAATCTACACTAGAAGCATCTTCCATGGTTCTAAAGAAATCTGCAGGAGTCGGATGTTTAAACATCCATCTATTGCTGTACTCTTTAAATGCACTATCAAATAATTCACGTCCCATTACACTCTCTCGAAGGATGTTTAATGCAGTTGCTGGTTTACCGTAGGCATTATTTCCAAATTGGTGGATTGCTTCTGAGTTTGTCATGATGGGAGATATTTTGGATTTGTCTCCGCCCATATAGCTTGTAATTTTATGAGCTGGTCCTCTTCTGCTTGGATAATCTCTTTCCCATTGAACTTCAGATAAGTATTGCAAAAATGTAGTTAGACCTTCATCCATCCACGTCCATTGTCTTTCGTCAGAATTTACTATCATTGGAAAATAGTTGTGACCAACCTCGTGAATGATCACCGAGATCATTCCGTACTTCGTTCTTTCTGCATAGGTGCCATCCTCTTCACATCTTCCATAGTTAAAACAAATCATTGGATACTCCATACCAATTCGTGCAGCATTAATTGACCATGCCACAGGATATGGATAAGGGAATGTGTAATGCGAAAACCACTTCAAGGTATGCGCTACAGCTTTAGTGGAATATCTTTCCCAAAGAGGATTTCCTTCCTTAGGATACATAGACATGGCCATAACTTCCGTACCATCTGTTTGCTTAACATTCATTGCATCCCAGATAAATTTTCTAGAACTCGCGAAGGCAAAGTCTCTTACATTTTCAGCATGAAAAACCCAAGTTGAATTTTTATTTGATCTTTTAGATTCTCTTTTTTCAGCCTCATCTTGAGAAGCGATGATTACTGGTTGTTCATATTCATCCTTGGCTTTTGCTAATCTATTCTTTTGTTCAGATGAAAGCACATCATCTGGATTCTGTAATGTTCCTGTGGAGGCAACGAGATGATCAGATGGAACGGTAATTTCCACTTTAAAATCTCCAAATGAAAGTGTAAACTCACCTCTGCCTAAAAACTGTTTATTTTGCCATCCGTATACATCATTGTACATGCACATACGAGGGTAGAATTGAGCGATGGTATAGAGATAGTTATCATCATCTTCGAAGTATTCATATCCTGATCTTCCACCGATTTCCATTCTATTGTTGACATTGTACCACCAATCGATAGAGAATGAATAAGAATCTCCTGGTTTAAGAGGTGTAGGAATTTCAACTTTCATCATAGTATTATTAATGATGTGCTTCAAGTCCGATCCATCTTTTGCTTTAACTGCCTGTATTTTAAACCCACCATCAAAGCTTGGATTAATTCTATCTAGAGCTCTCTGAGATACTTTATCACTGAGACTACTATTACTAATTTTATGGCTATCCGAATCAAGTGCTCGAACATTCTGATCAAGTTGGACCCAAAGGTAATTTAGCTGGTCTGGAGAATTGTTATGATAAGTTATGGTCTCGGTACCATCTATTCTTTGTTTTGAGTCATCTAAGGTGACCTTTATATCGTAGTCCACTTTTTGTTGCCAGTATTCATGCCCAGGTGCCCCCGAAGCATTTCTATAACTATTAGGAGTAGGTAGCTCTTCATGGAGCTGTTTAAACTTATTGTTATTGTAATTTTCTTGACCTAAGATTGAAAGGCTAGATAGTAGGAATAGGGTGACGGTTAAAAATCTCATTATTGTAAAGTATTTAAGTCTGTAATATACTTTAAATGCTGATTTTCAAATGTGCTTTATTATATCATTTATTGTTTCACGTGAAACATGACAATCTTAGTACTAAATTTTAAAAGGGTTCCACGTGGAACATTACAGAAGCCATTCCTTAAAAGCATCAAAAGTATTAGGTAGCTTCTGTTTCTGCATTTCTTTTCCTTTTAGAGAATCAATAGCTGAAGGAAGTGGAATTTGTTTATTTACGCATGATTCAACTGTATCTAGAAACTTACAAGGATGAGCTGTTTCTAAAAAGATATATTCATTATCATGCTTTCGCAAATGATCAGCACAAGCTAAGAAACCAATGGCTCCATGAGGATCTAAGATATAATCGTACGTATCGTAGACTTCTTTGATTGTTTGTTTGACTTGATCATCAGTATACCAAGCACCACTTATCATAGATTTCATTTCATCTAAGCCTGGATACAGCTCTTTTATTCTGGTAAAGTTGGATGGATTCCCCACATCCATTGCATTGGATATTGTTGATATAGAATCAATGGGTTCGTATTTACCTGATTCTAGGTAATCAGGAACCACCTTATTAACATTGGTAGCAGCAATAAAATGCTTAATCGGTAATCCCATCTTACTAGCCATCAAACCTGCTGTAAGATTTCCAAAATTTCCACTAGGTACACAGACCACCAAATCCTTGTTCGTTACTTTCTGTTTAAATGCCTCAAAATAGTAGAAGGATTGAGGTATAAGTCTAGCAATATTTATAGAATTAGCTGAAGATAAATTGTAAGTCTTATTTAATTCTGGATCTAGAAAACAAGACTTAACGATTGACTGACAATCGTCAAAGGTTCCATCGATCTCACAAGTGGTTATATTATTTCCTAAGGTTGTTAATTGAAGTTCTTGTATTTCACTAACCTTTCCCGAAGGATAAAGTATAATTACTTCAATTCCTGGAGTGTTAAAAAATCCAGAAGCAACGGCCCCACCAGTATCTCCACTTGTTGCTACCAATATGGTAATTTCTTTCTTTTCGCCTCTATTAAAGTAAGACATCAGCTGCGCCATAAACCGAGCGCCAAAATCTTTGAAGGCTAGACTTGGTCCATGAAATAATTCCAAGGTTGAGATATTGGGAGCAATTTCAACGACAGGAGCAGGAAAGGTCATTGATTTATTTATAATACTCATCAAGTCATTGGGAGCAATGCTGTCTTGAAATAAAGTAGAACAGATATGAAAAGCTATTTCCTGAAGGGAAAATTGGTTTAGATTTTTAATGAACTTATCGTCAAGCTTTGGGAGAATAGATGGCATATATAAACCCTTGTCTGATGCCAAGGATTTTAGTACTGCTTCTTTTAAATCTACTTCTAAATTTCTATTGTTAGTACTATATAATTTCATTCAATATTTTTTTGCTCCCTCATTATTTATGAGCGATATGTACGTATCACTTCCAATCTTATTTTGTTTAAGGTGTGTCTTTATGCTTAAAGCTACTTCCTCAGCAACTAGACTATTTGGACATAAAGCAAACAAGGAAGGACCAGCTCCACTGATTGAGAATCCCAGGGCTTTATTTTTGAGAGCTATTTCTTTTAAGTCATAAAAATGCGGAATGAGTTTAGCCCTCTGCGGTTCTATAATATGATCTTCTAAGGAACGCTTTAAAAGTTCTAAATCCGATCTATATAGACTAGCTACAAATGCACCAATATTTCCAGTCTGTTTAACAACCTTTTCTAATGACACTTCAGATGAAAGTATTTCTCTAGACTCTGAAGTCAAGATAGAGATGTGTGGATGAATTACACAGGCATATAATTCAGTAGGGGAGGGAAGCCTGATCGTATCATGTTTCTCATTATCTCTTATTAATATAAATCCACCCATTAGAGACGGAGCTACATTATCTGCATGATAGGCACCATCCGCAACTTGTTCACCAAGCATTGCAAATGGTAGTAACTCCTTTTTAGTTAGGGGTGATCCTAAATATTCATTAACTCCAAACACTCCCGCAACAGCACTAGCTGCACTTGATCCCATACCGCTTGCAAATGGCATCTTCTTAAATATCTCTAACTCGATGGCAACATTATCATAACCTAAATGGTCAAGCAAGGCTTGAGCAGCTACGGTCGCAGTGTTCTTTTTAGGATCTTTTGGTAACCTGTTTTGTGCCCCATGAATCCCCGCAATGCTAAGACCTAATTTTTTACCAGTTCTTACAATTATATCGTCACCAGGTCCATGGATGGCAAAACCTAACACGTCGTACCCTACCGATACGTTAGCTACTGTAGCCGGCGCAAAAACTTTTACTCCAGGAAAATCTAACATGCTAAATATGTATTTTTATTAGTAGTCAAATCTTTCATTTGCGATCTGTATAATTTCTGAAAAAACGCCAGCTGCTGTCACATTTGCTCCTGCTCCAGGCCCACTTATTACAATCGGCGAATTAATATATCTAGCTGTATATAAAGCAATCATATTATCTGTACCAGATAGATTATAGAATGGGCTTTTATCATCCACGCTTAATAACTGTATGCTTGCATTTTTGTCTTCAAATTTTGCAATGAATCTCAATTTTTCATTCTTCGATTCCGATTCAGAAATTAGTTTTTGAAAGTAATTTTCATTTGCCTTGAGCGCAATAAAAAAGTCTTCAGTGGATGATGCATCTATACATTCTTGTGGAAGAATTTCTGAAACCTTCACTTCTGATTTTTCTAACTCATATCCAGATTCTCTCGCTAAAATTGTAATCTTTCTTCTCACATCTGATCCGTTTAAATCCTCCCGAGGATCCGGCTCAGTGTATCCTAATTCTTGTGCCTTTTTTACAAGGTCATGAAAACTTTTATCAGTTGAAAAATTATTAAAGATATAGGATAGAGATCCACTTAATACAGCTTCAATTTTTACAATTTCATCTCCACTATTTCTTAAACTTTGAATCGTTGAAAGAACGGGTAATCCCGCGCCTACATTTGTTTCAGTCAAGAATAAAACATTTCTATCTTTTGCAATTTTTTTAAGGTTGACATAGGACTCATAACTTGAAGAGCTGGCAACTTTATTTGGCGTTGAGATGGAAATAGAGTTGTCTAAAATGGTTTCATAAAATCCAGGAATTGTATTAGAAGCTGTGTTATCTACAAAAATTGAATTCGCTAAATTTAGTTCAATCATTTTTTGAACAAATTGATTTGGATCCGCCTTCTCATTGGAATTATCCAAGTCATCTTTCCAATTATCTAAATTTATTCCATTTGCATTAAAACTCATTTTACGGCTATTGGAAAGACCAATTAATTTTAAATCAATCCCACGTGATGCTCGTATGTTTTCTTTGAATTCTTTCAATTGTTCTATGAGTGTTCCTCCAATAAGACCTGTACCAACAAAAAATAGATTTAGTGTTTTATCTGCATTTAAGAAAAAACTATCATGAATTAGATTTAATGCTTTTTTTTCATCTTTTGCATGCACTGCAAACGAGATGTTTAATTCGGATGATCCTTGAGCGATGGCCTCTATGTTGACACCATTTCTTCCAAGTGCAGAAAATAATTTTCCAGCTATACCTGGCTTATCTTTCATTGATTCACCGACTGCGGCAATGATAGATATATCATTGATCAGATCTATGTTGTCAATTAGTTTATCATCAATTTCTTTGGTGAATTCTTCTAATAAAGTTTGTTTGGCTAGCTTAGATTTATCTTCCATAACAGCCAAACATATCGAATGCTCTGAAGAGGCTTGAGTGATTAATATTAGGTTGATACTTTTAGAAGCTAAACAACTGAAAAGCCTAGCGGCTACACCAGGGGTTCCTTGAAGTCCTGTTCCTGAAAGTGTAATTAGTGAAACACCAGATAAAGAGGATAGCCCTTTGATTGATCCGTTATTATTTACTACTTCTTTATGAATTAGTGTCCCTACATATTCAGGGTTAAAGGTATTTCTGATGTAAGTTGGAATTCCCTTAAGATGTACTGGTTGAATGGTTGGCGGATAAATAACCTTTGCACCAAAGTGCGACATTTCCATTGCTTCAATATAGGTCATCTGCTTAATCGGATAAGCTTTGCTAACCATCTTTGGGTTGGTGGTTAAAACACCATCAACATCAGTCCATATCTCTAATGCCTCTGCTTCTAAAGCGGCAGCAAATAATGCTGCAGTATAGTCAGAGCCACCTCTTCCTAAGGTTGTTGTTTTTCCTTCTTGGTCAGAGGCAATAAAACCTGTGATTATGTGGGTAGTTCCTTCTTTATTCTTGAAGGCCTCTTGGATATTTTTATAACTGAGGTCTTTGAATACTTTCGCTGATCTAAAATCACTGTTTGTTGAAATTAGCTGACGTGCATCAATATACTCTGTATTTACATTTTGCGTTTTGTAATAAGAAGCAATGATTGAATTACTCAATCTTTCGCCAAAACTCATGACATAGTCATAGGAACGATCAGACGCTTCTTTTAGAAGATGAACTCCACGAAGTACGTTTTCAAGCTTGAGGAAAAGAACATCAATTCTTGCCAATTCGTTACTTCTATGGTTGCCTTCAAATAAATCTTCAATTGCTTCGTAGTGTCTCTCTTTGCAAGTTTGAACTACATTGACATAGGAGTCATCTCCTTTACCTGCCGTTTCAATCATTTCAATTAATTGATCAGTTACTCCACCAAAGGCAGAGAATACAATGGCAAGGTTTTCATTCTGAGCAATCCTTGGCTGAATGATTGAAAAGATATTTCTAATACGATTCGGAGTGGCAACAGAAGAGCCGCCGAATTTTAGAACCTTCATCTATGACATATTTATGATTCACAATTAGGGTCTTAAACCTAATTCCATGCATAAATCATGCCCATACATTATGTTTTTATATAATATATTAGAAGTTAAACTCGATTCCTTGAGCTAGCGGTACGGTATCACTATAATTAATGGTGTTTGTCTGACGACGCATGTATGCTTTCCAAGAGTCTGAACCTGATTCTCTTCCTCCGCCAGTTTCCTTTTCACCACCAAATGCACCACCGATTTCAGCTCCTGAAGTACCTATGTTTACGTTTGCTATGCCGCAATCAGAACCAGCAGCAGATAAAAATGCTTCTGCATCTTTCAAATGATTGGTCATGATGGCAGATGATAGACCTTGAGGTACATCATTCTGAATGGCAATGGCGTTTGAGAGATCTCCTGAATATTTGACGAGATATAGTATTGGCCCGAATGTTTCATGTTGAACGATGCTCATATCGTTTGTTACTTCTGCAATGCTCGGAGAGACATAGCATCCACTTTCATAGTTTGCACCAGAAAGAACGTTTCCTTCCACAGCCATTGTACCACCCTGTTCTTTTACTTGCTCAATGGCCTTGAGGTAAGTATTAACTGAATCTTTATCGATTAATGGCCCAATATGATTGGTTACTTCTAATGGGTCCCCGATTTTTAATTGACCATATGCTTTTACCAAAACTTCTTTGACCTTATCGTAAATATCTTCATGAATGATAAGTCTTCTAGTCGATGTACATCTCTGTCCACAGGTTCCAACAGCTCCAAAAACAGCACCCGTAAGTACTACTTTTAAATCAGCAGATGGTGTAATAATAATGGCATTATTTCCTCCTAACTCCAATAACGAACGACCCAACCTAGCGGCCACATCTTGTCCAACAGCTTTACCCATTCTTGAACTACCTGTAGCGGATATTAATGGGATTCTGGTATCCTTAGTCATCCATTGCCCGACTTCAGCATTTCCTGTTATGATGTTTGATATGCCTTCCGGCAAATTATTTTCCTTTAAAACCTTATTGAGTATTTTTTGACATGCTACACTACACATTGGAGTCTTTTCACTTCCTTTCCATATGCAAACGTCACCACAGACCATTGCAATCATGGAGTTCCATGCCCACACAGCTACTGGAAAATTAAAGGCAGAGATAATTCCAACGGCGCCGATTGGATGCCACTGTTCGTACATCCTGTGACTTGGTCTTTCTGAATGCATGGTAAGCCCATATAGTTGTCTAGAAAGTCCAACGGCAAAATCACAGATATCAATCATTTCTTGTACTTCACCCCAACCTTCTTGTAGGGACTTTCCCATCTCGTAAGAAACTAATTTGCCTAGAGCATCCTTATGATTTCTTAACTCATTACCATATTGTCTTACGATTTCACCTCTTTTAGGTGCAGGCATTGTACGCCAAGTCTTAAAAGCTTCTTTAGATTGTGTTATGATCGCTTCATATTGATCTTTGGTTGTAACACTTACTTCTCCAATTAATTTACCATCAACAGGGGAATAAGAACTGATGTATTCGCTAGATCCATGGGATACCTGACCAGACCAAGTTCCATCGTTTTTTGTTTCTAAGTCTAGTGTTTTTAGAAATTCAAGATTCATAGTAATATGGTTTAAGAAAAAAGCCCCAATTTAAATCGGGGCTTTTATATATTTTGAATTACATGACGTGACCGTCACTGTGATTGTAAAGGTAAATGAGAAGGATTATAAAGAGTAGAACAAAAAATATGAATTGTCCGAAACATGCTCCTTTTTTACCCCAATTTTGATCTTCACCGTGAGACATAATTGTTTTTTAATTTATGGTACAAAGAAAAGGTATTTTAAAGTTTTATTTGAAAAAACTTTGAATTTATAAGCTTTGACATTGCGGATAAAGCCAATCTTGCAATTCCTTGTCCAAATGTGGGCTTAATTTTTCCCAAACCAGCTTATGATAGTCATTTAACCACTTGATTTGAGTAGGACTAAGTAGATTCCTTATTATTGGTTTTGTTTGAATAGGATATAAGGTGATCGTTTCATGATTTATAAATCCATCTCCTTTATCACAGCTTAGAACTAGGTTTTCTATTCTAATTCCGAATTCGTTTAGTTTGTAATAACCAGGTTCATTGGATGTCACCATACCTGCAAAAATTCCAGCATTTCCACGGTTGGAATTCCCAGGAGCAAATCCTTGGGGTTCTTCATGTACGTTGAGAAATGAGCCTACCCCGTGTCCCGTCCCATGTGGGTAATCCATGGAATGTTCCCATAAAGCCTTTCTCGCTAAAAGGTCAAGTTGCACGCCTTTGGTTCCTACAGGAAAGCTGGCCAAAGCTAAATCTATGTGCCCAGCAAGAACAAGTGTGTATGCTGTACAATATTCTTCAGAAGGTTTGCCAAAAGAAAATGATCTGGTTATATCTGTAGTACCGTCCATAAATTGTGCTCCTGAATCACAGAGTAAATATCCATCAGGCTCTATGGCTGCGCAATCCGTTTCCTCAGCTCGGTAATGGATAATTGCTCCATTTCCATTGTTCCCTACAATTGGATTAAAGCTTTCACCAAAATAATCTGTCTGTTGAGATCGGAATTCTGCGATTTTATTTCCAAATTCATATTCTGTTATCCCTTTTTCTATATTAGCTTCAAGCCAATGGTAGACGTGGCAAAGGGCCACCCCATCTTTTATCATTGCATTTCGGAAGCCTTTAATTTCTGTTGAATTTTTGATGGCTTTTTTATGAATGACGAAACTTGCTTTTTCTTGAATTAAATTTTGATCCAAGGCTCTGAACAATTTTGTGCTACAGGTATTTGGATCTATTAAAACCTTACGCTTAAAAGAAACTAAGTAATCTACGATGTTGTGGTAAGGTCTTACTTGAATTTTATTTTTGTCAAAATAAATTTTTGAATTTGAAATTTTCTGATCATCAATGAATAGAATATTTTCATCTACTGTAACGAGTAAATAACAAATGGCTACAGGATTAAAGTCAATATCACTTGATCGAATATTCAGTAACCAAGCTATTTCATCCAGTGTCGTAAAAAGAATAGCCTCTGCTTTATTTATGAAGAGATGTTTGTGTAATTCCGCAAGTTTATCTTGAAAACTTTTCCCAGAAAATTTTATTGGTAGTTCGAACAAACTTTGGGTTGGAAGTTCTTTTCTATCATTCCAAATTTCTTGGATTGGTTCAAGTGAAGTTACTAATTTGATATTTTTTTCTTCAAACTTACTTTCCATTCTTCGAACGCTTTTTTCGGAAAAAAGAAACCCGTTTACTCCTACTATTGATCCTTCAGGTAAATTTTTAATAATCCATTGTGTGTACCCTAGACTTGTACGATCAATGATTTTATTAAGTTCTATTTCTGTATTTTCTAATTCATTGATTGCCTGAATAAAATATCTTGAATCTGTCCAAAGTCCTGCATAATTTTGAGTTATCAGGACTGTACCTGCAGATCCAGTAAAACCGGAAATCCATTCTCTGCTTTTCCAATGATCTGCTACATATTCACTCATATGAGGGTCACTTGAAGGAATAATAAAGGCATCAACTTTATGGTCCTTCATATAGGTACGCAAAGAGAGCAAACGAGAAGAAATATTCATATTAAAGAAATTTATAATACATAAGTCATTAATTTGGAATGAATTTTGCATTAAAGAAATTAATAATGTAAGTTTGGGATATAATTGTAGTAATTACAAAAACCGAAACTTGTATATAAATATAGTGTTTATAACAGGTAAAATATCAACAGATGTTAAAGCAGAGACTTTCCCACCGTATGTTGCAAAAGCTGTCACCGCAGCAAATTCAACTAATGAAATTATTGCAAATTCCTACGGCAACATTAGAACAACGAATCAAAGAAGAACTTGAAGCAAATCCAGCCCTTGATGAGGGAAATGAGAGTGAAGTTAGTGAGATTTACGATCTCGAAAATGAAAACTCAGAAGAAGGATCAGAAGAAGAATTTGAGTTGGATGATTACATTAATGAGTACATAGAAGATGATCCCATCTTGTACAAGACGGTTGGAGAAAAATTTGTTTCAGAGGAAGAAACACATCGATTACCAATTGCTGTTTCTGATACTTTTCACGAACATCTTGAGGCTCAATTAGGCATGCAAGAACTGTCCGATGAGAGAGAAGTATTGATTGCAAAACAAATAATAGGAAGTATTGATGCTGATGGATATTTACGTAGAGATTCATTTTCTATAATTGATGATTTATTATTTTCTCATAATATAGAAACGAATGAACAAGAAATTGAAAAGCTTGTAACCGTCATTCAAACTTTTGATCCCCCAGGAATTGGTGCGAGAAGTTTGCAAGAAAGTTTGGTCATTCAATTAAGACAAAAAGAATTAGTTACTAAGAATGTGATTTCGAAAAGAGCAAGAATGAATGCTCTTAAAATTCTTTTGAATCACTTTGATGAATTCACAAAGAAGCATTATAAAAAATTGCAGAAAAACTTATTCTTATCAGAGTCAGAATTAAGAGATGCAATTAATGAAATTCTGAAATTAAATCCTAAGCCGTCAAGTGGGCATACACAAACATCCGGAGCAAATAATCAGTACGTCGTTCCTGATTTTATTATTACCAATAGAGATGGTGAGTTAGAGTTGGTTCTAAATAGTAAGAATGCTCCAGATCTTAGAATCAATGATAATTACTTGGATATGCTTAAGAGCTTCAAAGTAAATACAAATGGTAGAAGAGCGACAGGTAAGGAGAAAGAGGCCATTATGTTTATCAAGCAAAAGATAGACTCTGCAAAATGGTTTATTGATGCCATTAAGCAAAGACAAGAGACCTTATATAATACGATGTATTCAATTCTTCAATTTCAGTTTGCCTATTTTACAACGGGCGATGAAAGAAAGTTGAAGCCTATGATATTGAAGGATATAGCAGAAATTACTGGTTTAGATATTTCTACAGTCTCAAGAGTAGCAAATAGTAAATTTGTTCAGACGGAGTATGGGACCAAGTTATTGAAGTCATTTTTCTCAGAATCACTGCAAACACAGGATGGTCAAGAAGTATCTACTTTGGAAGTGAAGAACATTTTGGCTGATATAATTGAAGGTGAAGACAAGAAAAGGCCTTTATCCGATGAAAAACTGAAGGATTTCTTGACAAAGAGAGGATATAACATTGCGAGAAGGACTGTTGCTAAGTATAGAGAGCAGCTTAATATTCCTGTAGCAAGATTAAGAAAGGAGATATAAATAATTAAAGACATAATAGCAAAAATGGAGGGCTGTCATTGAACTTGGCAGCCCTTTTTGTGTACCATGGTGTTAAAAGCTGTCAAAATGACAAGAAGGTTCAAGTGGAACGATATATGACGTTATCTTTTTGCTTAATTTTACGTTTACTATTCAAAATCCATTCATAAATGTTCAATGTATTAAAGAAGATATTCGGTACGAAATACGATCGAGATGTCAAAGAGTATAGCCCACGTGTTGCAATTATTAATGAGCATTTTCAGAAACTTAAGAGTCTAAGTAACGATGAACTCAGAAATAAGACGATTCAATTTAGATCTAGAATTGCTGAGTATCTAGCAGAAATAGACGGGGAGATAAACACTTTAAAGGATCAGGCTGATGAAATGAAGGATGTTCTTAAAAAGGAATCCTTGTTTGAGCAAATAGATGAATTAAAGAAAGAACGAGATACAGAGTTAGAAAAAGTACTAAAAGAAATCCAACCAGAAGCTTTTGCTGTTGTGAAAGAAACTGCTAGGAGGTTCATGGAAAATACAGAACTGAGAACTACTGTAACTGATCATGATAGAGAATTGGCCATTAAAAAGGATTACATTTCTATAGAAGGAAATGAAGTCGTGTGGCAAAACTCTTGGGTTGCTGCAGGTGGAGCGATTACTTGGAACATGCTACACTATGACGTTCAACTGATTGGTGGTATGGTTTTGCATGATGGTAAGATTGCCGAGATGCAAACAGGAGAAGGTAAGACATTGGTAGCTACTTTGCCAGCATATCTCAATGGTCTTTCCGGCTTGGGTGTTCATGTAATTACAGTGAATGATTACCTCGCACGAAGGGATTCAGAATGGGTTGCTCCTATTTTTGAATTTTTATTCTTGACCATTGATTGCATTGATAAGTATAAGCCTCATTCTGAAGGAAGAGTAAAAGCTTATAATTGCGACATTACCTATGGAACAAATAATGAATTTGGATTTGATTATTTGAGAGATAATATGGTGAGGTCTGCCAATGAAAAAGTGCAAGGCAAACATCATTTTGCAATGATTGATGAGGTGGATTCTGTTCTTATTGACGATGCAAGAACACCTTTAATCATTTCAGGACCTGTGTCTAAAGGTTCTGACGAACAAGAATACATAGAGCTAAACCCGAAGGTTCAAAGATTAGTGAATGAGCAGAAAAAGTTGGCAACAGCTTATTTAGCAGAAGGTAAAAAGCTATTCAAGGAAGGAAAACATGGACATGAAGAAGGTGAAGCTGGTATGGCTTTATTAAGAGCTTTTAGAGCCCTTCCAAAATATAGACCGTTGATAAAATTTCTCAGTGAAGAAGGTGTCAAAGCAATGATGCAAAAAGCAGAGAATGTATATATGCAAGAACAATCTAAGAACATGCATATTGTGGATGCTCCATTATTGTTTACCATCGATGAGAAAAATCGGAATGTAGAATTAACTGAACTTGGTGGAGAGTTTCTCGCAAAAGGAGAAAACGATTCTTCCTTTTTTGTAATGCCAGATATTACACTGGAAATGCAACAATTAGAAGAAAAGGAAAGTAGCACTGGACAGAAGTTTACTGAAGAGAGGGAAGCATTAATTACTGACTATAGTATTAAGTCTAGAAGACTACATGCTGTGAGCCAATTATTGAAAGCATATGCTCTTTTTGAAAATAACGAAGAGTACGTTGTGATGGATGGTCAAGTGAAAATTGTAGATGAGCAGACGGGAAGGATGATGGAAGGAAGAAGATATTCCGACGGATTACACCAAGCAATTGAGGCAAAAGAAAATGTGAAAGTTGGAGATATAACGCAGACCTATGCAACTGTTACGCTTCAGAATTTTTTCAGAATGTATCACAAACTTACAGGGATGACTGGTACTGCAGAAACAGAGGCTGGTGAATTCTGGGAAATCTATAAATTGGACGTGGTTGTTATTCCAACGAATAAACCAATTGTTAGGAATGATCAAGAAGATTTGGTGTACAAAACTGGCCGAGAGAAATTTAATGCAGTGATTGATGTAATAGAGGATTTGACTTCAAAGGGTCGACCAGTATTGGTAGGTACAACTTCAGTAGATAACTCTGAAAAGTTAAGTCGGATGTTACAAATGAAGGGCATAAATCACAATGTCCTTAATGCCAAGCAACACCAACGAGAAGCAGATATTGTAACCGAAGCTGGAAAGCCAGGGAGAGTTACCATTGCTACCAACATGGCTGGTAGAGGAACAGATATAAAGCTAAGCGATGAAGTAAAAGCAGCTGGCGGACTTGCAATCATAGCAACTGAACGCCATGATTCAAGAAGGGTAGATCGACAATTAAGAGGTCGTGCTGGTAGACAGGGAGATCCTGGTTCTTCTCAGTTCTTTGTGTCTCTTGAGGACAAACTGATGAGACTTTTTAACTCGGAGCGTATTGCAAATGTGATGGACAAACTAGGCCATAAAGAGGGCGAAGTTATTCAACATTCTGCTGTTACTAAATCTATAGAACGTGCTCAGAAAAAAGTTGAAGAAAACAACTTTGGTACAAGAAAAAGATTGCTTGATTATGATGATGTAATGAACATCCAAAGAGAAGCAATTTATACAAAGAGAAGTAATGCCTTATCAGGAGATCGATTGAGCATTGATTTGTATAATATGTTTGCAGGACTTACTGAAGTTATAGTTGAGCAAACAAAACCTAGTGGTGATTTTGAATTTTTTAGAAATGAATCTTTACGATTATTGGGAGTTGATCCTTCAATTAGTGAGGCTAATTTCTTAGAAGATTCGACGGAGAATGTAATTGAAGATTTTAAGAACCAAGTTTTATCTGTCTATGAGCAGAAGAGCCAACAGATGAAAGATGTTCTACTACCTATTATTAAAAAGGTGCACGAAAACGAAGGACATCGATATACTAGAATTGCCATCCCATATGTTTTAGAATCGGAGAAGAAATTAAACATCTCTGCTAACCTTCAGAAGGCAGTTGAAACAGAAGGTGCTTCTGTGATGAAGGATATCGAAATGGCTGTTGCACTTGCTTTGTTGGATGACAATTGGAAAGAGCATTTAAGATCAATGGATGAATTGAAGGACTCAGTTCAATCTGCGTCCTTTGAGCAAAAAGATCCACTGGTAATTTATAAGAAGGAATCATTTGAATTGTTTCAGGATTTAGTTTACAATTTGAATGTAGATGTTTGCTCTTATTTACTGAAAGGTAAATTATTATTGGCTGCGCCAGAAGAAGTTCAGGAAGCAAAAGCTGTGAAAACAGATTTTAGAAAGGTTCAGGCGAGTCGAGATGAACGTGTAAGAAAAGCTGCTGCCGCTGCTGCTGGTCAACAGAATCAGAAGCCAGAAACATTCAAGCGAGGAGAACAGAAAGTCAAACGAAATGATCCTTGTCCATGTGGAAGTGGGAAGAAATTTAAACAGTGCCATGGGAAGTAATTCAGGCACCTAATAAAACACCTAAGATGAAGTACTTATATTTTTGCCTTTTCTCAATTTTGTGTTTGTCTCTTAATGCGCAAGTAACTTTACAAGAGGAACAAGAGATCTCAAATTTTATGAGTAAATACTCAGAAAAGAATGATCAATCTAGTAGTGTAAAAGCATGGAAAATACAAATCATTACAACGAATGAAAGGAGAGATATGGAAAAAGCAATTTCAGAATTTCATCAATATTTTCCAGATTACGAAACGAATTGGTTTCATGAAAATCCATACTATAAAGTAAAAGTTGGGGCGTTCGAAACTAAAGAAGATTTATTCGCTTTTTTATTGGCAGTCAAGCAGTATTTTCCTGGAGCAATCCCAGTAGTTGATGATATAGAAAAGTCAGAACTTGTCAAACCGTAGTATCAATTCAAGGAGGCTTTCAAAAAGCATAGATATTCCCGCCTTCTTTAGTTTTTTTGCATTGTTAACCATAGGATGGTTAACCTTATTTGCTACGGTATATCAAGGAGGTGGAATTCAAGAGGTTTTCAGCATATCGACGGAAATTGGCAAACAAACTATTTGGCTAGGATTGAGTATTGTTGCTTTCATTGCAACCTTTAGTATTGATTGGAAATTTTGGAGCAGCTTTGCTTATGTGTTTTATGGGATTTCTGTATTACTCTTAGTCATAGTTTTAATATTAGGAGTCGAGGTTAAAGGAGCCAAGTCTTGGTTTATTATTTCTGGATATTCATTCCAACCATCTGAGTTAGCAAAACTCGGAACCTGCTTGGCCGTCGCTTCACTTTTTGGTTCTACTCAATTAAATTTAAAAAACGATAAACACTTATTATTAGGCTTGGGTCTAGTAGGTCTGCCTGTGTTTTTAATATTGTTACAACCTGATGCGGGGTCGGCTATTATTTTTTCTTCTTTCCTTTTTCTCTTTTATCGCGCTGGCGCAAATGCAGTATACTATGTATTGAGTTTCTCTTTTGTGTCAATCGTAATTCTAACATTGATATTTGGTTACTTACCAGTCATTATGATTATTCTAATTGCAGCAATAGGAGTACTATTGCTTTCAATTAACAATGACTTTAAGTATGTAGCAAATTTTTTGTTGGTTGTTTTGGCCTCTTATGTTTTCAATAAATTTGGATACACTAATTTTGTCTTCTTTGGTCTTTCTGTTTTATTAATAGGATTAATTGCATATACCATTCGTGAGAATAAGGTTCGATTTTTATCCATAACGATAATATCTTCCATAATTTCCACAATCATTTCCTTAGCTACCCAATGGTCATTTACTAATGTCCTTAAACCTCATCAACAAGACCGATTAAATGTTTGGTTGAGACCAGATCTTTGTGATCCAAGGGGATCATTATATAATATTATACAATCTAAAACTGCAATAGGATCTGGAGGACTTACGGGATCAGGATTTCTAGAAGGTGCTATGACGAAATTGAACTTTGTTCCAGAACAGACAACCGATTTTATTTTTTGTACGATAGGAGAAGAGCAAGGGTTTTTGGGAGTAATGAGTGTCATCGTTTTGTTTATGTTATTATTGTATCGTACAATCTTAATGGCAGAAAGAAACCGATTGGATTTTATTAGATACTACATGTATGGAGTAATTGGCTTTTTGTTTCTTCATGTTTTTATAAACATTGGTATGACTTTAGGAATTATGCCAGTGATAGGAATTCCACTGCCTTTTATGAGTAAGGGTGGTTCTTCTTTGTTAGTTTTCTGTATCATGTTTGGTATATTATTCAAAATGGATTTAGTGAGGAATAGATGATAGAATTTAATGTTGAAAAGTTAGATAACAAAAGTTCAGCAAGAGCAGGACTTTTAAAGACAGATCACGGGAATATCAAAACGCCCATTTTTATGCCCGTGGGCACTCAGGCAACGGTCAAGGGTATTCACCAATCGGAATTAAAGAGTGACATTAATGCTCAAATAATTTTAGGGAATACCTATCACTTATATTTAAGACCGGGCACAGAGATTTTAGAAGGTGCTGGTGGTCTGCATAAATTTATGGGTTGGGATTTACCGATGTTGACTGATAGTGGGGGTTACCAAGTTTACTCCCTTAGTGGACGTCGTAAGTTGAAAGAGGAGGGTGCAACTTTTGCATCACATATTGATGGGAGCAAACATTTATTTACTCCAGAAGGAGTGATGAATATCCAACGTCAGATAGGTGCTGATATCATCATGGCATTTGATGAGTGCACGCCTTATCCATGCGATAAAAGATATGCTACTAATTCAATGCATCTTACCCATCGATGGTTGGATAGATGTTTTGAAGAATTTTATGCAACGGAACCCTTGTATGGTTATGATCAAGTTTTGGTACCTATTGTTCAAGGATCGGTATATCCAGATTTGCGAAAGCGATCGGCAGAATACATTGCAAAAAAAGCGTGTGAAATTTATGCCATCGGAGGGCTATCTGTAGGAGAACCTCATGAGGACTTGTATGCAATGACAGAATTGTGTTGCGGAATACTACCAAAAGACAAGGCTCGTTATTTAATGGGAGTTGGTTTACCTGAAAATATTCTTGAATCAATTGCTGCCGGTATAGACATGTTTGATTGTGTATTGCCATCGCGAAATGCTAGACATGGATTATTATATACGAGTAGGGGAGTGATTAATATTAAGAATCAAAAGTGGAAGGCAGATTATAGTCCGATCGATGAAGAAAGTACTGCCGAAACATCTCGCAAACACACCAAGGCCTACTTAAGGCACTTGTTTCAAGTCAAGGAATTATTAGCTGGTCAGTTGGCTACCTTGCATAACTTATCATTTTATTTGTGGTTGGTTAATACAGCAAGAGAAAAAATTATTGAGGGAACATTCACAGAATGGAAATCAGAACTTCTACCTAAATTAAGCATCAGGTTATAAGTTGAATAAAATAGATAAATATATTCTCAAGAAGTTTTTAAGCACCTTCTTTTTTACTGTAATCCTAATTACAATGGTTGCTATTGTGATTGATTTTAGTGATCGAGCAGATAAGTTTATCAGTCAAGAAATTCCTTTTCGGGAAATTATGGTAGATTATTATTTAAATTTTATTCCTTGGATTAATGGTTTGCTGTGGCCATTGTTCTCCTTAATTGCTGTTATCTTTTTTACCTCAAGGATGGCTAAGAATACTGAGATAGTGGCCATCCTAAGTGCAGGAGTTAGTTACCTGAGATTTTTAAGACCATACCTTATTGGTAGTATGGTAATTGCTGGTTTATTGTGGATAGGAAGTAATTTCATAATTCCAAAGAGCAACAAAACCAAAACAGAGTTTGAACATAAGTATATTTCAAAGCATAAGGTTAAGTCTCTTGGGAATGATATACATCTTTTTGTAGCTCCTCAAGAGAAGATTTATTTACGATACTTTAGAAAGGTCGACACGACTGGTACTTCATTTCGTTTTGAAAAATTTGACGATGAAGAATTAAGATATGTACTTAAGGCAAGTAAGATTTCATTAAAAGAGTTTCCAAATGTTTGGACGCTGACTGATTTTGAAAAGAGAACTTTTAAAGGATTAAATGAAAGTATATTATTGGCTAAAGGTAAGACCATGGATACTACGCTTAATCTTCGACCGAGTGACTTTATAAATAATGAAAAAGATATGTTGACCATGACTACTCCTCAATTACGTCATGTAGTTAAAAGAAATGAAGAAAGAGGATTAGGTGCTTCAAGCAAATATCTCATAGAAATACATAAACGAAGTTCAGATCCAGTGACTGTGATTATTCTAACTCTAATTGGAGTTTCAGTGGCATCTAGGAAGTCTAGGGGCGGTATGGGCTTAAATTTAGCTATTGGAATAGTTACTGGCGCCATCTTCGTTGTGCTCTCCAGGTTCTCCGAAACATTCATACATAATCTGAACTTCCCCGCCAGTATTGGGGTTTGGATCCCCAACATGCTATTTGGCCTCATCGCCGTGTATCTTTTGACTAAGGCCCAAAAGTAATTTCAATTATTTTTGAAAATTAATTTTCTTGTTTAGTTTAGTTAAGTAACTGATAATCATGAGTTTATGGTTTTTCACTTGGTTGGCTATTGCTAACCTATGGATTTTGTTTAAGCAAAATTTGGATTTTGTTTAACTTTCAATTATTTTTGAAAGTACAAACAAGAAGATATGTCGACATTAGAATTTAACAATCAATTGTTCTCCCTGAATTCCTCATTAAATGCGTTTGCATATAATCTGACGAAGAATTCTCAAGAAGCTCAAGATTTATATCAGGAGACTGCTTTCAGAGCTATTTCTAACAGGGAAAAGTTCAACCCTGGCACAAATTTTAAGGCATGGATGTTTACCATAATGAAAAACATCTTTATCAATCAATACAGAAAAAAGCAAAAAGCAAATACTGTAATTGATAAGACTGAGAATTTATTTTATTTAAATTCTGGTAAGAATGTAATACGCAATGAAGCAGATACAAACATTGCATTAAAAGAATTACATCAAATGATTGATGATATGGATGACTCTTTAAAAATTCCATTTCAGCTTCATTATGACGGGTTTAAATATCAAGAAATTTCAGAAAAATTGGATCTTCCTTTAGGAACTGTAAAGAGTAGAATCTTTTTTGCGAGGAAGGCCTTGAAGCAAAAAATTAAAAACCTGTATGGTGATTATCACACCATAAGGATGAGTTTGACAGCTTAGATAAATATTGAATAAATATTAAAGGAGATGTGATTAATTTCACATCTCTTTTTCTTTTATGGAACCTAAATATTTCACTCAACAATTACTTAAATGGCATAAGGCTAATCCTCGACCGATGCCTTGGCTAGGCCTCACTGATCCTTATAAGATTTGGGTTTCAGAAATTATACTTCAGCAAACAAGAGTGCAACAAGGTTGGAATTATTATTTAGCGTTTGTTGAAACGTTTCCAACCATTCAATCATTGGCTGAATCATCAGAGGATCTTGTATTAAAGCACTGGGAAGGTTTAGGCTATTATAGTCGGGCCAGAAATATACATAAGGCCGCTAATCAAATTATGGAAAATCATGCGGGTGTATTTCCAGAAGATTACGAAGAAATTATTTCTTTACCTGGGATTGGTCCTTATACCGCTGCGGCAATAGCAAGCTTTGCTTTTGGTCAAAAAAGACCTGTTGTTGATGGCAACGTCTTAAGAATTGTCTCCCGATATTGTCACATAGATGAGGACCTGTCCAAGGTAAAAGGGAAAAAGAAAATTCTTGTTTTCTTGACCGAGGCCATGTCATTTACAAAAGATGCAGCAGCCTTCAATCAAGCCATCATGAATTTTGGAGCCTTGCAGTGCATTCCCTCTAATCCTAATTGTGGAATATGCAAAATGAGTAAAAAATGTAAAGCTCTGCTTAATGACCAAGTTTCTTATTTGCCTCGAGCGAAAACAAAAATTAAAAAGAAAAAAAGATATTTTACCTATCTCGATATAGTTGACCTTCAAGGAAATCGAGTCATAAATAGAAGAAAGGAAAAAGATATTTGGCAAGGGTTGTATGAGTTGATTTTAAACGAAACTGAAAAGGAATGGAAGCCAAATCTTGAGAAAATTTCAGGATTTTTAACTGAAAATGAGATTCATTGGAAGGGAACTCTTGGGCTTTCCAATCGTTTAAAAACTAGAAGAATTTTATCACATCAACTCATAAATGCTGAAATTATTACGCTTCGTTGTGATAAAATTCAATATAAAGGGACAAAATTTCAAATAGCGAATAGGCTAAAAGGATTTGCTTTCCCAAAATTATTAGAATTATATTTGCAAACTAACTTATAGATTTATGATTAATAAGGTATTTCTAATTGGCAACTTAGGCAAAGACCCTGAAATCAAAAGATTTGATAATGGAGGGGCTGTTGCAAAATTTCCTGTCGCAACTAATGAAAACTATAGAGATAAGGCTGGAGAGTGGCAGACTGCCACGGAATGGCACAATGTAGTTGTCTGGGGGCCAGCTGCTGAACGGGCAGAGAAAGATTTTAAGAAAGGATCAATGATCTATATAGAAGGTAAATTGACTACAAGAAAATGGCAAGATGCCCAAGGTCAAGACAAATACATAACAGAGGTAAGAGCGGTTGTTACAAGAAGATTGGAACGTCGTGAAGAAGGGGCGGGTGGAATGAACATGCCTAGTGCATCTGATGAGTTCCCTCCTGTGAGCGCACCGAAACCGGATCAGAATTATGCTGCTCCTGCTCCGAAAGCTCCTGTTGTCGAAGATGATTTGCCATTTTAGGTTTCATTTAAAATTTAAATTTTGGACCCAGAACCACCCGACGGTTTATATATTCTCGAATTTCTGCTTTCAATTTCATTTGACTGGACCATTCTGCTTTGGTTGATTGGTCTGATAGTTTTGCTCATTTGTTCTGCTCTTGTCAGTGGATCTGAAATTGCTTTCTTTTCTCTTTCTCCAAAAGATCTTCATGAATTGCATCAGGATAAAAATCCAGCGGCAGATCGATTAATCGAAATAAAGGAAAAGCCACGACGGCTGTTGGCAACCATCTTAATCGCCAATAATTTTGTAAATATTGCGATTGTAATTATTTCCGATTTTTTACTGAAAAAATTATTGACTGATTCTGTGTTATTCCCCATTGCAGAAAGTTTAGCTTCATGGACTTCTCTAGAAATTCCAACCTTAATTAATACCATTAGTTTTTTAATCACGGTTGTAGGGGTCACCTTTCTTTTAGTTTTATTCGGGGAGGTTACACCTAAGATTTATGCAAGTGTGAATAATCGAAGCTTTGCAATGTCGATGACGGGTCCGATGGTTTTCTTAACTTCTTTTTTTAAACCAATTAGCACGCTAATGTTGCGATGGACTTCTGGTATAGAAAAACGATTTGAGTCAAGACAAAATAAGATGACTTCGCGTCAGGAAATTGATGCCGCAATTGACCTTACCGTAAGTAAGGAGCAGAATGCAGAGGAAGAAGCAGATATTCTCAAGGGCATCATTAAGTTTGGTGATCTTCATGTGAAGCAAATAATGAAATCAAGAGTCGATGTAGTAGCATTAGACATTGATACAACCTATGGAGAATTATTGAACACTATTAGGGAGAGCGGATATTCTCGAATACCAATTTTTCAAGAAGACTTTGATAATGTCATTGGTATTTTATATGTCAAAGATCTCATTGGCTATCTAAGCGAAAAGGATCAATATGAATGGCAAAAACATATTAGAACAAATCATTTATACGTTCCTGAATCAAAGAAAATTGATGAGCTTCTAAAGGAGTTTCAATTAAAGCACATGCACATGGCCATCGTTGTAGATGAATTTGGTGGAAGTGCGGGGATTATTACTCTGGAAGATATCATGGAAGAAGTTATCGGAGAAATACGTGATGAATTTGATTTTGAAGAAGAGGTAGACTACGAAAAAATCGATGACAATAATTATATTTTTGAAGGGAAGTCCATGTTGAATGATGTCTGTCGTATTGTAGGTGAAGATGTTGAAGTTTTTGAAACAGCTAGAGGTGAATCAGATTCATTAGCTGGATTGGTTTTAGAGAACTTAGGTTACATTCCGAAGAAAGATAAAGAATTTGTTTTGGACCGATTTAAATTGAAAGTCATGTCTGTTTCAAAACGAAGAATAGAAAAAATAAAGTTTACAAGAATTACTGATGAATAAAATTCTGCTCGTCTTATTCTGTATCTCATTAATGACTTCCTGTCAAGAAACTAAGATTGGAATTCCGAAGCCAAGGATGTATCCTAAGGTAGAATATCCGACTAGGAATATTCAGACTTTTGATGAAGGCTATTGTACTTTAAGTTTTACCTACCCTGACTATTTTAAAGTACAACAAGATGAATACTTTTTTGAAGAAAAGCCCTTGAATCCTTGCTGGTTTGACCTAAACTCTGAGCAATTAAATAGTCAGGTACACTGTAGTTATTTAGAAATTAAGAATCGTGCACATTTTGATAAATTGGTAGGTGACTCTTTCCGCATGGCCGCCAAGCATAATCAAAAAGCGGATTACAGGCGTGAACAGATTATTGAAAACCCAGAAGAAAATGTTTATGGATTAGTCTTTGAGTTGGATGGTCCCGTAGCTTCTCCGCTTCAGTTTTTTGTTACTGACTCTGTGCAACATTTTTTTCGAGGAAGCCTTTACTTTAATTCTAAAGTAAATCCAGACTCTATTGCTCCAGTATATCAATTTGTTAAAAGTGATGTGCTAGAGATAATAGAAAGCTTTCAATGGAATTAAGAAGCTAGCATTGATGTTGTATTTTATGATAAACTAAGACCATGGATGTAATAGGCATTGTAAAATCATTTTCCGGAACATTTTTTACCATCTTATTTTTTGTACTCCTTTATTACGGTGTTCGGTTTTTATTGAATCGTCAAGCGAAAGGAAATACAGATGCATCGATGATTCGATCTATCATACTATTTTCAATTTTGTTGGTGGCAATAATATCTGTGATACTTGCCTTACCGATGAGTCCAGACTTACGTGCTCAGATTTCTAGTTTGATAGGGATTGTAATATCTGCTGTCCTCGCCTTAAGTTCAGCAACCTTTATAGGTAATGCACTAGCAGGCATTATGATTAAAAGTATAAAAAGTTTTAAGCCAGGAGATTTTATAGAGGTCAATGATTTGTTTGGTAGGATTACAGAAATGGGTTTATTTCATACAGAGATTCAAACAGAGAATAGAGATTTAACCACAATTCCGAATTTAAATCTTGCGACCAATCCAGTCCGTGTCAAACGATCATCTGGAACATTTATCGCCTCTGAGGTATCGTTAGGCTATGATGTGAATCGGGTAGTAGTAGAGAAGGCTTTACTATCAGCGGCTAAGAAGTGTGGACTTGATGATGCTTTTGTGTTGATTACTTCACTCGGAGACTTTTCGATTGTTTATAGATTGCAAGGCCTGTTGAAAGAAGTAAAGTCGATCATAATGACTAAGTCAAGATTAAATGCCTTGGTTCTTGATGAACTTCATGCGGCCAATATCGAAATTGTTTCTCCAAATTTTATGAATCAGAGACAGATTGGAGAAACTGTTTTTATCCCAAAGGTTGAGAAGGAAGATGAAGATGCAGTAAAGGAATCTAAAAAGGTTGAAAACATAATTTTTGATAAAGCAGAAGAAGCGGACAGTATAGAACAACGAAAAAAGTTTTTGAATGAGCTTGAGTCTAAACTCAAAAGTTTTAATGAACAACTTGCCGAAGCTACTACAGAAGAAGAGAAGAAATTGTTAATGCAGAAAATACAAAAGGATACTGCAACTAGAGAAAAACTGGTTGCTCGGATAGAAGCCAAGCTTGAAGAACTTTCAGATAAGGAATAAAAAAAGCCCCGCTTCAAGCGGGGCTTTATATTTTTAGTTTTTAATAAAACTTCCTTTATAACTTTTCTCAGCATCTCTAATGTCGTAGAAATAATATCCAACATCAAGGCCTGAAACATCTAGTTCAATATTTAAACTGTTTCCATTCCTTTGGACTGATTTTTCAATTACCCTTTCTCCAGCAATTGAATAAATGGTTACTCTATGATTAAGTCCAAGATTCTCACCTTGAATAATGATTCTTGCAACATCTGTTGCTGGATTAGGTTGAACCTTAACTTCAACCAATTCATTGAGTGTTTCAGTACTTGTTGTTCCTTCAATTTCTAGCGTAGAGTTTTCAAGAATATCTTCTAATTGATTTGCGCTGACTAAATTATCAAGATCACCTTTCATTATTGCAACGATATTAAAGCTGCTGGTCTGATTTTCATTGACCATCACTTCTGCCTGATCAATGATTGGTAGATCAAATGGATTAGTCGCTTCTGCTTCTTTAGGAACAAACCAGTATGGCTCATCGCAAGGAAGTTCTTGGGTTTCACCAGTTAGATATTTAATTACATGAAGTAGATCATCAAAATCAACCCTCATGTTGTCATCAACATCTGCTGCAAGGAACAGGTGTGGATTATCAAAAGTTGTTGTTCCTGTAATGAAGGCATGAAGAACCTTCGCATCGTTTACATCTATTCTAGACATATCACAAGTACTTTTTTCTGGCATGAGGTACATCATAGAACTTAAGACATTTTGATGAATATAATATCCATCTGCTCCAGTCATTACGTCTTGTTTGAAATCTACATAGGTAGTATCATAACTGTAGGTATGCACTTCATCATTTTCCATTAAGAATACTGTATTACCCAAAGGTGTAACATAGCTATCTACGACGGTAGGAATGTAATTTGTTTCTATAATTTCTTCATCAATTATCATTTCCGGATGTGCAGCCTCAAGACTTATTTTGGCATTAACTATTGGCGTGTTATCGTTCATAAGAACTCGTCCATTCACAATTCCATTATAGTTGCCAGGATTAGCTCCACTACCAACAGGTTCACAATTAGGAATGTTGGCTAAATTGTTTTGTACATCAACTGTAACAACACAGAAGGATTGTGCACCGTAATTGTTTGTTACGTACATTCTAACTTCATTTTCACCGACTTCTGTACAGGTAAAGGTTTTAAAATTATCCGTGATATCTGGAGAGAATGAAAAATGTAAAGTGCTATTGTTGTGACAAGGGTCATAACTGTCTTTGTCTAGATCCGAGGCCCAAATGCTTACCATACCATCATCAACTATCCCATCATTGTCTGAGTCAACAGGCATTAGTGCAACAGCTAAATCTGCATAGCAATAAGGTACTGGCGTTTTTCCATCTTCAACGACAATTTGAACGGAGCATGAAGTATTAGCCCCACAACTATATTTGATCGTAAAGTTTACGTTATGAACTCCAATTGGATATACTCCACTCGCATCTGGTCCATTTTCGAAAGCATACAATGAATTATTTTCAACTTCAAAACCACCTCCACACACAGAGTAGTCTACATTAACTTTTGGTAGTAAAACCGTTGCTGAATCACAATCGAAGGAAGCAACCTTTACTCCAGCTGGGCAGTAAAGATTCGGAGCAATGGTGTTTGAAATTTTAATGATCTGAACGTAGGTCCAAATTCCTTGATTTCCCCATGCGTTAGGATCGTAAACACACCAGTCGATGATGGTCCAAGTTCTTCTAATCTTCTTGCAATCTCCGCCAAAGTAAAAGATGTCATCATCATAGTTTACACCGATTTGGCTACAGTCACCTCCTCCATAGTAGGTAGGCACATTGTAACCAGACGGCAAACTGTAAGGTTCAACATCCTCATGACAACCTTGCAATTCAACATCAAGCGGCCAAGTTAAATTAGTAAGTCCACCACTTACTCCTGACACATGGATGATTTGAGAACAGGTATGCCAGTTCCAATATGGATCTTCATAATTCCATGTTCTGATGATCTTACCAATGTTACAACTATTTAGTTGGTATTCAACGGTAGGAGCTCCAGCCCAATGCTGGTTACCATTATAGTCTACATAATAAGCATTGCCATAAATAGATAAATCCCATAATTCGTCATTGCAATCAGCATAAACATTGTTGGGGCAATGAAATCCAGCCACAACAGTTTCATTTGCGGAAGCAGAATTCATGAAAAGCATGGCAAAGCATGAGAGAAGGAGGGTTCTCATAAAATTTGTTTTTGGTTCTTTAAAATCGGTAAGGTTAAGCCTAATATAGCCTAGGAGGGAAGATTCGGAAGCCCGTTTTGATTGAGTTTTCGTTAGCATTTGGTTCTTATTTTACTATTAAATGATCTTTTGCGCTAAACCTATCCGCCTATTCAATTAGTAGTAACCTTAGTTTTCTTAGGTTGAAGATAAAAAAGGAAATGGGGTTTAATAGCATCTTTCCGTATTTACTCGACCAGAATTTGGGGTTATTGTCTGTTGTTTTAAAGTATGTAAGTGAGCCAATGGATTTATTGATATATCGCTTTCGCAAATGTGTAAGCTTGTTTTTGAACTTATTCACTCATTCTTGATGTTAAATAATTAAAGCTTCAGTATGGCTGGTTCAAAGATTTTGGCATCAATTCTCGAAAAATTCAAACCGCAGCCCTTTGTGAATAGGAATCTAGATCGGCCAAGTACTCCTCCTATTTATGAAAAACTAAGGGAAGCTTGCGCCCTTCATTTACAAAAATTAAAGACTAAGGATTCAAGGCTTATCACAATCGAAAATAGCAATGATTTCAAGGTGAATTATGATGCAAAAGAAATTATTTATCATTTGCCCAAAGGAAAAAACTTGAAGGTCTCAGTCATACCTACTGGCAAGTATTGTTTAATGAAAAAAACTTGGCAATGGATGTGGATAGATGAATATGGCAATATTGACATGGAAAGTCCGCTTCTGAAAATTCGTAATCAAGCTACCTATAATTTGGGGTCCGAGTTAATGTTTTTCCGATATGACTATCAGATTGAGCTTTTGAAAAAAGTCGAGTGGTATGCCTCAATGGAGGATGCTGACTCTATGGTCAGCATCGCAAATAAAATTCTAGATGGTAAAGGCGTGATTAAATTGGCAGAAGCGGAAAACATTTATTATTTAGTTATTGAAAGTATAACAGAGCTGTAACTTTGTCTGACAAACTTTTTAACTCCCCTAACCGTTATAGTATCAAATCACAGGAAATGTTTGCATTAAAATTTTTAGTACTTGCGCTGACTATGGCTTTTACGCCACCCGTTACTGATTCGGACCCTGCTCCTGATTTTGAATTTTTTCATGAAAAAGGCGAATTACAGAAATTGAGTGACTATAAAGGTCAGGTAGTTTATGTAAGTTTTTGGGCGAGCTGGTGTAAACCCTGTCTGTCAAATTATCAGAAGTATAATAGCATGAGAAAAGAGATGCAAGAAATGGGTGTCGTTCTTTTGAATGTATCCTTGGATAGAGATAAAGCATCTTGGGAACGTGCATTGAAAAGCTATTCATTTTTGAATGGAGAAAATGTGCATGTAACTGACCTTAGAAAGGTCATGGACTTATATCAATTGACCACAATTCCTGAGTATAGAATCTTAAATAAAAACTTAGAAGAAGTTTACTTGGATGATAAATCTAATCGAGATGTAATTTCTTCCTTTCAGAAGTGGATGGACGAGACTCCTTAAAAAGTTAAAACGCAATTCGGTAATCTGAAGTAGAAACTTTATTTTCAATTTCTGATCATTGACTTGCAACCATGCTGAAACAACCCCCCAAGCTTCTCCAGATAGCAATTATGCTATTCTTTTTTTATTCTTCAAATGCACAAGTAAATTATGACAGTCTTCGATCAGTGGCAACTCAAACTGATTCGGATTCTGTGGCGATGGATGCTTACTATAAAATAAGTAAGGACATAAGTCATACACAACCAGATAGTGGCATCTATTATGCTAAGCAGGCCTTATCCTTTGCTCAAGCAATGAATAATTCTGAGGGTGAATCTTCTGCGCTTTCGCAAATAGGATTTTCATACTACAAGAAAAATCATATTGACAGTTCCTTATTTTATTGGGAAAAGAGTGCTTTTATCAAGGACTCTTTGGGAGATGAATTTAACGCAGCGTTGGTATGGGAAAATATTGCAGTCCAAAAAATTTTTCTGGGTGAATACAATCAAGCCCTTGGGTTTTTGGATAAAGCAAAAGCCGTATTTATTAGGTTGGATTCTGTTCCAAAGTATGAAACTCTAATTCTAAACTATGGTTTGTTGTATGATGTAAAGGGTGACTATGATGAAGGATACAAGTACTACATGCAGGCCTTTGAATCAGCCCAAAAAAGAGACGATAAATATGTAATGGGCTTAGCGAAGAACAACTTAAGTGTTATGTATTATTTGATGGAAGACTTTGCACAGTCTATAAAGTATGGACGTGAAACTTTGGTGCATTGGGCAGCTCCAAAATTTGAAATTGATAGAATTGAATCGCACGTGAATATGGCTGTAAGTTTCGAAAGATTGGGGCAGATTGATTCGAGTATTGTATACAACCAAAGAGGGATTGAAATTGCAAAGGCAAAAGGAGATCAATTTAGTGAAGCTAAATTTTACACCAATTTAGGAGCCTTATATTTTGAAGAAGGTAAATGGGATGAGGCTGAGAGGTATTTACTCAAGGCGGTAAAATTAAAAGAACAATTTTCTGTACGAGAGGGTACGCCTTCAAGTTATAATAAATTGGCAAGTCTATATCTAAGAAAAAATACATTTGCGAAAGCGAAAAACTTTCTTGACAAAGCTAAAGAAGCAGCCAATCAGATTCAGTCTCTCGAAGATTTAAAAACGAATGAACAAATTACAGCAGAATATTTAGAGGCAACAGGAAATTATAAAGGAGCACTCGAGGCCTATCAGAATTTTATTTTGCTAAAAGATAGCTTGGTAAACATAGAAACCAAAAAGGCCATCGAGAAGATCAAGTCAGCGTATGAGCTTGAAAAAAAGGAAGGTGAGATTTCTATGCTAAAGCAAGAAAATACCATTACCACTTTGAAAAATCGGAACTATTTATTTACTCTCATTTCGATTGCCTTACTTCTATTGACCAGTTTATTTGCACTTTTTTATTATGTCAAAAATGGACGAACTCAGCGGGAAAACATTCTCATCTTGGAAGATCAAAAGAGAGAACTTTTTGAGTTGAATGAATCGATGAAAGAACAATTGGATCAGGCTCCCTCGCCGAATGATTGGGATCAAGTGAAGCAGAATTTTTTAACCCTACCAGGCAAAGAAGTTCGAAAGATTAAACTAGAGCACATCGAGTATATCAAATCCGATGGAAATGGAGTGTATGTGCATACTTCTAAGGATAAATATCATGTGTGGATTCGGCTTAAGGGAATTCATGAAATATTGCCAGAAAAGCATTTTGTTCGATGCCATAAGAGTTACATAGTTAATTTGCATAAAACCAATTTCACAAATTCTAACTATCTAGTAACCGAAGATGGAACCCAAGTGCCTATTGGGGCAACCTACAAAGAACGGCTACATGCTGACGGTTAATTTTTCATGTAATCTCAGGGCTTGTTCGTCAAATTTTTGCGGTGGTTTAACATGAGAATTAGAAGTATGGCTTAGATTTCGAGCTTTATCAACTTTCAAAGTCGAAGTAATGCATCGGTTCCTTCTTTTAATGTTATTTCTATGTTTACAATTTCCTTTGGATGGACAACTCAACTCTCTCAATTTAAATAGTACAACCCTTGACTTGGGTAAATTCAAATTATTGAATTGTTGTGTAGGCACCTGTGCTGTTTTAATAGAGCAGTCAGAGGAGGTTCAAGAAAGATCGATGCCTCCTGATGCAATATGGGATGAACCAATACGTATTCACTTTTTTATTGATAGTAAGATTGTTGTGGAGTTAGAAGACATACTTGCTTCGATAGAAGAAGATAGTCAGATTGCTTTAAATGAAGGTTTGTACATAGGAGAAGGTGCAGCTTACATTTATGCAGGTCAGACTTCTATTGATTTGTCTGAATTAAATGATTTAGGGTTTCCATTAAGGGCTGATGTTGTTCAAGCTGCAGTATCATCAATTAACGATATGAATGTAGGTTTAGGGGCTATTTATGATGCCGAATTGCTTGAAGCTAGGAGCTGTTTTGGTATGCAAAAATTTAGTGCGATAATTAGAGATAATCTCGAAGGTATTCAAGAAGTATCATCTTTAAATATTGCGCCTAATAATGCATTTTCATTTCCAGGAGCAACTTTTAAAATGGGGGCTCATAATGAGTTAAATTTTAGAAATCATGCCATAAGCCATCATGCTGGTCAAAATAGCTCTGATCATGAATTTGGGGACGATTCAACCAAGAGACCTATGCTTACAGAAGAAGGGAAGAGCTATGGTTGGAGTACGACTGGCTTGATTGGCTACAGCGGGGGAACGGCTATTGGTGTTGGTCCTGAAGGAGAAAATATCGCTGGATATATTAGAGCAACATATGCTGACTGGCTAACTATAGTCCCAAACCTAAAAATAGAAGACCTATCTTATCCGAGTAGCATTAAAGAAACAGAGATGGCTAACTTTTCCGCTTTTGCAAATAAGGATATCGGAAATGAAAATTGGTTCTGGGAATTTACCAATGGCGTTGATGAACTTACCTCAGAAGAAGCAGCACCTTCCATTCTTTTTCCTAGTCCAGGACAATGGACATTCACCGTTACCTTATCAAATGATTGTGGTGGCCAAGTTATCGTGGAGCAAGGTGCGATAGAGGTAACTATGACTGGAACCAAAACCACCGATGTCTTAGCTACTGGTATACGAATATTTCCTAGGCCCTTCAATCATCAGCTCATCATTGAGTCTAAAGATTTAAGCCTCGCAGAGATTGAAATTTATGATTCGTCTGGAAAAAGGGTTTTCAAAAATGATGGAGGGTTATTGATAGATACTTCCCATCTTATTTCTGGTGTATACCATCTTCGTTTGGTAGATATCGACGGGAAAGAGTATGTAGAAAAGATTGTGAAGTTGTGAGAAGTTCCTTGCTTAGCTCATGACTAACATAAAAAAAACTAATAAAACCAATGACACAATTCAAATTATTTCTTTCCATCTTACTGATAAGTAGCCAGGTAACAGCACAACAAGACTCAGTATTTTTCACCAGTAATTATTTCTCCCATAATTTTTTTGAACGTTGGCCAGACTACGATCAGGAGGAGATTATGCGACGAGCCGATTTTGCCGCCAATGAGGCATTTAGAATGGCCTATGAAGAAAACAACTTGCATTTTAAATCTGTGTCTATGTACAATCATTTTCTTGGTGATGGTTTATACATGGATGTAGAATTTATGCAATTTGTTTTAGCAGGAGTTGCTGCAAGTTCTGGAAACCCAGAACCTTTAGGGAAGGTCAATGAACTTAGATCATGGAATAAAACACCACAAACCATTTTTTATATCCCTGATCAATGGACTATTAGCGCCACGGACACAACATCACCTTTTGAATATGCGGCCATAAATGAGATGATTGATTTATCCTCATTTGAGGATGTTAGAATGAATATTGTTCTCATGAAAGAGTCAAATCTTACAACAAACTGGGAACAGGATTCAACGGGAACCAAGACCATCTGGCAAATTGCTCATGGTGCCATTTGTCATAATGATGGTTACGGACATGATAACAATAATTGTAATCTGCATACAAGCTCTGCGGCGGGACTTTGTTTTACTATTCCTGATGATCGGGTAGATCAAGTTCGAGACAGGGCTCAATGGCGTTGTAATGCTTTTGATGAAGTAAGACTGGAGGTTCCTTTAGAAGTTGAGTTGTGCGAAGACGGGTCTGAGTTGATTGTGTTGGACACGAATGTTGATGATGTTCAATTCGAAGTAAGTTCTGGAGTACAAGCTATTATAATTGATGATCAATTAGAACTTCAAGCAACTGCAGACGGATCGATTGAACTTTGGGCCACTGATGGAACAATTGATACTGTTCGCAAGACCATTCAAGTATCTTTTTTGGAAAATGAAATGCGTGATGCAATAGTGAATCTAAGTCAGGGAGAGGAACTTATGCTAGCAGATGGAACGGTAGTTACGGAGATGGGTACGTATACGGCCATAGAGGCAGGTGCTGCAGAGAACGGTTGTGATATCATCTGGAATTATGAGGTGAATGTGAGTACCAGCAACGTGGATGTTGAATTTGAAAATGATGTATTGATTTATCCTAATCCATTTGACGAAACATTAACCATAGATACAAAAGAATCGTTTCAGTCCATAAACATATATAGTATGAGTGGCGAGAAGATATATGCTGATTTGTTTTCTAATACAATAGATACCAAGGAGTTATCCAAGGGACTATATATTATCGAATTAAAGGGGATGGGAACAGAAAATGTAATATTAAAAGTATTCAAGAATAATTGAATAGCATTTATTATTTGCTGTTGTTTCAGATCTCATGATTCTACATAAACATCTCTCTTTGAAAATTTAAAAATTGGTTCAAAGTTTTATGGTAAATATTTTGATGGTGCACGACTCTAAGTTTAGGATTATTAAAATAAGGAGCTTTCTTTATTTCATTATTTGCATGTTTAGTTTGACCTCTTATTCGCAATTAAATACGCCTACTCTTATTACACCGGATCAGGGCAACTGTGGATCTACGGCAAATTATGAAGTTAGGTTTGAAAACTGTAATGGTCTCGACGCCATGATGGATGTAGTTGCCTTTGGACCAAATTCTGTTGGTATTCCCACAACCACCGTACATGTTGAATCATCTTCAGGCGTTGCCACTGGTACTTTTAGTCTAACCATACCTTCCGGTAATTCTGGTAATCTAGATTTTGGATTTTTGATAACCAGCATTACCAATGGAGGTGTATGTAATGCAAATCAATGGGATTATGTTGAATTGCTAAATGGATTCAACATAAACTGTAATGATGATTGCAATACTGCTTATTCTATCCCTGTGCTTACTTATTCTTGCACGCCTACAGGTGGATGGGATACGGGTGTGAACACTGCTTCAGGAATTGCAGATTGCATAGGCCCAATCTGGATAGATATGTTCTTTGAATTTGTTGCTGTATCAAGTTCTGCAACCTTAGAACTTAATGCACCGTCTAGCGGATTATGGGCACTGTATGATCCTGGATGCGGCGTGAATTTGGAATGTTCAGGATTTCCAGCGGGTTTAAGTTCACATCCAATGGTTACAAATCTGACTGTTGGAAATACATATGTCATACGGTTAGGTCGGAGTCCTTCAGCTCCGACTGGTATTTTAGATCTCTGTGTTTGGAGTCCAGTTGCACCCAGTAATGATGATTGTAGTACCCCTGCTCCACTTACAGTATTTAACAACGGCTGCGCACCTACGGGTGGATGGGATACAAGTAGCTATACTTCTTCGGGAACTGCTGGCTGTGGTAGTTCGACCTACAATGATCTCTTTTTTGAATTTGTGGCCACAGGTTCTACTGCTAGCTTAGAATTTAATGCACCGTCAAGTGGCTTATGGGGAATTTATGATGCCAGCTGTGGGACTAACTTGCAATGCTCAGGATTTTCTTCTGGATTTAGTACACATCAATTAAGTATAAATCTGACTGTAGGCGTTACATATATTGTTAGAATAGCCTTTAACCTAACTGTTCCAACGGGCCCACTTGATATTTGTGTTTGGAGTCCATGCACCTTACAAACTTGGTACCTCGATTTCGATTTAGATGGTTATGGAGATGTAAACATTTTAATTTCAGATTGTAACCAACCCACAGGATATGTATTAGATAATACGGATTGTGATGATACAAATGCCAATGTTTATCCAGGAGCACCAGAACTTTGTGACAATATTGACAATGACTGTAATGGGCTGATTGATGATGAATTTATGTGCAATTGTCCATCTGGTTTACAAGTAAATACTTTTTTAGGAAATACAAATTTTTGGACAGATCCTGCAAACTGGACATTGGGTTCTGTCCCTACAATATGTGACGAAGTATCTATACCTCCTGGCCTAAGCTGCATACTTTTATCTACAGAGACAGGAGCGTGTTATTCTATAGACGTTGATCAGTCAGGGAATTTTGAGGTGGAACAAGGAGCTACTTTAGATGTCGTTGTTCCAGATAATTGATTATGATTTTTTCGCTTTCTATCGTGAGCTTTTTGGAGCTACTTAAATTTTTTTGGATAAAAAAACTTATAAACATTTCTAGCACAATCATTATAAAATTACTGGTGGCCATTATTGCAGAAATAATTTTTCATTGAAAAACTAAATGAATAGCTGAGTAAGCTTATGCAGGAGTAATTACTACCAATCAAATTAAAACCACTCGAAAACGTAACACATGAAACCCCTTTTCTCACAGGTCCTTTTTTGTATCCTATTATCTTCTCAACTGTTGGGTCAACATTCTAATAATCACAGTTGTGATCATAATTTAAAATTAGAACCGGTAAGAAGTTTTGATGCTGAAATACAACAGCTCATTGAAAATCAAAATATACTTGAGCAAGAAATTTATGTTTCCATAGAAGCCATTGCAGGCCTCGCTAGAGAAGACCCTGATGAAGCCAAAAAAATATTAGAGAAAAAGGTAAAACCGGCAATCAAGACCTATAAGGAGAATGCGCAAGGAATACATGCTTCCTTATTTTCAGAATCTAAAATGGATAAGACCCTACGAATCCTACTGGCTATTCCAGAATCCATATTTAAGGATAGTGGTTTGGAGTGGAATGAATTTATTGCTCCCTTCTATTACTCCTATGAAACCTTACTAAATAGGGTACTAGATATGCACGGAGAATTGAAGCATTATGATGTGGATGTTGTTCATATAGAATTAGTGCCAGATGGAAATTATTTGAGTGATTGCAATGACCATGCAATTCTCAATGAGTTAAGAACCAAAGGTGACAACAATTATCCTGAGCTAGAATATTTGAGAGATCTAAAAGATTGCTGGCAAGCGCACATGCTTTCATTTATTGTTCCACCTTCATGTAATGCATCCAAGGGTATAGCTACCCAAACATCTCTAGCAAATATGGAATATCAAAAGCTATATTCCATAGTACGTTATGATTTAATCACTTCAAAAAGTTCAATTCCTATTCATGTACTTGGCCACAACTTGACTTTAGAACATAGAGATTATTTTTTTGATATGGATTTAAATGTAGTCTCTGTTATGTTTGAATATTACAACTCAATGTTTGCCGGTGAGTTTTATTCTGAGTTGAGTGCTGTAAAATTAATGAATGCTATTCCTCTATTATTAAGTTTAGGTTCGCCTTTAGACTTAGACGTAGAGGACCTAGACTTAGAGATTTGTAAGGGAGAAAAATTAACCCTTGAAGCTGAAGCCATCAATGGAAACTTGAAGGTCCTTTGTTCTGATACAACAATACAGCATAACATCGTAGATTCAGGGATAGAGTTTATAGGCGATTTTCCTGGAAACTACAAACTTCAAGTTTCCGCTATCAATGAAGAATATTGTTATCAAATTCCAGGAAAGGAAATAGATTTAGTCATTCTTGATCAAGAAGTTTTGGATACAGTAGTTACTATTGACTCTGGTAGTGATCTAGTATTACTTGATGGAACGATTGTTTCTGAAAATGGATCATATACTGCCGTAGAGTCAGGAACTGCAGAAAATGGTTGTGATGTGATATGGAACTATGAAGTCAATGTCTTGTTTATGGATGAGGAGACCGAAAAAATGGGTGTGGCTTTAATTGATACTATTTTTAAAACAGAAACTTTAATAAGTGAGCGTAAGGAACGTAATTTCTATGAGGTAGAAATTTATAATGTAGTTGAAGAAAACGTTTTTATAGAAATTTATTCTGAAATGATTGAAGTTGGTGCTTTAAATGAAGGGCTGTATATGGTTTTGAAAGATGCAGAAGGAAAGAAACTAATAGGTAGGTTTTATAAAATTTGAGTTGTGAAAAGATCTTTTAATAGCACGGATAGATGAGCATTTAGTCATAGAAAAGTTGATTATACAATCTTGTATTTAACCTTACAAAAATTTAATCATGTTTAATAAGTTCCACCACATTCCATTCTTGATTTTATTATTGATTGCCTCTTTTTTAAAAATAAGTGCACAGTCTGGGAATTTTAATATATCAATTGATGAAAACTTTGAAGTAGGGGGAAATTCTGGCGATGAAATAATAGATTTTCTAATAGATACTGATGGTTCTATATATGTCATAGGAGAAACCAGCTCTAATGATTTCGATTTTGCTGGTATTCCTTCAGGATACAATGCCTTTATTATGAAGATTAGTAGCACCGGTAGCGTACTATGGTATGAAGCAATTGGAGGAGGAACTAACGAGCATTTTTATTCATTGTATAAATCATCAGATGGATTCTTGTATGTTGGAGGAAAGTCAATCGTTAATTCAAATAATACTCTACAATCAATATCTGGGATAGCTAGTCAGAACACATCTGGAGGTAATGCTACTAATGGCGTTGAAGATGGTATTCTATTAAAAATTTCTACAACAGGTATAGTACAATGGATAAGGAGTTATGGTGGCTTGAATCCAGATTTAATTGTTGGAATACACGATCATCCCAATGGCGATTTATCGCTTGTTGCAAATACTTTTTCAAATGGGACTGGCGATGTTCCTTCGACAGTCACAGGGTTGCATAAAATTTGGATGTTTACAGTGCAAAAAACAAATGGGAATATATCTACTATTAACTCAGCCTTTCTTGGAAGTGTAAATGGGTCGAATGTTAGCTTAAATATTAGCGATACACATGAGGTTGCAGACGGAATAATAGCCACCGGTTTTGCAAATCCGCTTAATAGCACCAGTGGTTGTGCACCAACAAGTTCTTCTCAAGATCTTGTTTTATTATTAAAGTTGAATAATTCAGGAAACCTTGTGTGGGATAAGTATTACGGTGCAAATGGTTCACAAAAAGGTAGAAAGTTGGATGTAAATGTAGATGGTTCTATCGTCATTTGTGGATATAGTTCTTCTGCTTCAAACAGTTGCGATGTTCAATCTACTTCAAATGGAAATCAAGATGTTTATGTTGTTAAAACAGATGCTAATGGTGTATTTAATTGGGGTTATTTATATGGAGGAAGCTTAAGTGATGATGGATCAGGTATCGTTGAATTACCAAATGGCAATTATCTCATATCTGCATATACTAATTCAACGATAGGAGGAATTACGAATCAAGGAGTAGATGTCTATGTCTTTGAAATCGATTCTAATGGAAATAATTTAAATAACCTAGACTTGTTAGGAGGAGGACTCAACGATGTTCAAGGGGTTGCGGGTAGTTCTATCTTGACTAGTGATTGTTATCTTTATAAAGACTCATCGGATAAGGTTTGGATGGGAACTTCTTCTAAATCTAATGATGGCGATTTACCTTTGACCTTAACGAATACTACTAGTTTTGATATTTGGATTGTTGGATTTGACGATACTAGTTTGATGAATGATTGCAATTGGATTGGATATGTCAACAACCCATTTACAAACTATAGGGAACCAAATGAAATGCCCTGTGTTTTTGTTGACGCCGGAGTTGCTCGTATTGATCCATCAGAAACTAATCAAACTACATATTGGACAGGGTTTCTAAATCCCAATAACTTTAATGTTAGTGGTGATGAAATTGTTCTTGAAGCAAGATTAAAAAACCCAGCTTCGGAAGGTGGAATTTTTTGTTATGATATGGAGATGTGGTTATTTGGTGAAGATAACTATGCTGCGGTAGGATTTATGACTACTGCTACTTCTTGCGAAGAATTCGCTTTTATTGGGACTTCAGATAATTATCAAACAGGACTAAGCCATAACTTAAGCGCACTACAATTTAATACCAATAATTTTAGTGATTTAAAACTAGAGCTTAGTTCTAATAGTATTAGTGTCTATCGGAATAATGCTTTATTGAGAAACATTAGTTATACACAACTATTAGGAAACCTTAGAGGAATTAAAATTGCATTCAAGGGATCTGGAAGTGCAGATTGGGTCAAACTTATTGATAATGGAACAATCATTTATGAAGAAAACTTTAATGATTGTAGTACCATTTGCCCTAACTGTAATACATCCATGGAATTACATCAATATATTTTACCTTCTGGGGGATATGAGGCATCTGATTATATTGAATGCAGTGCTTCGATTGAAAGTAATAATGTAGAATTGAAAGCAGTAAATGAAGTTACTTTAGAATCGGGATTTGAGACTAAAATCGGAGCAATACTTGAAGTAATAATAGATGCTTGCACATTTTAAATCTCGCCCCTTAGATTTCTATTATGATGGAAGACTTTTTATGTCTGTTATTAGCAAAAACCTAAGTCAGGCTTAATATTGGTATTTAAACATTTAATTCTAAATGCACATTTGCGAAAGCATTTAAATAATTAAAAACGTTTATAACTTTAGCTATCAATATTAACAAGTGGAATTATTATCTGAAAGAAATACAAAGCAACTAGGCTCAAGTCGTGGACTTAATCTTCCATGGTCCCCAATTAGAAGTTTAATGCCCTATGCCCGTGAGGCGAAGTCTAAAGGCGTCGAGATTTTACACTTAAACATTGGTCAGCCCGACATTCCAACGCCACCAAGTGCACTTCAAAAGATGAAGGAAGATCAGGTGCCGATTATAGAATATGGGCCATCGGAAGGATTAGAATCACTTAGAAAGGTTGTGGCTGATTACTATAAAAACTTTTCGCCGTCTATTGATTTTGAAGATGTGTATGTCACGACCGGAGCCTCTGAAGCGATAAATTTTGCCTTAATGGCAACGTGTGATTTAAATGATCAAGTCATCATCCCAGAACCTTTCTACGCAAATTACCTAGGCTTCTCAACCATCAGTGGAGTGGAAGTTGTAGCCGTTACGAGTAAGATAGAAGATCAATTTTCTCTGCCAAAGCTTTCTGATTTTGAAGCTAAGATAACGGATAAGACTAAGGCAATTTTATTATGCAATCCAGGGAATCCTACGGGTCAATTATATACAAAAGAAGATTTAGAGTCTTTAATGCAACTCGTTGTAAAAAAGAATTTATTCTTAATTGTAGACGAAGTGTATCGTGAATTTTGCTACGACGGCAAGTTTCATTCTGTCCTAAACTTTAGTGGCTATGAAGATCATGTGATTGTTATTGATTCGGTATCAAAAGTTTTTAGTAGTTGTGGTGCGCGAGTAGGTTTTCTGGTAACAAAGAATAGAAGAATTCAAGAAAGTGTTTTGAAGTTTGCCCAGATGCGATTGTGCCCACCATACTTTGGTCAAAAACTATCTGAATATTGTTATCAAGGGATTGGGAATTACATTCAAAAAGCGCGGGAAGAATATGTAAAGCGACGTGAGCTTTTGTATTCTGGACTTCAAGAAATTGAAGGAGCGATTTATTACAAACCACATGCAGCATTCTACAATATTGTGGAATTACCGATTGATGACTCTGAAAAATTCTGTAAGTGGTTATTGACAGACTTTAGAAGAGACAATTGCTCTGTGATGATGGCTCCTGCCTCTGGCTTTTATTTTAATGCAGAAAAGGGCAAAGGTCAAGTTAGAATTGCCTATGTTTTAAACAGTGAAAAACTTAAAAAAGCAATGAACTGTCTGAAGTATGCGCTGAAGGAATATAACTCTTAACTAAGCAAAAACTACCGTTCTATTTTTGTATGGAATCACTTTATGGTCCATGTGTTTTTTTACAGCCTTTGCCAATACAATTTTCTCGGTATTCTTTCCTTTTCTTTTTAAATCTCTAATTCTATCCTTGTGTGAAATTGGTATAACCTCTTGAGTAATTATAGGTCCAGCATCAAGATCTTCTGTGACATAGTGGGCCGTGGCTCCGACAAGTTTTACACCTCTTTTGTATGCCGAGTCATATGGTTTGGCACCAGGAAAGGCAGGTAAAGAAGAGTGGTGAATGTTTATTATTTTATTAGGGAATTCACTTATAAAGTCACTGGTAACTACTTGCATGTATCGGGCAAGGACTATGAGATCTACTTTATGTTCTTTTAGTAATTGAATCTCTTTTTGCTCTGCTTCCTTTTTATTTTCTTTTGTAATCGGAATATGATAATATGGAATATTATACCTCTTGGCCACATGTTCAAATTTATCATGATTGCTTATAATCAAAGGAATTTCGACCTTCCATTCTTTCGATTCATATCTAGATAAGATATCAAAATAGCAATGAGCATATTTGGATACAAATAAACCGATCCTTGGTATCTTATTGTTGAACTCAAGTCTCCATTTCATTTTAAACCTATCTGCAACTAAGGTTTGAAAAAATTCCCCAATCTTTTCAGCCGGTATGATGAAATTTTTAAGCTCCCATTCAATCCTCATAAAGAGTTCTTTTTCAAGCTCTTCAACATGCTGTTCTAGGGCAACAATGTTACCATTGTTGTCGTGAATAAATGCAGTAGTTGCAGCAATAACGCCCTCTTGGTTTGGGCAATGTAATAGCAAAATTGCTTTAGAATTTTCCATGACATGAAGCTAATAAAACTTAATGCAAACTTTGAGGTTATTTATATGAGGAATTAAAGTGCAAGGATCGTTTTTCTTGATCAAACGAGTATGATAAAATGGCAAAACCCTAATAACACAGGTTTTGACTGCCAAATTCGCTTTTAATCTTAAAGCCATCTACTCAAATAGAATTATTCTGCCTGAATAGAAGCACTATTTATCTTATCCATAGTTTTAAACCATAGTTAGTATGCGGAATACATTGAAGGTATTTGAAGAAATATCCTTGGAGTTATTAAAAGAAGAGGAGGTCAATCCAGTAGCAGAATATATTTCTTCTGAGGATTTACTTGATGAAATTGATATTAAATTAGAGACAAAAGGAATATCAGATGAGGACCTCAAGAAATCACTCAAAAATTTAGTGCTAAAATCACCAAAGACAGCGACCAAAGCATTTTTTAATCAACTTTTTGGAGGGAGAAACGATAAAGCGGTACTAGGCGATCTGCTTGCTGTAATGTTAAATAACAGTATGTATACCTATAAGGCCGCTGGTCCACAGATTGGCGTAGAAAAGGTCATCATCCGTAAGATATGTGATATTATAGGCTGGGATGAATCATCCAATGGGACCATTGCTCCTGGAGGTTCAATGACTAATTTTATGGCTTTGTTGATGGCTCGAGATGCCCACGATAATTCAGTACGTTATTCTGGGGTGAGCAATAAGATGACGATTTATACCTCCATTGAATCTCACTATAGCATAGCCAAGAATGCCGCTTTCTTTGGTATAGGAAGAGATCAAGTCAGATATATTGAAACAGATGATAAAGGTGTATTAAGTGTTCCACATTTATTGCAAGCAGTAGAAGAGGATGTAAAGAATGGTTTCCGTCCCATCATGATAAATTGTACTGCTGGAACGACGGTATTAGGTGCTTTTGATCCCATTCTTCCACTTAAGAGATATGTGATAAATACCAGATGTGGCTTCATGTTGATGGCGCCTATTGTGGTTCAGTTTTATGGAGTGAGAAATATAAACACCTTATAAAAGGGGTTGAACTTTTAGATTCTTTCAGTGTCAATGCTCATAAAATGATAGGAACCCCATTGTCATGTTCGATCATTGTTGTGAAGGATCAAAAAAATCTACATGATTCATTTTCTAATGATGCTAGTTATCTATATCAAACAGATCAAGATGACTTTAACTTAGGAAAAATTTCCATTCAATGCGGTAGAAGAAATGATGCTTTAAAGTTTTGGACCTTATGGAAAAGTGTGGGTAGCGAAGGTTTAGAGCGTATCGTTGATCACCAGTTTGATCTTGCAGATTGTGCAAGAGAATATATTTTGTCTAACCCGGATTATACCCTGTATAGCTTTGAGGATTCAATTTCAGTATGTTTTAATTATAAAGGAATTCCGGCCCGTGATTTATGTACAGCTCTTTATGAAAAGTCGTCTTTATTGGTCGGTTATGGATCGTATAAAGAAGATGAGTTTGTGAGGTTTGTCACTATAAATGCCCAAAATTCTAAAGAAGATATTATTAATTTTTTCAAGGTTTTAGAGAAATTTGTTGGAGAGTCAGAGGCGATTGGAATTGCAGAAGCCAGCACCTTAAATTAGCATATATTCAAAACACTAAATTGAAAAAATCTAACATGGACATTCATTCTTTGACAGATCTTATCAAGCGTAGACGATCTATTTTTCCGAGTACCTTCACGGATGAAAAGATATCACAAGCAGACATAGAAACTATTCTGGAAAATGCACAATGGGCTCCTAATCATAAAAATACAGAACCTTGGCGATTTAAGGTATTTACTGGTTCTGCGTTAGAAGGTTTGGCTGATTTTATGTCCAATCGATATACTGAAACAATTTCTCCAGAAAAGTACAATGAAAATAAGAAGAAGAGAATTTCTAAAAAAATATTGTCTTCTAGTCATGTCATCGCTTTATGTGTTCGAAGAGATCCGGAGGAACGTATTCCAGAATGGGAAGAGTTAGCCGCTTTATCCTGTGCGGTTCAGAACATGTATTTAAGTTGTACGGCAATGAACCTTGGTTGCTATTGGAGTTCGCCAGGAATGATTATTGGAAAGAATGCCTTTCCGTATCTAGAGGAAGGAGAGCGCTGTTATGGTTTAATGTATTTAGGTGTTACAGTTCCGAACCTACCTTCGAAAGCTGTACGTGAAGATATTAAGACAAAAGTTGCTTGGGTAAAATAATATTCTTTTCAGCTTTCGCAAATGTGTCTTTTCTGTAGACTAGTATAAGAAAGGGTAAATTATCAACGCGCAATAACATGCTTTTTCATAATGTTCGAATCTACTGTTTCAACTAGTATGTAGTATATGCCATTTGGCCAACTAGAGCAATCCAAAGTGTGCATTCTTCCTTGTCTTAAATATTGATAAGTTTTCATCTCACCAATCGAGGAATACACCTTATAGCCTTTGATTATTTTTTCATCACTCTTTATGGTTAATACATCCGAAGAAGGATTTGGGAAAATGTGTATTTGATCTTCGAGACTATTTTCTATTATATTTGAAGCCACCTCAAAGCATCGATTATGTATGATGTATTTTTGACTAGAAACAATTAAGGAATCCTGGACTAAACTGTATTCATGATTTACAGATTCAAACTCTAGAAATTCTGTTAAAAGGGAAAGGCTATCTAATTCTATACTTAAATCTTCTGATAAACAATTTCCAATTTCACCTAACTCTGAAGATGCTTTGCGAATACAAAAGTTCGAATCATCATAGAATTTTGCGGGTAAAACTCCAAGCATCGATAGTATTCTATATTCGCCATTTTGTAGTTTGACCCCTTGTATGAAGCCTTCAAAATTCCCGGTATAGCTCTTATTTAATTTACTTAAATCCGGATGGATATCAAACATAGAAATTCCGCTGCACATGATCATTGATGAGTCACTTACAAACATTAAATTATTTCTTTGATTTAATTCAAATTCAGTGGGTGTAAAATTGAGATTTACAGCTCTAATGGGTTCCATGTCGTTAGTAAGCTTAATAATCCCAGCAGTGTTTTCATTCTTGACAGAATAAGTTAAGTAGTATCCATAAGTTTCGTCATAATATAGGGCAGGGGGAGTTTCATCATTGATAATAGAAAAGGTATTTAAATTTTTAAGGCTACCAACGCTATCCATTTTTGCCATGAAAATTGAAGTAATAAGATCAAAGGCACCACTCGTATTTCCAATAACTATGGTGGTACTATCTGATTCTACCATGATTTGATCAATTTTTAAAATTGAGCCTGTACTTTGACGGTATCCTTGTATGTTTAAAATATCTAGTGAAGAATCTAGTTTTAAAATACTAGAATAACCATTTGAATTTATAGTGCTTGCTAGGTATTGGTTGTCCCAAGGGTTATAGGTAAGACTGGTTAAACGAGAGAGCGCTTGTGATTTATAGCTTTTCTGATTTAGAATTTGCCCATTTAGGTTTATGTTTAAAAAAGTGAATGAATATTCTAGAATAAGATTGGAGAAATAGTTTAGGCCTATAGTTATAATAGAGTCATTTTCAGTCTTTGTAATAAATGCAGATTGGAGATCAGAATTAATTGCTTGGTTTTCCCTCATTAAATTGAGCACCCATTTTTCTTGCATATTACTATCTATCAGAGCAACCGAGTGAAAATCTTTATTGCATTTACCCACGACTAGCAAAGCTCCATTACCGGCATCATGCATGATTGCATTTTCGTAATAACAATTGGTTAATTCATAGGTATATGAATTTATTTGCGAAAGCGCAGAAAACGAAAAGCAACAGAAAAGGATAAATAATAACTTTTTCATAAGGGTGATTTCTTTAGGAACGAAGCAAGTCAATATGCTGTCCTAAGATAATTATATCATTTTAACATTTTTGCTATATTCTTTTTGCAAGTCGTATATCCATTAATTTTTAAAGGAAGATTAAAAGTGGTTTATACAGCGGTCTACATTTTGTACATTAGGGACACAATATGATATCATGAAAAAAACATCCCTAATTATCTCAATTTTTTTATTTGGGTTTTTGATTTTAAGCAGTGAGGCCGTTGCACAAAAGAAAAAATCTAAAAATGCGACAGAGACATCAACTGTTAAATCGCCTCTTGAAGAGCTATCCGTATCAAGTCTTAATTTTAGAAATGTAGGTCCGGCCATGACCTCTGGAAGGATCTCTGATTTTGCCGTGAATCCTAATAATTTTTCAGAATACTATGTTGCTGTAGCTTCTGGAGGTGTTTGGAAAACAATTAATGCAGGAACGACGTACACACCTATTTTTGATTCGCAAGGAACCTATTCTATCGGTTGTGTGACAATGGACCCTAATAATAGCCAGACCATTTGGGTTGGGACCGGTGAAAATAATAATCAAAGATCAGTAGCATACGGAGACGGTGTCTATAAATCTACCAATGGCGGCGCTAGCTGGAAAAACGTTGGGTTGAAAGACTCTGAGCATATTGGAAAGATAATTGTCCACCCAGATGATTCAAATACCATCTGGGTCGCAGCCATTGGTCCATTGTGGAATTCTGGAGGAGACAGGGGTTTATACAAAAGCACAGATGGTGGAGAAACTTGGAATAAGACATTAGAGATTGATGCTTATACTGGAGTCAGCGATTTAATCATCGACCCAAGTAATCCCGATATTTTATATGCAGCTTCTCACCAAAGAGCGAGACATGTCTTTACTTACCTGGGCGGAGGGCCAGGCTCTGGAATTTATAAAAGTATTGATGGCGGAGACACTTGGAATAAGGTAAATGGAGGATTGCCTAGTGTTGATTTAGGTAGAATTGGACTAACGGTTTCTCCTGCTGACCCTTCGACCGTATATGCTATTGTTGAAGCCGCTCAAGGCAAATCTGGATTCTTTAAAACGACGAATGGTGGAGTCAGTTGGGAAAAACAAAGTTCCTACGTAACGAGTGGAAATTACTATCAAGAAATAATAGCGGACCCAATAGATGCAAATAGAATATATGCTATGGATACCTGGATGCATGTAAGTCATGATGGAGGTAAAAACTTTAAAGTCGCAGGAGAAGATACAAAGCATGTAGACAATCATTGTATCTGGATAAACCCAACCAACAATGATCACTGGTTGGTAGGATGTGATGGTGGAATTTATGAGACTTGGGATGCCGCCAAGACCTGGGATTTTAAACCAAATCTTCCAGTAACTCAATTTTATAAAGTTGCCGTAAGTAATGACGAACCATTTTATTACATCTATGGAGGGACTCAAGACAATTTCAGTTTAGGTGGTCCAAGTAGAACAAATACTTCTCATGGAATTATGAATTCAGATTGGTTTGTAACACATGGTGGAGATGGATTCGAGAGCCAGGTTGATCCTGAAAACCCAGACATCGTTTATGCCCAATCACAATATGGAGTACTGGTAAGATATGACAGAAAGAGTGGAGAAGAGGTTGGTATTCAACCCAAAGAAAGAAAAGATGAGAATGCCTATCGATGGAATTGGGATGCGCCATTAGCTGTAAGTCCTCATAAATCGGGTCGCGTATATTTTGCTGCTAATAAATTATTTAGATCTGATGATCGTGGGAATAGTTGGGATGTATTAAGCGATGATCTGACTAGACAATTGAATCGAAACGAACTTAAAATAATGGATAGAGTATGGAGTATGGAAGCTGTAGCTAAAAATAGATCGACTTCTCCTTATGGAACCATTGTGGCCTTTTCAGAATCTCCAGTAGATGAAAACTTATTGGTAGTAGGTACTGATGATGGATTAATTCAAATATCAAACGATGGAGGAGACACTTGGAAAAAAGTAGATAACATTTCAGGTGTACCAAGTCAAAGTTATGTAAACTCGGTCTATTGTTCTCAACATGATGTTAATGTAATCTATGCTGCTTTCAACCACCATAAATATGGGGACTTCAAACCATATATCTTAAAGAGTGTCAATAAAGGGTTAAGCTGGACCAAGATTAGTAATAACCTTCCAGAGAAAGGCAGTGTCTATTCAATTGAGGAGGATCACGTTGATAAGGATTTAATTTTTTGTGGGACGGAGTTCGGAGTATTTTATAGCCCTAATGGAGGTTCAGAATGGAAGCAATTAAAGGGAGGATTACCGACCATTGCTGTGCGTGATATCGCAATCCAAAGACGGGAAAGCGATTTGGTATTAGGAACCTTTGGTAGAGGATTTTATGTGCTTGATGACTATAGTGTATTGCGACAATTGAAAGGAGGTGATAACATTGAAGCAGGGATTTTTCCTGTGAGAGATGCCTTGGTTTATGAATATGCGCAACCACTAGGGCTTTCAGGAAAGGCTTTTCAAGGGGATAGTTTTTATTCTGGGGACAACCTTGGACCAGTTGCCATGATCCCTTACTATTATAATGAAGATATAAAGAGCTTAAAAGATCAAAGACGTAAAAAGGAATCCGAAGAAAGTAAGGATAAAAAGAGTAATAAATATCCGACCTATGAAGAATTAAAGCAAGAAAGAGAAGAGACTGCAGCTCAGTTAATTTTCAGTATTTCTGATTCCTCAGGTAAGGTTGTTCGCAAAATTACCAAAAAGCCAAGTAAGGGTTTACAAAGAATGGAATGGGATCTGAGGTATTCTTCAAAAGAACCGATAAGTTTTTCAAGCCCTGCTTTTTATAATCCATTTGCTGGAAAATCAGAAGGAACTTTGGTCCCGCCTGGCGTTTATACGGTAAGTATGGCTTTGTTGAAAGAAGGAGTATTTACGAGCATTGGCGAAGACCAAAAGTTTAAGGTTAAGGCCTTAGATAATGCTGTTTTGCCTGCAGATGATCGGTCAGAAAAAGCAGATTTCCAGCGCGATGTTGCCGAGTTAAGTAGAAGTATGGAAGGTGCATCTCATTTATTTAGAGAAGTAAATAATAAGATGAAGCACATTAGAGAAGCGATCATTAGGGCGGAGACCCCTATGGATGCGTTGTATTCAGATTATTACCAATTGGATAAAAAGTTGAAAGAGGTACGAACGAAAATGTATGGAGATGGAATTAAGACAACTCTAGATATGGATCAGCCCCCTAGCCCCTTTGGGCGTATAGGTTGGATTGAGTATGAACAAAAATATTCTACCTCAAACCCAACAAAGACACATAAGATGAGTTATGCAATAGCAAAGGAAGAGTTCAAACCATTGCTTGAAGAATTACAAAGCTTGGTAGAAAATGATTTATCAGTGCTGGAGAAAAAATTGGAAGAATCTGATGCACCATATACACCTGGTAGAGCGATACAAATGATACAAAATAATTAAATTGTCTATTTGATTTTAGGCAAAATTAAGTTTGGCTTTTTTCTATTGGGGTATAATTTTCTTATATTAAACCATTATTAATCAAAATAATGGAAAAATGTTAGGAACTATTATTGGATTGGCAAGCGGAGCGCTCGGAGGTAACCTCGCCGGAGCTCTATTGAAAAATGCCAACATGGGCACTTTATGGAATTCTGTAGCGGGTATCGCTGGGGGAGGATTGGGTGCTTCATTACTGGGAATGTTATCTCCGGAAATGGGCGCTGCTGCTGCTAGCGAATCAATGAACTTGAGTAGTATTCTTGGTAGTGTCGGTGGAGGTGTTGCAGGAGGTGGTGTTGTCATGACTGTGATAGGATTCATAAAAAACATGATGAATAAATCATAGACAAAAAACCTGTTGAAAAAATGTGAAGGGAGTTCGGAAGAGCTCCCTTTTTTATGAAACAGGGGCAAGTTTTACTCCAAGACCGTTGTGCTCTTTTGATAATTTAATTTGGCAACTAAGTCGACTATTGTCTTCCACGAAAAAGGCTTGATCAAGCATGTCTTCTTCTGCTTCGGAGGCTTCTGATAGATCGTGGTCTGATAAAACATAACAGTGACACGAAGCGCATAATGCCATACCGCCACAGGTACCTTCAACTGGAAGCTCATAGGATTTCATAACTTCCATTAAGTTTAAAGCCATGTCTGTCGGTGCCTCAAGAGAGTGGGTTTTTCCTTCTCTGTCTTCTACCGATATTTTTATGATGTTATCTTCTTCCACAATCTTTTTAATTCAGACGTTTTAGTTCAAATAAAAGTTTCAATTTAGGTCTTCTATAGACCTTCAATTCCAGTCACAGTCGTATACTTGAAACTTAATTTTTGATCTGGATAAATTCTTTTAAATGCAGATTGAACCATGAGCGTTGCTTCATGGAATCCACAAAGTATCAACTTCAATTTACCCTCGTAGGTATTGATATCACCTATGGCATAGATTCCAGGAACATTTGTGCTATAGTCTAAAGTATCAACTTCAATGGCATTCTTTGTTATATTCAAATCCCAATCTGCAATAGGACCTAGTTTGGGAGATAAACCAAAAAGTGGGATGAAGTAATCTACATCTAAATCTTTTTCTTCGTTTTCGGTTTTAATTTTTACTCCCTCAAGTTTTTCCTCTCCGTGGATTCCGATGGCTTGTGCTTTTGTAACTAAATTTACTTTACCTGCTTTCGCAAGTTCTGTTACTTTCTCTACACTATCTAATGCACCTCTGAAAGAGGTTCGCCTATGAACAAGTGTTACCTGAGAGGCAATTTCCGCAAGCTCGATGGTCCAGTCAAGGGCAGAATCACCACCACCGGCAATCAGAATTTTTTTATTTCTGTAAAGCTCAGGATCTCTCACAAAATAGTTCACACCCTTGTCTTCTAATTTTTCAATTCCAGGTATTGGTGGTTTTCTTGGTTCAAACGATCCGAGACCACCGGCAATGGCAATAACACCAGCATCTATTTTCGTTCCTTTGTTAGTCGTCAATATAAATCGATCGCCATCAATTTTCTCAATGGATTCAGCTCTTTCACCAAGTGTAAATTTTGGTTTAAAGGGCTCAATTTGCTCCATAAGTCGGTCTACCAAATCACCAGCTAGGATTGATGGATATCCTGGTATGTCGTAGATTGGTTTCTTAGGATATATTTCACTTAATTGACCACCTACCTGCGGTAACGCATCAATTAAATGACAGTTTAGTTTTAAAAGCCCAGCTTCAAATACAGTGAAAAGTCCTACAGGTCCAGCCCCAATTATTAATATGTCTGTTTTAATCATACTTACATTAAATGCGCTGCAAATATAATCGAATTAAAAGGATAAAAGTTTTACAAACAATCCTCGAATTTTGTAATAAAATTTAGGATAGGTTCTAAAGCAGCATTAATTATTTACTTCTCTTTTGTAATAAGGAAAAGACTTCTGATTACATTTATGGACGTGATAGAGCATAGTTACATATCCATAGAACTCCAAAACGAAACCCTCCAACTCCTACCAGAAAAAGCAATTTTCTGGCCAGCACAATCTACCTTGCTTTTGGCAGACCTTCATCTAGGTAAAGTGGCACACTTTCGTAAATCAGGAATTGCACTTCCTCCACAAGCGGAAGACAAAAATTGGCAGACTATTTCTCGATTGATGCATCGTTTAAAACCAAAAAAAGTCATCATACTCGGAGATTTATTTCACAGTGATTATAATGATCAATGGGAGAACTTTATTCTAATGACGGATAGATTTGCGCAAGCGGAATGGATACTCGTAAAAGGAAATCATGACACTCTTAGACAATCACATTATAATAGATCCAATCTCAGCATCAATGATTACGCTTTACCGATGGGACCCTTCTTGTTGACCCACGAACCAGATGAAGTCGTCGAAGATCTATATACACTTTGCGGACATATACACCCGGGCTTACGCCTAGTCGGACCAGCTCGACAATCCATGCGAGTACCCTGTTTTTCATTTAGTGAAAGGGTAGGAATTCTGCCAGCTTTCGGAGTATTTACGGGCTTACACATTCTCCAACCTGAATTAACGGATCAACTGTATGTGGTTGCTGAAAACAAAGTTGTTGAAGTTCCATCAAAATTATTTGTTTGAAAAATACGAAGGAATATATTGATGCAATAGAGTCTTGGTTCATTGAAAAAGAATGGAAGGCTTTTCCATTTCAGAAGAAGGCATGGAAACATCAGCTCGAAGGATATAGCGGAATTGTCAACGCACCTACCGGAAGTGGAAAAACTTATTCAACCCTGCTCCCTGTTCTTGCTCCTTACATTGAGTCAAAAAAGACACCAAAGGGATTACAATTAATTTGGGTTACGCCCATCCGAGCCTTGGCCAAAGAAATTAAACTTTCGGCAGAAAATGCAATTGAAGGATATGGACTCGATTGGAAAGTTGGAGTGAGAACCGGAGACACCAAGACTTCTGATCGACAAAAACAAATTACTCACCCGCCTCAGATTTTAATTACCACTCCAGAAAGTCTGCACATTTTTCTGACCTCTAAAAAGTCAAAAAAGATATTTGATACTTGTAAAAATGTCGTCGTTGACGAATGGCACGAATTAATAGGTTCTAAGCGTGGGGTACAGACAGAACTATTTCTTTCATATCTGAAGTCGATCCATCCGGAATTAACGGTATGGGGTATAAGTGCAACTATTGGAAACCTAGAAGATGCCATGGATGTCTTACTTGGTCCCGGCGATCACGAAAAACGGGTCTTGATAAAGGCGAATATCAAAAAGAAAATAAAGGTTGAAACAATTCTGCCAGATGAGATCGAGCGATACCCGTGGTCTGGTCATCTTGGAATTGTATTATTACAGAAAGTGATTCCAATAATCCAGAACTCTCAATCCACGTTAATATTTACCAATACCCGCGCACAATGTGAAATCTGGTATCAAAAATTATTGGAAGCCGAACCCTCCTTGGCAGGGATCATGGCCATGCATCACGGTTCTATAAGTTCTGAAATAAGATCATGGGTTGAGGAAAATCTGTATGATGGAAAACTGAAGGCAGTTATCTGTACTTCGAGCTTAGATCTGGGGGTCGATTTTAGACCGGTGGAAACCATCATTCAAGTCGGCAGTCCCAAAGGAGTTTCAAGATTTATCCAACGAGCAGGAAGATCGGGACACCGCCCAGGAGCTACTAGTAAAATATTTTTCCTGCCGACCAATACTTTAGAATTGATTGAATCAGCGGCACTCAGAAAGGCCATAAAGGAACACAGAATTGAAGACCGCATCCCCTTCATTCGTTCTTGGGATGTTTTGATTCAGTACATGATGACCAGAGCAGTCGGTGGCGGTTTCAAAGAGAAAGAACTGTATGCTGAAGTAACCAAGACCTTTGCCTATGAATCTGTTGATCGCGAAGAATGGAGACAACTGCTACATTATTTACTTCATGGTAGTCAGTCGCTGAAGGCTTACGATGAGTATAATAAACTTGGGGTGACGGCAGATGGAACTTACTTGGTTAACAATAAAGGAGTTGCTCTAAAACATAGACTATCCATTGGGACCATCGTGAGTGATGCAATGTTGAAGGTTAAATTCGCTCGAGGCAAAAACATTGGTACTGTGGAAGAATGGTTCATTGCACAATTTGCACCAGGAGATACGTTTTGGTTTGCTGGACAAGCCCTTGAGTTTGTGCGAATGAAAGACGGGGTAGTTCAAGTCAAAAAGTCTCAAAAGAAAACTGGTAAAATTCCATCCTACATGGGTGGACGATTATCATTTAGTTCGCAGATGGCAGAGGTTCTCAGGGACAAGATATATGAGTATAAGGAGGGAACGATTAAAGATCCCGAGATGAAAAAACTACTGCCTCTTTTCGACCTGCAAGAGGAATATTCTCGGATGCCTTCAGCTGAAGAATTTTTGATTGAATATTTTCATAGTAAGGAAGGTTATCATTTAATTATGTATCCATTCGAAGGTCGGAACGTGCATGAAGGAATGGCTGCCTTGATTGGCCAACGTATTTCTCGTATGTTGCCGATAAGTTTTAGCATCGCTTATAATGATTTTGGTTTTGAGTTATTGTCTGATAAGAAATTAGATGTCAAAGAAATCATCAGTAATGAATTATTTGATCAAAAGAATTTGGACCAGGACATACAGCAGACCATCAATGCCGTCGAAATAGCGCGCCGAAAGTTTAGAGACATTGCCATGATTAGTGGATTGGTTTTTACGGGCTACCCTGGCAAGGAAAAAAGAGATAGACATTTACGGACAAGTACGCGATTACTTTTCGATGTTTTTCAGGAATACGAACCAGACAATTTACTTTTTCAACAGACCTTTGAAGAGGTTTTATCTTTTCAGATGGAAGAAATGAGGATTCGCTCTGCACTTCAGAAAATTCAAAAGCAAAAGATATTTATAAGTTTTCCTGAAAAATATACCCCGCTTTCATTTCCGATCATGGTCGACAGGCTCAGAGAAAAGATGTCTTCAGAAACACTTTTGGATAGGATAGAAAAAATGAAAAGAGAATTAATCGCAGATTAAAAATCTTTTCCAAGTGAAAGATAGAATTTTGGATCTTGGAATTCGCGGGTTTCAATTCCCCAAGCATAATCAAGCTTAACAAAGTAACCGAGGATAGTTGTCCTAAGTCCTGTGCCTACTCCCATTACTAACGGATCTCTATAGTACCTTACGTTTAGTACAACGACTGGTGGATTTTCAAGTGTAGCATTATTTACAGGGTTATCTTCAGCAAATGGAGTACTGCCATGCCAAGCCATTCCTGCATCAAAAAATCCAGTCAGTTGTAAGTCTCGTAAAAAACTAACTCTTACATTCTTAACACCTAACATTTTTAGTAACGGCACTCTTAATTCTGCATTTGCTAATACAAATTTACTCCCGTTTCTTATGTTGTAATCAAAACCCCTTAAGTGTGGAGCAAGTGCTTTATATGAAAAATCAACATTGCCAGGAATAGGAATGTTATCATTGAACCTGCTACCTAAGGCACCTTCCATGCCTCCTAAATAGTAGAGCATTTTCTTTGAGCCAAACGAAGCAGCTCCCGCGGTTCTTAATGCCAATACAGCATGTCTTAAAATAGGAACATAGTACCTTGCGTCAAACCCTGCAATCGTTGTAAAGCCATTACTTAAAGAGAACTCAAATCCATCGGTTACCTGAAGATCAAACTCGTTAATGGCCTCCAAATATGCTTTTGCTCGACCTCCATTTTTAATGTTCAATCCAACATCGTAACTGTTGTCAAAAATATATTCTAGCTTAAGAGTCAATCTTTTTTCTCGGTCCTGATCTTGATTTAAAGTAGCAAGATCCGATGCCAATGACAGATATCGATCAAATCTCAAACTTCCAGTTAAGCTCAATGATCGATATACATCAAAAGGATATTTTATCCGATAAAGACCTAATATCGCATTTCTTCTATTTCTTAAGATTGGAAGAAAATCAGCCTGAACAATCGTTGTTTCTGCTTTCCGGTATAAAGCATACCGATGATCAAGTAATCGTTTATTATTGTCAAAGATTGCATAGACTTCAGAACCATTGAAACTGGTCGGAATTCTTAGCCCTAGCTGAATTTTATAGTCTTCAAAAATATCTTTAATATCTGACTTAAATAAAAGCCCTAATGGTTGAGCAGTTAATTCTTCCTCAGATTCCGAATAGCTTTCTAAGCCTTCAAAAAGTACTCCATTATCAAGCTTAGATTTAATGTCAAACCATCGAAATTGTAATCTTGCGGCGTTGGATCGCATGGGTGAAAACTTAATCACCCGCTTGCCATCATGAACAGCCTCAGAGAAGTAATTTGAAAAATATTTATCAAATCCTTGCCTTGCTGTAACGTCTATTTCATCGGAGTTTTCATTGATGTTTTCCAATACTTTCGGATCTTCAAATTCACTTTGGAATTTATATCCAGGAAGGACTTCTTCAGATTCTTTGACGATGACGATTGGGGAATCACTATTGTTGTTTGAATCAAATTTACTCTTTGGAGCGCCATCCAGAGACTCATCAAAGTTTAACTTGTCTTTGACTAAATAGTGTTTTTGATTTTTGAACTGATGGAATAAATAAGTCTCATTCTTTTCAGCTCCTGCATGTTCTTGTATGTTTCTATCATAGTCACTATTCAGTCTAGCTTCTCCATCGATTAAAACATATCTTTGGTTCAATCCACCTTCTTGGCTTAGATACAAAAATGTTTCATCTTCAATATGCTGTGCAGCTCTTTCTGAGACATCGGGTGTTTTGGTAATTCTTTCAAGTTTGAGATCTTTGGGATTTTTTAAGGACATGAAAAATAAATCCATATTACCTAAAGGTAGTATGGTATCCAGTTTTTGTTTTTTTAACTCAAGGTTGTTTCTATTGGAAGAAAACAAAACACCCACATCTCCTTTATATTCACAGATACTTGCATCAAGGTCATCATAAAAATCTTCAGTTAATTTTTTTGTCGATCGGCTTTTTACTCCGAATGAAAATAAATCTGAGAATCCATCTACAGAACCATTAATCAAGAAGTTCTCTCCGTCTATATAGTCAAAAGAATATATGCGCTGATAATTTTCTGGGAATGTAGTTTCTTTTACCTCTCCGTCTACAACATCAATTTCTCGTAAATAAATTATATCCTGTTGCTCATAAATTATCGACAAATATCTTCCTGTCGGATGCCAGGCAAGTAAAGGATAATTGTAGTCTGTTTCTTGGAATATATTTTTGGTCCCGTTTTTAAATATTTGACGCGACGCTCTTGTTATTAAATCTAAAATGAAAATCTTATACTTTCCTTTGTCATTTTGAACATAGGCCAAATATTCACCTTTGCTATCTAGTTCTAATGATGTATAAGGAAGGTTGCGCTTATTCTTTAATGGTATAATTTCCATATCAGAGATTGGTTCACCTTCATCGTCATAATCTATGTTAAATCCCGCCTTGTAGTATTCAGTCCAATCTGATTTAACCTGTTCAAAACTTACACCTAAAATGTAGTAAAAACTTTCTTCAAGTTTTCTGTTTATTCTGGTTAGGTATACAAGATTTGCAATATTGGAAGCACCGTACATCTGTTCAAGGTAGTACCACATACTGTGACCGGCAATCTCAGGAAAGTCATCCGCCAATTTTTCAAAGTCAAGATATTTTTTGGGCTTGAATTTTATAACGTCCTTCAACTGGTCTTCGATTTGATAATCCCAGGTGCTTCCCGCATATGAAATTAAACCTGACTTAAACCATTGCGGAAGGTGTAAAAGAATGGCATTTTGAACTTGCTCTTGAAAATTTGAGCCGTAGAGGATGGAATTAATATAGACTCCTGCAATTCCTTTTCTTATCTGCTTTCGCAAATTTTGATGATCACCATCAAAATAAACGAACATTTTATTTCCGACAACCTTGGTCTGATCTGTAATGGAGTGAAAAGAGTCCTCATTGCCTAAATTACTTTGCTTTAGATCCGCTAAATCTTTATAAACAATGATCTCAAGTTTCTTATTAATTCTGTGTTCGAGAATTCTCTGAATTTCATCATGATCCAACTCTGCTAACTGTACCGAAGCTTGGCCAATATTTCTTGATTTCCCGTACCAGTAGGTTATAAAGTTTTCTGTTTCATATTTATCCCATTGGTCGAAATCATCGTGATATTGCACCCGATTTTTACCGAACTTGGTGTTTATACTCTGCGTCAGAGCTGGGTAAGTAAAGCCTAATAGTATAAATATTTGTAGAACTAAAAACCTCATGAGTATTATCTCTCTTTTAAAGATAGTAATTTAGCGAACTAAATGGTTTGAGATGCAGGTCGCAGTATTTACATTTAACGCGTTTTCGGAGAATACCTATGTATTATTTGATGATTCTAAGGAATGCGTAATTATTGATCCAGGGTGCAATAGCTCTGAAGAAGAACGTTTATTGATTGATTTTATTGAGTCAAAAGCTTTGATTCCAGTAAAGTTGGTTAACACACATTGTCATATTGATCATGTTCTTGGGAATAAGTTTATTGCTGATAAGTATAATCTTCCCTTAGTCGCGCACGAGATAGAGAAGGTAGTTTTACAAGCAGCTAGAGTATCAGCAGATATTTATCGGATCAGTTATAGTGACAGTCCAGAAATTCAAGAATTCATTTCCGAGGGAGAAAAATTATCTTTTGGTAATTCTGAACTAGAAGTTTTATTCACACCAGGTCATTCTCCTGGGAGTGTTTCATTTTTCCACAAAGGGAGTAACCAATTGATTGCAGGTGATGTCCTATTCCAAGGAAGCATCGGCCGTACGGATCTTCCAGGTGGTGATTATGATACCTTAATCCGTTCCATCAAAGAAAAGTTATTTCCTTTAGGTGATGAAGTAATTGTATACTCCGGACACGGTCCATCAACAACCATCGGAAATGAAAAAAGAACCAACCCATTTTTGCAATGACGAAGAGAGAAGTATTAGCTAGATCAGTTCAGAACTTGACAGACGCCAGATATTTTGCTGCGTGGATGGTGAGATATATGAGCTTTGATTTAAAACGCGACAGCATTAATTTTATAGGTGCTAAAAACGTTACAGAAATTATTGATTGGTTGGCTGGACCACTTTTCATTGGCGATTTTTCTGGACACGATGATCTTGAATTTATTCAGGAAACTTCCACGGAATTGAAGCTATCTGGAGTAATTATAGATGATAAATTATTAGCAGAGGAATTATCGAAAACGATGGATCATGTCTTTTATGAAACAAATAAATTTGAACTCATAAGGGACACAAAGATTATCGTTATCTGCAAGCATGAACATCAACAAGTATATCGTGAGTCTGGTCATCAAGTATATTTGCATGGAAATGCGCTGCCCATAAATTTAATTGAAGCGCTCCCAACGGAGGTGTGTATGTGTTTAGAGGGAGGAGAAGAAATTAAAACTGGGCTAAAGAGTTTTGATCAATTAGATGAGATATTCGAAGTTTTAGCAGAGGAGTAGTTTCTGAACTTCTTGAGGTCGCTAAAAAACCACATGGCCCAGATAAAGGCTAGTAATGGAAAAACAATCAAGACCAAAACATTGTAATCCGTAGCGTTATCAAATTCAAAATGAATCATACGCATCATAGCCCTGGTCATGCCACAAGCAAAACAATTCTGATCAAAAAGTAAAACGGAAAGACAGGTGTCTTGACTTCCATCAAAGAAGTCAACGGGGAGGATATAAAGAAAAATAGGAATGAGAACATAAGCTACTAATTTTAAGGCTAAAAAAAGTCGCTTGATTCCCATTCCTATTGTATGTTAATTTATCTATAGTATTTAGAGGCTACTACAAAGGCGTGGATTACACCTGGAAGTCCGCAAAGTAATGTAAGGATTACATTTACCCAGAACTCTTTTCCTATATCATATAAAAGAGCTACAGCTAAAGGCGGAATGAAAAAGCATAAAACATAAATAAGAACCTTGTCTGGTTCTTCAGATCCGTTTCCTTGCGCTTTCTTAAGCTTGTTTTGTGCCATCTTGAAAACAACTTTCTGTCGTAAATTCAAGTTGGTCCCAGAAATTTCCTCGAAATCTCTTGCAGTCATATTAACTATTTGGTCAACAGTTAATTCTGAAAGCTCTGGTTGGTGCGTGTCGTTTACTGGAATGGCATAGGCAGTTGTTCCTACACATACAGCCATCATTAACGAAAATGCAATAGTCGTAAAGATTGACTTCATAATGATCAGTAGATTTTAAGTTTTTTGCTTACTCTTAGACTTTTCAGCTTCCGCCCCTTACTCTATCTAGGATTTTCAGGTTACTCCTCTAGTAAATATAGTTTGTATTGTCACAAGATAAATATCTTGAAATCAACTTAACAATTTTTTGACAATATTAGATATTGTTTTGCCATCTGCTTGACCAGCTAGTTGCTTACTAGCCATCCCCATTACCTTTCCCATGTCTTTCATTCCTGCAGCACCGGTCTTTCCTATAATATCCTCTATTATAGGAGTGATTTCTTCGGCAGATAGTTGCGCAGGCAAATATTTTTCTATCACATCAATTTCTTCTTGTTCCACCTTTGCTAGGTCTTCTCTATCTTGTTTTACATAGATATCAAGAGATTCTTTACGTTGTTTAATTAACTTTTGAACCATTTTAATCTCCATTTCTTCAGTGACTTCGTTTCCTGTACCATCTGTTTTGGCTAATAAAAGGGCGTTTTTAACAGCTCTAATTCCTCTCAGCGCTACCTGATTCTTTTCTTTCATAGCTGTCTTTAGATCAGCATTAATTTTTTCTTCTAAACTCATGATATTTCTTTTTCTATTAGTTGTGTAATATGTATAAAATCGTCTACCGATAATTGCTCTGGTCTTTTAGTGAAAATTTCTTTTTGAAGTAACTCTGATTCTGGCACAACTTCCTTTAAAGTATTTCTCATCATTTTTCGGCGCTGATTGAAGGTTGTTTTAACTACTCTCTTGAATAATTTTTTACTGCACGGAAGTTCTTTAACATCGTTTCTTTCAACAAGTATAACTGCACTTTCAACTTTTGGTGGAGGATTAAATGAACCTCTGGAAACTAAAAATAATCTCTTGCAATCAAAATAGCATTGAACGAGTACGCTTAGGATACCATAAGTTTTTGATCCTGGTTTAGCGACCACTCTATCCGCTACTTCTTTTTGAAACATCCCTACCATACCCGGAATACGTTGGTGATGTTCAAACATTTTAATCAATAACTGTGAAGAAACATTGTAGGGGAAGTTTCCAACCAAAAAGAAATTATCAGCTCCAAAAAATGTTTCAATCGGCATTCGGATCATATCACCAAGAATAATTTGATCTGCTTTTAGGCTCGGTAAATCTCTATTAAGAATGGTAACCATATCTTCGTCAATTTCAACTACCTTTAGGTTATAATTTTCATTGAGGAGATATTTGGTAAGAACGCCTTGGCCTGGACCAACTTCAAGAACATTGGAGCCTTCAGGAACAAGAGATTTTATGGAATCATTGATTTTTTCCTTAATCCCTGTGTTAATTAGGAAGTGTTGGCCGTACTTTTTCTTGGTTTTCACTTGCCAAAGGTACACTTAGAATTATTTTTACATAAGTAAAAGAATCAAAATGGATAAATTAAGGATTGGAATAACGATCGGTGACATCAACGGTATCGGCCCCGAATTGATTATAAGAACATTGAAAGATAAGCGGGTAAGTAGTCAATTTATCCCCGTGATATATGGATCTTCGAAGGTAATCTCTTACTATCGTAACATCGTAAATGCACAGGATTTCCATCCGACCTACTTCGATAAAAATGGAAGATTAAAGGATAACACAATATATATCAAGAACTGTTGGGATGATAAAGCCAACATCGAAGCAGGTACCGCAACAGCAGAAGGAGGTAAATTTGCTGCAATTGCGATGGAAAAGGCGGTAGCTGACGCTAAAGAAGGACTTCTCGATGCCATCGTTACCGCACCAATCAATAAAAACGCCATGGCTAAAGCCGATTTTGGTTTTCCTGGCCATACAGAGTTCTTACAAAACGCTTTCAACGTTAAAGAATCTCTGATGATGATGGTATCTGATGGACTCAGAGTTGCTTTGGTTACCAATCATACGCCACTTAAAGATGTCACTGCTCAGATAACTAAGGAGAAACTTACCGCAAAAATCAAGGTATTAGAACAAAGTTTGAAAAAGGACTTTGGAATTGAAAAACCAACCATTGCAATCTTGGGTTTAAATCCTCATGCAGGAGATGATGGAAACATCGGAAAGGAAGAACAAGATTTAATCAGACCAGTAATAGTTGAAGCTAAAAAGAATGGCCAATTACTTTCTGGACCTTATCCGGCCGATGGCTTTTTTGGAACTTCTCAGTTTCAAAAATTCGATGCGATTTTAGCCATGTATCACGATCAGGGTTTGGTACCGTTTAAAGCTTTAACCTTTGGTTCTGGAGTAAACTATACTGCTGGGTTACCAATCGTAAGAACCTCACCAGATCATGGTACGGCTTATGATTTAGTAGGAAAAAATATGGCTGAATTGTCTTCGTTTAGAACCGCTATTTTCAGTGCAATAGATATTGCAAGGACTAGAAAATGGGGTAAGGAAGCACAGAGGAAAAAAGAAAAACCAAAGCTGGTCGATTAAGGCCAGAGTTAGGTTGATTTCGGATTCTATTAAACAATCTTTAGATTGGTTTATTGCTCTTAGTCTATTATCAACAGCTTTGGTCGGGTAAATATATTTATTTTAATGGGTTCGGAAAATGGTCGTATGCATTTAGATTATATTTCTCTATTATTCTTATAATCATTCTAGCATACTCAGGATTAGTAGCATAGCCACTATTTTTTAATCCCCAAGCCCAATTCTTATAGTCTTTACCATCTAATAAGAACAACGCAATATAATTCTCTTTTGTTCTTAGGAAGTTGGAATGATCGGCATAGGAATCTATCACGGAATCATAAGCTCTAAAGCAAGAAGGCACCAATTTACCCGAGGAATCTAAATCATCATCCTTGTGGTAATAAGTATCTCCATTCCAAGTCCGCTTGCATTTAATACCAAAATGGTTGTTAGCTTGGATGGCTAGATCGCTCTGACCAGAATTAGTTTCTATTACGGCTTGCGCCAAAGTAATACTGGCAGGAACACCAGATCTATGCATCTCAACAATGGCAAGCTCTTTATATTGCTCAATGTAAGAAATCGTAACCATCTCGGGGGAAGAGACAGACAATGATGGTTCAGACCACAGACATAATAAAATCTGTAGCAAAATCATTTCTCTAGGAGGTTTTCATACTAAGGTTCAAATCTTATGCCAAATAGCTTACATATTTTAATTTCACAGTATCAATGACTAATATCGTAGATGGATATATCCGAAGTAAAAAAGGCCAAGGCTAAACTTTCCAAAGACCCGATCATGAAGATGGTAGTTAAAAATTACTCATTTTTAGAGTTGCCAAAGTCTAAGACCGTATTTCATGAACTAGTGAAATCAATTGTGTTTCAACAAATATCCTGGAAGGCTGCTGAAAATATACATGGACGATTTCTGAAATTGATGGGAAGAGAAAACTTTAGTGCTAAAGCCCTAATGACTAAGAAGGATGAAGAACTAAGATCTGTCGGATTTTCTAATCAAAAGGTAAAGTATGTGAAGAACATTGCCATTGAGTTTCTAGAAAAAAAATATAAAGACAAAGATTGGGATGATAAATCTGACGAGGATATTTTAAAAGAACTCACAGAAATTAAAGGGGTAGGGGAATGGACAGTACAGATGATTTTACTATTTCAACTGGAGAGATCCGATATTTTTCCGGTGAAAGATTTAGGCGTACAGATTGCCATGAAAGCTCTGTACAATTTAAAAAGCGACAAGAAACAATTATTAACTGATATGACGGAGATTGCAGAAAATTGGCAACCACATCGGTCAATTGCATCAAGATATTTATGGGCATGGAAAAGAGAAAACTAGACAAGGAAAGAATCATTGCACAATTTCACGGGAAGGAGAAAGGTCCACTCTTAATTGTTCTAGGTGCAATGCATGGAAATGAACCAATGGGTTTAAAGGCAATTGCCATTCTAGAAAAAATGTTAGAAGTTGAACCCATTACTAACCTGGACTTTCAGTTTAAAGGAAACTTCATTGGCATGATAGGCAACATGAGTGCCTATAAAAAAAATGAAAGGTTTATTGATAAGGACATTAATAGACAGTGGTCCCAAAACAATATTTCAAGAATTAGAACCTCCCCTTTAGAAAGTCTTGATACAGAGGATCGCGAAATGCTAGACATTTTAAATACCATCCAAGAAGCGGTTGATTTATACAAACCACAAAAATTATTTTTACTTGACCTGCATACAACTTCTTCACATGGAGGGATTTTTAGCATACCTGCAGAGTCAGAAGAAAGTCTTGCCTTAGCAAAAAAATTACACGCACCTGTAGTTAAAGGAATGTTGAAAGGAATCAAAGGAACAACCTTACATTATTTCAATACGGAAAATATGCCAGTAGATACCATAGCGGTAACTTTTGAATCTGGTCAACATGAAGAACATAAATCTATTAACCGTGCGATTGCAGCAATTATAAACTTGATGAGAAGTATAGGTTGTGTGAAGTCTGACGATGTTGAAAACATTCATGATCAAATTTTACTGGAATATTCTAAGAACTTACCAGACGTTACAGAGTTAATACATAGACATGCCGTAAATGAAGATGATGAATTTAAAATGGAGCCAGGCTTCCAAAATTTTCAGGCAGTAAAAAAAGGAGAGCTTTTGGCTCGAGATAAAAATGGAGAAATATTATGCCCGACGGATGCCAGAGTATTGATGCCCTTGTATCAGAAAAAAGGCGAAGATGGTTTCTTCCTAGTTAAAGACATTTTATGATTGATGAAGAACGCATAGATAAAGTAGTTGATCTTGTTTCTGAAAATGTAGAAATTAAAATCCATGAGTTTGTTACAGGTGAGCGAGAATTTTCTGGTTACTTACTTGGAGAGGATTTTAAATTATTAACGGAGGATGAAAAACAGACCATGCTTTTTATTCATATGGTTTTATTTTTCTGCCTTTCGGCAAAAGAAGATTCGACCTTTGACCCAGATCGTTTTCAAGAATTAGAAGATAACAATTGGAAATTTTTTAATGAGCAAGGAAGAAGCTGGGAAGAAAAGACAGAGAAGATTTTTAAAAACTATCCGGAAGAAGACTTATTGGCATTTGTTGAGGATATGCTGAATGACGATGAAATTTCTTCTCTTTCTCAAGAGTTAATATTCATAACTGCTAAAAGTTATATTGACACTAAAACCACATAAATGAGAACATTAATTTTATTCTTAATCTGTAGCTCAATGCTGACAGGTCAGAGCGTGGAACTTGGCGAAGTCAACTGGAATAGAAGTTATGATGAAGCTCTAACATTTTCAAAAGAACAAAACAAACCTGTTTTTCTTTTATTTCAAGAAGTACCAGGGTGTGCCACCTGTAGAAACTATGGTAAAAATGTATTGAGTAACCCTTTGGTTGTAGATGTTATTGAAAACTACTTTGTGCCACTCGCAATCTTTAATAACAAAGGGGGAGAGGACAAAAAAATTCTAGAAAAATACAAAGAACCAAGTTGGAACAATCCGGTAGTGCGTATCGTAAATTCTGAAGGAGAAAACATTGCCAAACGTGTGAGTGGAAATTATTCTGCTTCGGGAGTTTTGGAGGCAATTAATCAATCATTTGCCGAAAGGCGAATGCAGATTCCACAAGAAATTTTATTACTCCAAGATATTTTAAATACCAATCCAACAAGCGAAGTAACGTATTCCATGTATTGTTTTTGGTCTGGCGAGAAAACTTTTGGTAAACTTGATGGTGTGTATGAAACACAGGCAGGTTGGCAAAATGGTAAAGAAGTAGTAAAAGTGATTTATGACGAGGATAAAACTTCTGAAAGACAATTGACCTCAAAAGGTAAGCAAGCGAATTGTGCAGATGATTTAGTAGAGACTGGTTCTTTTAGAAAAGATAAAGATCCGAAATACTACCTTAAGAAATCGAAGTATAGAGTGCTACCGATGCACCCATTACAAGCTGCTAGAATTAATAGCCTAATAGGAGAAGGGGTCACTGATTTAAACCCATGGTTGTTTCCTAGCCAAAAAAAGTTTCTCCAATATTCTGAGCGCAATAGCATAAAACAATCATTGTATGATGATGATTTTGAAGTAGCTTGGGATAAAATGAATTCAATCTTAGAAGGAGCATAAAAAAAGCCCTCCCGAAGGAGAGCTTTTCAGTCTATTATCAGAATAAGGGGGGTTATAATCTGTTCAGATTATATAGTTAGGTTGTGCCTCGAAAGGCTAGGTTATCTCAGTTTAATAAAAGGCTGAGTCGAGCTAAATTCTCCCGACTCAAGCCTGTAGTATAAAACACCGTGAACGTTTCCAAAATCATTACCATTCAAAGTCCAAGTCTGGTATCCTGTGGAAACCTCCTTGTTTTCTTCAAAGATTAATTTACCATCAACTGTAAATACAGTCAACTTTAAACTCGTACTATGCGGAGCATAAAACGGAATCTCTGTTTTGTCAATGAATGGGTTTGGCGTATTTCTATAGACCTCCCATCCATCGGATGCAAGCTCTACATTTTCATCTAGACGAATCTCCACTGACTTTAAATCCTCATCATAAGCTTCGGGCTTAAAGCTGGCATTGCTTTGCTGTAAAGCAAAGGTTTGATCACTAGAGGATTTAAATTCTAGCAATACGTCTCCTTCTTCCAAAGGCAATTCCTCAGAGGCTGACCAACTTAGCTTAAGCGTGTTTTGGTCAACATGATAGTTGTCTTTTGTTAGATCAAGGACAGAAGAATAAATTTCTTCTACCTCGATCGGAAGATTACTGTTTAGTGCAAATTGGAATCCTGTTAGGTTTACACTTTTCATTACTGTTAATCGGACGAAACCCCTCTCTATGGTCTTTTTCAGGACCAAAGATTGGATGGATCTATTGGAAATAGTCTCTGGGATGAGATTATTTATAACCGCACTATTGTTTACATCTCCAGTTTTGATACCGATGAAATCCATTCCAAGGGCATCATGATCTAGGTTGTAAATATTCATCACCTCACTTATTGGGAAAGGATCTGATTCATCTGCAAAGTTCCACGCACTCTCTAAAAACCTCCAGTTCGTATTACTGTTAAATTGAGATTGTATACCCAAAATAACTTTACGTAATTCGACAACATCTGCACCGGATATGTGCTCTGAACTATTTATATCTGCAGCAATTATTTTGTAAGGACTAGAAAGGCTTTCTATTCCTAAAATATGTCTTTGTATTTCAATGATATCTAAAGTAGTCAGTCCATTAAGAATGTCTCCTTCAAAATCAGGTTCTAGAACATAGTCATCATTCATGGTAATGTTTTCAAAAGCATACGAGCCCTGATCATCTGTCATGTAATGCATCTCCATCTCTTCATTCTTAATCATAACATCTACTTCCATCATCGAAGTATTATCTTCTCTAGCAACTCTACCATTTACGATTACCTCGTCATCACCTCCTCCTACAAAGCCAGCGCATAAGTTATGATTATCTTGTATTCCGACATGCGTTTTACAGAAACCTACATTCCCATCTGCATCTCGTACATACATGATTATATTCTGAGTGGTGCCAGCATGAGCACAATTAAAAGTCAATGACGGCTGTGTAAAATTTGCATCAAAGGCAAATTCTAATTGATCTGTTGGCGTACAATTATCAGTAGTACTCGCATCAAAATCAGTAGCCCATATTTCAACCATTGGATCCATGCCTGGCATTTCTGTAATGTTGATATTGACTCCAGACAAGCATATCGCCTGTGGTGGCTTGCAGTCTCTGATATGTATAATCTGAGTGCAGGTAGCTACATTTCCACAACCATCATCTACACTCCAAATCAAAGTGTGTTCCCCATAAGGATATGGACCGTTAACACTGTTTCCTGCACCTATAAATTGGTTGCCGTTTTCAAGTGTGAGCTCCCATGCGTAACTTAAGTCATTATCTGCTGTACAATCATCTTGTGCTGATATTGATAAGCTTAACATACCCATGCAAGTCAACTCATTACCACACTCTTCCACAAGTGGCTCACATGCATCAAACAATGGTGCATTATTATTTTCGAATGTGATTAACTGAATGTTTTCAAATAGATACGTTTCCTGTGGAGCACTTGGGTCAAATTGACACCAGTCCAAAATTTTCCAAGTACGTTGAACGACGGCACATCCACCACTAATCGTAGATTGACTGTCTTCATGTTCTTGTAAAATACTAGTACATACGCCCGTAGGGTAGGTAGGAACACCTAATACCTCTGGACCTGGAATATTAATTCCGCAATTATTTGTTATGGTTACATCTGTCGGCCATACAATCATTGAATCATCAAATGGCGTCGAATTGTTTATTGTCAGTACCTGACTACAAGTAGCAGATAACCCAGCATCATCGGTGGCTGTGAATGTTCTTGTTACGGTCCCTACACCACAATCATTAAGTGTGTTGGTTACGGTTTCAATTAGAGTTACATCATCACATTGATCAACTGCTGTTGCCACCCCATAAATGGATAGATTATTCAAATCAAAACCACTGTTACATTCTAAAGATTGAGAGCTAGGACAACTTATAAATGTAGGAGGAGTTACATCTTTGATCTCAACCTCTACCATGCAGGTAGCCATCGATCCTCCAGAATCAGTTACTTGAACCATGACCATCTGAGTAGTCCCAGCATCATCACAACAGAATTCTAAGGTCGGACTTAGAGTTGTTCCTGGATCTCCGCAAGTTCCAGCAACCATTCTTGCAGCACCATAAGTAAATGGTGCTCCATCACAAGTAGGATTTATTTCTAGAACAGCAGACGCTGCATCAAAGCTCACCGTCGAACCTGTAAGGTTTAAACAGACAGACCCTTGACAGGCTATTCCTATCCCACAAGCCTCTCCTATGAGAGTTATTGTTTCTGTACAGGTAGCAGTATTACCGCACGCATCTGTTACAAAGAAATTTACATTGGTCATTGTCCCACTGCCAGTGAACGGAACCATCCCGATGTAATCTGTGGTTACCGTAACACCAGAACAATCCGAAGATCCAATTCCTGCTAATATTCCAATGTTTGTATTTATCCAATCATCGACACCTGTTGTATATCCTCCATTGTCAAAGTCGATTACAATTCCATCGATTAGGTTACAATCGACAATAGGAGCTTCGGTATCTGTTGCATAGTTTATTGTTTGCACACAGCTTCTTTCTAACCCACAATCATTTGCGATGACATAGGTACGTGTTATTACTCCTGGTCCTGGCTGACAATAGTTTGGAACAGTAGGAGAGTCAGTGCATGTAACAGAAGTTATTGTATTTGAAGTTGTAACGGTTCCCCCTTGAGTGATAAACTCAGCAAGTGATGTTGCCTTTGCTGGGGGAGCTTCTCCACATGCGAGTGTTGGAGGAGTTGCCGGACAAGCTATTTCTAGTGTACAGTCGACCTCTCCAATCAGTGTCACGGTCTCCATACATGTACTTATATTTCCGCACTGGTCGGTAACAATGAAGCTAATGGCTTCCATCGTTCCGCTTCCTGTGAAAGGGATACTTCCCACATAGTCTGTAGATACACTCACTGCCGTACAGTCAGTTGAACCAGAGCCGGTTAATGTTGATACATTTGCGGCAATCCAATCATCAACGCCAGTAGTATATCCACCATTATCGTACTCTATTACTATTCCATCAATTAGATCGCAGTCAAGGACTGGCGCTTGCGTGTCTCTAGAGTAAGTTATTACTTGATTACAATCTGTAGATAAGCCACAATCATTGGTTATAGTATATGTTCTTATAATAACTCCTTGTGATCCAGGACCACAATAGTCTGGCTCCGTTGGTGAATCAGTACAAGAAATACTCAGTGCTGGACATGAGTTTTCAACTAATCCTCCTTGAGCCATGAATTCAGTTATGGTTGTTGCTTTTGCTGGTAGTGCTTCCCCACAGGCAAGAGTTGGTGGAGACGGTGGACAACTAATAATATTTACAGCTATCTCTGATTCAATAAAGAAAAATTGTTCACATATTTCTTCTTGACCACAATCATTGGTAATTGTGTAAGTTCTTATTATTTCTACAAATGGCTCACAAGGATCAGGTGTTGCTGAATCAACACAGCTTATACTTAGAGCAGAACAACTTCCTTCGATAAAACCTCCTTGGGCTATAAATTCAGCAACGGTTGTAGCTTTTGGAGGCAACGCTTCGTTACATTCTAAACCAAGAAATTCTGGACAGCCTACAAAAAAGTCGAAGGGTTCAATGACAAAAGTATAACTGCATGCTTCAATATTACCACAGCTGTTTTCTGCTACAAGACTTCTTGTAACAACAGTACCTGCGGTGCACAGGTCTGCATTTGGAGGATCATCCGTATAACTAATGGTTACATCAGCGCATGAGAATATAAATCCACCACTAAAATTAAACTCCTCCGAAGTTAAGGTTCCTGAACTTTGATATTCATTGAGACAGAACAATGGTTCTCCGTCTGGTGGGCAGAAAAAATCTAGGGTCGAGTCCAAAAATATTGACTCTGAACATGATTCTACGTTCCCACACTCATCAGTGGCTGTTATTGTAACAGTAACAAAATCATCACATACTATCGCGCCGTCATAAGAAACAATAATATCAACAACTCCACATCCATCGACAAAACCACCTAAAGCCTGAAGCTCTTCTACACTTATAGGTCCAGCCGGTAAAAGATCAGAAGTGCAATCGATAAATGGACAAAATAACATTAGAAAAGTATTAAAATCAGGTTGGATAGACGTTGTTTGAGTAGCAACATTTCCACAAGCATCTGTTGCAGTATAGATTATTATTTCAGGTTCCTCTAGGCAAGGGTCAAAAGTTCCATCATAATCATTGGTGAAAGTATATTCACTGCATTCATTAAGGGATGGGAACGAATTAAAAAAGAGCCATTCTTCTATTTGTTCGTCATAACTCTGGCCAATAAAATCCGGACAGGTTAACATTAAATCACTAATAGTAAATAGTGTAGGTGCAACATCATCGATAAGTGTAAATGTTGCTATTGCTGTAGTTTCGTTTCCACAATTGTCAGAAGCTGTAAATTCAACTTCTGCGATAAATCCAGCACCACAAAGATCCGTTTCATTTAAAATTGTAGAAGACCAAGAAACAAATCCTCCACATTCTATGTCAACCGCTTGTCCGAAACCACCTTCGATTTGCCAAAGACTAAAAAAACTTAAATCTGAAAAATCAGCACAACTTTGTTCGATGGATTGAGGGGGAATAGTAATGACTGGTGGAGTATTATCTTCTAAAATAATGTCAACTGTATATTGGCTCGATAAATTATTGCATTCATCTGAAGCATGGTAGGTATATCTATAAATGGTCTGACATGTGAAATTTAAAATTTGATCGTTTATTAAACTCACAACTACACTTGAACAGTTATCACTTGCAGTAGGGGCGGTCGGTGCAACCGGTGTTTCAGTACATCCCAGCGTTACATTTAATGCTCCTAGTGGTTGATCCCAGGTTGGTGCAATGTTATCTTCTATAACGTATTGCACAACACAAGTTTCTACAATCTCTGTTGCATCCACAGTTCCACTGTTGTCAGCATCTTCATAAATTGTATAGGTTCTTGCAAGTGTTAGTGGTGATCCATCGCATCCAGTTGATAAAGGAAAGTTATCGGTATCTGATGCTGTGATAATAACTGGACCACAAGCGGGTGCAGTAACTACCGTTCCTCCCACACCAGCAAACGCTGCAATATCTCCCGAGGGAGACGTATCTAAAAATTCAGAAGGAATGCTGGGAGGAGCTCCAGGAGCTCCAAGGGTGGAACAAGTCAACCCAAAATTTATAGTGACAGCAGGACAGGTAATGGAAATACCTGGCCCGCCACTATAAGTAAGGTTGTCTTCGGTTTTTGCAATGGCCTCGCCTATAAGTGCAAGTACTACAACGTGTAATACAAGCAGTCGATACCACCAGACATGTCTTGGGAACATATCGGTTTATTTTAATCGGTTAGGGAAAAATCTATTTTTTGAAACTATTTCTGGGGTAGAATTGAATCGATAAGCAAATGTAGGAAAAGAAAAACATATTACAAGTATTTTTAATACGTTAAAAAATAAATTAACGAAAAACACTTGATTATCAGTTTTTTATAAAAGAAACATTAAATCCTCTATCTTGTTAGCTTCAGAAGCCTGCTTATCCTTCCTCCACCTTTTAATTCGGGGGAAACGTAGAGCTACTCCTGATTTATGTCTTTTACTTTTTGCAATTCCCTCAAATGCGATCTCGAAAACAAGCTCTGCCTTCACCGATGATACCGGACCAAAACGTTCCAAAGTGTTCTTCTTCACAAAACGAGTAATTTCTTGAAACTCTACATCGGTAAGACCAGTATAAGCTTTGGTAAAGGGAACAAGTTGATCGCCTTTCCAGACAGCAAAAGTAAAATCGGTAAATAAACTAGTTCTTCTTCCGTGACCCCTCTGGGCATAAATCATCACCGCATCAATGGTGTATGGGTCTAGTTTCCATTTCCACCAATCTCCTTTTTTACGAGATGTTTTATAGGTTCCCTCCACGGACTTAAGCATTAATCCTTCCGACTTTTTTTCTCTTGCCATTGACCTTAATTCAGCAAGCTCCTCCCAAGACTTAAAATTCAAAAGTGGAGAAATGGATAGAGGAAATTGTTCTGGAAAAGCAGTAAATAATTTTTCAAGTTTTATTCTTCGTTCGCCTTGCGGCAAATGTCTAAGATCCTCGCCTTCCAATTCAAGTAGGTCGTAGGCGATGATGTGTGCTGGGTGATCTTTTAGTGTTTTCTTTCCTGGCTTTTTTCTTCCCAGTCTTTTCTGCAATACATTGAAGTCTTGAATTCCGTCCTCTGTTCTTACAATTAATTCGCCATCAATTACAAACGAAGACCCTTCGAATTCTTTTAGAATTTCAAATTCTGGAAAAGATTGATTGATCAACTCCTGACCACGAGACCAAAGAAAAACTTCTTGATTTCTTAAAATTAACTGACTTCTTATGCCATCCCATTTCCATTCCGCCATCCAATCTTCTGGTGTACCCAATAGGTCAATTTCTTTATCTAAGGCATAGGCTAGATAAAAAGGATACGGTTTACTATTGGATTCATTTTCATTTGCCTCGAGCAAAAGTTCAGAAAAACTTACAGTGAAAGGGTCCCAATTTCCCATCAAGCGATGCGCAATGGTATTTTCATTAATGGAAAGGTTTTTAGATAGTGCCTTGGTTATGGTCCGATCAGAAACGCCCATCCGAAAACCGCCAGTAATAATTTTATTAAATAAAAATCTTTCTTCTTGACCTAAACTTCGCCAAGCTGTGAGCACGGATTTTTCTTTAAGCTCTTCCGTCTGGTCTCGTAGATCATCAATATACCTAACCCATTGGTCCAATGTGTTTTTTTTATCCGCACTTCCGATTGGTAGAAGTAATGCAATCGTTTCTGCTAGATCACCGACCATCTGGTAACATTCATCAAACAGCCAATCACTCACCGAAGCTTCCTTGGCAGCCCAGGTTCTGAGTAAGCCAGTGCTTACACTTCGCTTTGGTCGTTTGTGAGTAAATAAAGCAATGGCCCAGATTTTATCCCGATCCTCTGCCTTTTCAAAGAACTGTACCAACGCTTTGGTTTTTGCTGTTGTACTTGTGGTCCCATCTATTTTGCGAAAGAGCTCTGTAAATAGTTTCATGCTTCCACAGGCGTTTCATTTTCAATCAATTGCTCACCTGTATATTCTGTTGTGGCAGTATATGCTTTAAAACCCCTTTCAGAAAGGTGCCTAGCAAATGCCTCTGTATAACCATGAGTAACGGTTACCTCCGATGCGCCCGTTGCATCAATGACTTTATTCAGTCCATCCCAATCTGCGTGGTCAGAAAGTATGAAGCCACGATCAGCTCCTCTTCTTCTTCGATTTCCCCGCATGGTCATCCATCCTGAGGTAATAGCAATAGAAGCTGGCTTAATTTTTTTACCCCAACTTGATCCTAATGCAGAAGAAGGAGCAATGACTAAATTACCAATCAATTGTTTTTGACTTATCTCTGAGGTCAGGTGTCGAGTCGTTGGAATATTAATCCCTTGATCTCTGAATAAATTATTGACAATTTCAATAGAGCCATGCGTGTATATGGTCCCAATTTTTGAATCAACATTTTGAATCAATCGTTGTGCTTTACCCAAGGCATAGGCTGTGATAAAACTGATCTTTCCTTCTTCTTTATTTTTTTTCCACCATTCATTGATGTCTGAAAAAACTTCGGACTGTGGCCTCCATCTAAATATGGGAAGGCCAAAAGTAGATTCTGTAATGAAGTGATGACATTTTACTATTTCTATTTCTTCAGAAATACCGTCAGCTTCTAACTTATAATCACCTGATGCGACTTCAACTCGGCCTTTGTGTTCAACCCTGATTTGTGCCGATCCAATGATATGGCCTGCTGGATGAAATGAAAACTGTACGCCATTGATGTTGATCTTTTCACCAAACTTCACTCCTCGTACATTTGCTCCCTTTAATCGATGACGGATAATCGGTACGGAGGAATGCTGAGAAATATATTGTTTATGTCCCCATCTTGCATGGTCGGAGTGCGCATGTGTAATTAATGCCTTGTCAACTGGTTTCCATGGATCAATGTAAACATTTGCCTCAGCGCAATAAATCCCTTTATCTGTAATGGTCAATAACAATCTTACTCTTTCATATGAAACTACGAATAAAGAATATGGTTTTAAATAATTACTCGTTATTGCTAAGAAAACAATTTGATTAACCAGTATTTGATAATTTTACACCATGGCTTCTAGCTTTGGCAAGAACATAATCTTTCTTCTTTTCGTCAACTTGTTGATCAAACCCTTATACATTTTTGGGATTGAGACGCAGGCGCAGAATATGTTAGGTCCGCAGACCTGGGGTATTTATTTTGGCTTATTCAATTTCTGCTTTCTGTTCCAAATAATTTTGGACCCAGGAATTCATAACCAAAATACTAAATGGGTAGCCGAAAACCGAGGCAGTCTCCAAAGGCGAATCGGACAAACAATAGCGCTTAAACTATTGCTTGGGCTATTCTTCTTAGCCTTAATGTCCATTGCCGCTTTTTTTATAGGATATCCCCTGGAATATTTTAGAGTGCTTTTATTTGTTGGGTTGAATTTTTTCCTCTCGTCACTCTATGTTTTTCTGAAAAGTCATTTCCCTGCCATGGGGGAATATCAAAAAGAAACCTTTTACTCAATCTTAGATAAGGTCCTATTATTAATATTACTAGGCTACCAGATTTACATACTTCAACGGCTAGATCTGATGGGCTTTATCTATTCAATCACGATTGCCAATTTTATGGCTGTCGTCATCGCATATTTAGGTTTGACCAGCTTTAGCCCCGTCTATCTGAGATTTTCAATTTCTGAAGCATCAGAGCTTTTAAGCAAAAGTTTTGGATTTGCCTTGGTAGGTTTATTTATGAGCATGTATAATAGGCTAGATGGAGTAATGCTTGAACGCATGTTAGATGATGGAGGGTATTCAGCGGGAGTATATGCAGCAGGATATAGAATACTGGATGCGAGTAATATGTTTGCTTTGTTATTTGCAAGTTTACTTTTACCAATGTTTGCACACCAACTCATCCGAAAAGATGAAATTCATAACTTGGTTTCTCAAGCTTCTAGAATGATGCTAGCGATTATCTCAGGTGTCGTCCTTTGCGGGTTTTTCTATGCAGAGGAAATAATGGATTTGCTCTACACGGATTACACCGTAGAATATAGTCAGACCTTTAAGATATTGATCCTAAGTTTTATAGGGGTAGGCCTTTCTTACGTCTACGGAACGCTAATCACAGCTAGTGGTAAACTATTTTATTTTAACTGCCTTTTGTTTGCGGGAATCCTTTTAAACGTTACCTTAAATTATCTCTGGATACCGTCACAAACGACCATTGGAGCAGCAAAAGCTACACTCATCACCCAGCTATTCGTAATGCTTGGCCAATTGGTCTTAGTTTTGAAGCAATTTGGCTTTAAATACAACCTACGGACAAGCGTACAGACCTTATTATTCATAGGAATAGCCATTACAAGTGCCTATCTTTTGCAACAATTAGAGTTCTTTTGGCCGATAAGGCTAATTCTTACTGGATTTATCCTTATTCTCGCATCATTTTTGCTGGGATTGCTACGTTTAGATACTTTCTTTGGTAGCCAATCAGAGGAAAACAAAAACCATACTTGACAACATTCAAACCGATGAACCAAAACGAGAATCTTTTAGATCTTGTCAATGCCATATACCGATGGCGGAAACCAATAATTCTAAGTTGCTTTCTAGCAGCAGTGCTATCTGCAGGGGTTTCATTATTGTTACCCAACTACTATAAATCCAAAACAGTCTTTTATGCTGCAAGTCCAGAATTGGCCAATCCAATGCCTACCGGTCTGAGCAATAGCGAAAGAGACATATACGGAACAGATACAGATTTAGATAGACTATTTTCAATCGCCAATTCTTCCGAGGTGGTGGATTACCTAATTGATACTTTTCAATTGTATGATAGATATGAGATAGACCCCAACGATGAAAAAGCTGGGTATAAGGTGCGATTGAAACTTGAGAAAATGTACCATACTGAAAAGAATAAGTATGATGCCTTAGAACTTTCATTTGAAGATAAAGATCCAGTCGTTGCGGCCAATATTGCACGAGCTGCAAGAATGAAAATTGAAGAGGTTGGCCAAAAAATAATTAAGAATAGTCAACTCAATTTGTTGAATAGTTACCAAGCAGCAATAACCGTAAAGGAAACCAATCAACAACAACTTATTAGTAAGTTAAAAGAGCTGAAGAACAAGTATAAGATATATAACTCCACAGCCAAAGGGGAAACCTTAGGTGCAGAACTTACAAGCATCAATGGTCGGTTTATGAATGCTAAATCTAAACTTGAAATTTTCAAACAAAAAGAAGGTTTCCAAGATTCTGTAATTGTCATGGAAGCCAAAGTAGCTGGACTTAAGAGTCAATTGGCACTTATTCAAAAAGAAGCAGATAACTATTCTGAAGGTTCGGGCGATGTTGAAAAATTGGGAATGGAGATGAAAGAGGTGGGTGAACAACTGGCTTTAGATAAAGAAAGTTATAAGCAATTGAAAGCTTCTTATGAAACTCCATTTACTGCACTCCATTTGGTTCAAGAAGCGGAGCCTCCGCATATAAAGTCGAGACCAGTACGATCACTTATTGTAGTAGCTACAACTGCAGTTACATTTTTTATGTCGCTTCTTTGGGTAATCTTTATGAATCAGTATCGAGATGTAAATTGGAAAAAGGTATTTTCTGATGAGCCAAGGCACTAGTCTTTCTTCAGACAATATTAGAGTCTATGGTAGCTTGATGTTTCTAACCATCGCTTGCTGCATATTAGCGTCTATTACCAATGAGTTTTTTTTGTTATTGGCACCTTTTGCCCTTGTAGGATTAGCTCTGACCATTGTTGATTATAAGAATATCTTTTATGGTTTTTTTCTACTCATTCCATTTTCAGTAGAACTATATTTGCCAGGAGGCTTAGGAACAGACCTTCCTTCCGAACCAATGATGTGGCTTTTGTTGATTGTCACATTTTTCGTTTTTGTCTGGAACGCAAAAAGTATCCCTCAAAAGTTATTAACAAATAAGGTCAGCCTGATAATTATTCTTCAGTTAATCTGGATTTTAATTACCAGTTTAAATTCTACCTTTCCAATTGTTTCTTTTAAATTTTTTCTCGCAAAGCTCTGGTATGTAATCCCTTTCTTTTTTCTTCCTCTATTGATTATTAAGAAGACAAATCAACTTGAGTTGATTTTTAAGTTGTTCACTTTTAGTACAGTGATTGCACTTACTTATGTAATGATTAGACATGCCGGATTAGGGTTTTCATTTGCAGAAATAAATACAGCCGTTAGACCTATATTTAGAAATCATGTGAATTATGCAGCGATGCTAGTTATGATTGTTCCATTCATTTGGGCGCTTGCGCAAATAAAAGGATCAAAAAAATATTGGGCAGTTCTTTTTTATATTCTACTGGGTATTTATTTGACCTATACTCGAGCAGCTTATGGTGTTATATTTTTGTGCATTCCAATGTATTTTATTATAAAATTTCAATTGGTGCGTTGGGTAACACCAGTTGCAGTAGTTGGTGTCTTAGCCCTTGTTCTAACCTTGGTTCGAGGAAATGAATATTTAGAACTTGCGCCGGACTATGAAAGAACAATAACCCATAAGAAATTTAACAATCTTATCGAGGCAACTTATAAAATGGAAGACATCTCAACCATGGAACGTCTCCACCGCTGGGTTGCTGGCTTCCAAATGCTTGATGATCATCCAGTATTAGGATTTGGGCCTGCTACGTTTTTTAATAATTACCAATCGCACACAGTTTCAAGTTTTAAAACCTACGTGAGTGATAATCCTGAAAAATCAGGAATTCATAATTATTATTTGATGACCTTAGTAGAGCAAGGCTTTGTTGGTCTTCTCCTTCTTATAGCCCTATTTTTAGTGCCAATGCTGATTGCTGAAAAAACATATCACCAATATCGTGGGACAGAACATGGGTACTGGATTATGGCAAGTATATTAAGTTACTTTTGCTTAATAGTATTGGTTACCATAAACGATCTGCTTGAAGTTGATAAGGTTGGCCCGCTTTTTTATTTCTGCGCAAGTATTCTAGTTCTTTATAGCCTTAATTTATTAGGAAACAACAATCAAATGATTAATAGGTGACAATTTTCCTTTTGTGCCTATTTCCTATTTCAAAAGCCCATAACTTTATATAGTTAAGTTTGCATTAATTGCAACTGATACGATACCTCAACATCCTTGATTACATTAATTGAATTAAGGATTATGAAAATTTTAGCGATCGACGATCAACCGTTGACTCTTATTGCTATTGCTCACAAATTAGAAGGCGCTGGATATGAACTTATTACCTGTAATGATGGTGAAAGTGGTATTTCTGTTTTCAATGAAATAAATCCAGATCTAGTGATTTTGGATCTCAACATGCCAAAGAAAAATGGCTTTGTGGTGCTTGATCACATTCGGAATTTTCGTAAAAGCAATACTCCTGTAATGGTTATGTCTGGTGAAGAGGATGAAGAAACTATTGTAAGTGCTTTCCAATCAGGTGCTGATGAATATATTCAAAAACCAGTAGGTCTTAACGAGCTTTTAATTCGCACCAACAAATTAATGCAAAAACCTTTTAAGGGAACCACAGATCACATTTCTTCTGGCGAATCAAAACAGATTCAAAAAAATATAGTCGGCGTGATAATTCCATGTTACAACGAAGAAGAAAGACTACAGACAGATACCTTTAAAAAGTTTGTAAGTCAGAATCTTGGTTATCATTTATGCTTTGTGAATGATGGTAGCAAGGATAAAACTTTAGAGGTACTAAAGGAAATGGCCAAAGGTAGAGAGGATTATGTTACCGTCTACGATTGTGCAAAGAATGGTGGAAAAGCTGAAGCGGTTAGACAAGGGACCTTACACATGCTCAAAGATCCACAATTAGATTTTGTTGGTTATTTAGACGCAGACCTATCAACGAATTTTCAAGATTTTGATGACCTAGTAAAAACCATTTCTAATTCCGATTTTCAAATAGTAGGAGGAAGCCGAATAAGTAGAATGGGTGCAGATATCACCAAAGCCGGATCAAGGGCGATTATCAGCAAAACAATAAATATGATTATCCGGAAAATACTTGGGATGTCTTTCCAAGATACTCAGTGCGGTGCGAAGGTGATGAGAAGAGAAGTAGCGGAGCAAGTTTTTCAGAAAAAGTTTTTAACCAGTTGGTTATTTGATGTTGAGATTTTCATGAGAATGAAGAAAATTTATGGCTCTCAAAAGGCTCAAAAATTAATTTGTGAACAGCCATTAAAAAGATGGGTTCACGAGGATGGGTCTAAATTATCAATGTCTGATTCATTTAAAATTCTAGGACAATTATTTCAAATTTCTTTTGCCTACAAAGGGAAATAATATTAAAAAATATCAAAGTGAAAAATCTAAAAGTAGAGTTTAAAAACATCGCTTCAACAGAAGCAAAAAAAGTTATCCTTGCAGGAAACTTGACATCTATGGATGCCATCGAATTTAAAAAATCGCTTTTAAATAAAATGCAAGATGAAGCGAAGGACTATTTTATTGATATATCCAACATTGAAGCAATTGACGTAACAGGCGTAAATGCTTTAGCTATGGCACACAAAAAAGCTGAACGAGCTGGTTTTAAGACAATAATTTTAAGTTCAGTAGAGAATCCATCAGATGAATTTTTACATCTCACAAAATTTAAAAATATCCTAAACTTTAAAAAAGCCTAACTCAATTATGAGTGCTTTTTTAAAAAATAAATTTAAAACCCTAGGTGATGGCAGCTTTCTTTTTGTTGCAACTTTATTTGTAAACATTGGAAACTATGGTCTAAACCTCATCTTGGGAAGATGGTTGGGTCCTGAAGGATTTGCGGAAGCGAATTTATTAGCCACCCTTGTTATGGTCCTTTCATTCATTGCTATGGGCCTTCAATTAACCACGGCTAAGTTTATCGCAGAAGAGGAAACTTCCTCTATTCAGCATTTAAAGAAAAGCCTCTTTTTTATATCCATTGCCATTGCCTTGTTTCTAATAATGGTTTCTCCTTGGGTAGGCGTTTTCTTACAATTTGAAAGCACTTATCCTTTGATAATTCTATTTATTGGAATTCCTTTTTACTTCCAGATGAGTGTTTCCAGAGGATTTTATCAAGGCACTAAAAATTTTAAAAAATTAGCGTGGACCTATATCATAGAGATGGTCGCTCGACTGATAATTACAATTGTATTAATCGGTTTATTTATTGATAAAGGAGTCAATTCAGAAATTATCGCTTTTGCATTTTTAGCCTCTTTTATTTTCTGTGATCTTTATGCAAGATTTAAGGTAAAGGGTTCATCAAATAATCCTCAAAGGTTTAAAAAAATTGCCTCCTTTTTAGCTGTTATAGCAATTTATGAACTAAGCCAAATCCTAATAAATAACAGCGATGTTATTTTGGTTAAGCACTTATTTCCTGCCTATGAGTCTGGGCTTTATGCTTCTGTGGCTCTCTTGGGCAGAGCAGTTTTCTTTGCCACCTGGACTGTGGTAACCATACTGTTTCCGATGGTCATAGAAAAAGAAAGAAAAGGAGAACCACACCTTAAATTATTTTGGAATGCTTTAATGATCGTTGCTGGAATTGGTGCATGCATGGTTCTTGGAGCTTGGCTACTTGGACCTCAAGTGATGAATATCGCCTTTGGACAAGAATACGCTTCGATGTCAGAATTCTTATGGATTTATGCTTTGCTTACTTGCTTATTCGCTTGCGCAAATGTATTTGTCTACTATAACATGTCCTTAGAAAATTATATACCTGTTTTGATTTCAATCATCATAGGCGTTTTACAAATCATTTTTATAAGCCTTTATCATAATTCCATCAAACAAGTATTACTTGTTCAAGTTTGTCTAATGACTCTTATGCTCATAAGTATGATTTTTTATCAGATCTATAAAATTAACACGGAACAACATAGTACAGACCTTAGTTTGAAAAAGGCCTCTGTCAATCTTTAAAATAAAGAAAATGAAACTAGCAATTGTCAGCCCTTATCCTCCTAGCAAAGGAACACTAAATGAATATGCTTTTCACTTTGTGCAGAACTTCAAATTAAAAAGTGAAATTGAAGAAATAATTATATTAACCGATAAAATTGATGAATCTTATCCCAAAGAAGATTCTAGCGGAAGTTGCAAAATAACCATAGATCCTTGCTGGTCATTTAATGGACTATTTAATTTTCTAAAAATTAGATCCGCAGTAAAAAAGCATAGTGCAGATGTTGTTCTATTCAACATTCAATTTCTCTCCTTTGGCGATTCTAAAATTGCAGGAGCATTAGGGTTATTAACACCTGTTTATACCCGAATGATGGGTACACCTACCGTCAGTCTATTGCATAATATTACGGAGACGGTAGATTATGAATCCGCAGGGATAACAAAGAACCCAATTTTAAAGTCTGTTTACAATGCCATTGGTACTATTTTAACCAAGGTTATTTTGATGTCTAATGTTCTGACTGTTACAATGCCTAAGTATGTAAATATTCTTGAAAAGAAGTATGGTGCTAAAAATGTGGCACTTATTCCGCATGGTTCATTTGAAGTACCAGAACTACCCAAAGAAGTTAAACAGCAGAAAAAGCAAATTATGACTTTTGGGAAATTTGGGACTTATAAGAAAGTTGAAGAAATGATCGAGGCCGTTGAAATTGTGAGAGATCGAACTGGTGAAGAAATGGAAATAGTTATTGCTGGAACTGATAATCCGAATGTAAAGGGTTATTTGAATGGCGTTAAAGAAAAGTATAGTCACGTAAAGGATCTTCATTTTACTGGCTATGTTGAAGAAGAAGACGTTCCTAGAATATTTACAGAAAGTACAGTCGTCGTTTTTCCTTATACCAGTACTACAGGCAGTTCAGGAGTATTGCACCAGGCTGGTAGCTATGGAAAAGCTGTCGTACTTCCTAATATTGGAGATTTAAAGGAATTAATAGAGGAAGAAGGATATCGTGGCGAATATTTTGAGCCAAATGACATCAATGGTTTGGCAGATGCTATTGAAATTTTAGTGGTAAATGAAGAAAGAAGAAAGGAAGTGGGTGAAGCAAATTATGCTGCCGCAGCCTCATTACCTATGGAAGATATTGCCGATTGGTACCTTTTACACTTCGAATCACTCGTAAAATCACCAAAAAAGCCTGAGAATTCTAAGCAAATTCCTATAAATACAAGTACCTCACTTGAACCTGTGCTTATTCAATAGATTGATACTTTAAGATGAAATTATTCCCTGCATTAAATTTGTGCATGAATATTGATAAACATATATTTGCGTTCCCTAAAGAGGGGTGATTAGCTCAGTTGGTTTAGAGCACCTGGTTTACACCCAGGGGGTCGGGAGTTCGAGTCTCTCATCGCCCACTTATAATCCCTTCGATAAGCTCTGCTTGTTGAGGGGATTTTTTATTTCGTTTAAATCAAATAGAATGATTGATCTCCTAGGCTTTGTTGCAGCTTTTATAACCACCGCTTCATTCATTCCCCAAGTCATTAAAACGGTAAAGACTAAGGATACCTCAGGCATTTCCCTATTAATGTATTCCTTTTTCGTTACAGGAATCCTGCTTTGGCTGGTATATGGAGTCCTCATAAACTCCAAACCAATTATTTTAGCCAACATATTTACCGCACTTTTTTCAGGCATTATTCTCTTTTATAAGATAACAGAGCCTAAACGAAAATTGAAGCCATAAAAAAAGGGCCCAAATTTGGGCCCTGATATTCTGGTAGTTATAATTTCTAAATTCTAAGGTTTTGAATCGACATCGACCTTAATCCTTTGATCTCTATTAGCTAGTTCCCAAGTGGTCTGAAAAATCAATCTTCCTGTTCTTTCTACCTTATCAAATAATATTTTTTCAACAGTATCTGTAGGGCGATGGTAATCCTCATGGACACCACTAAAATAAAAGATGGCTGGAATGCCTCTTTCTGCAAAGTTGTAATGGTCCGATCTATAATAATACCTATTTGGATCTTCCTCAGAGTTGTAGGTATAGTCTAATTCCATTTGAATGTATTGATCATTCATCTGCTCATTGATTTTATGTAGATCTGTACTTATTCGATCCGACCCAATGACATAGATGTAATTATCATGATCGTGTTCTGTATCTATCCTTCCGATCATATCTACATTTACATTTGCCACAATATTTTCAAGAGGTACCGTAGGATTTTCTGCATACCACTGCGAACCCAAAAGACCTTTTTCTTCACCGGTGACTAAGAGAAATAAAATTGACCTCCTTGGTCCTTTATCTGCAAGTTTAGCCTGCTGAAATGCTGATGCAATATCCAATACTGTGCTTGTGCCAGAACCATTATCATCCGCACCATTGAAGATGTCTTTATTTCTTTTTCCAAGGTGATCGTAATGAGCAGAGACAACAATCACTTCATCTTTTAAGTCAGTACCTTCGACAAATCCTAATACATTCTGACCCTCGAGTAAGTTTATGTAATTTTCATAACTCCCTGTGACTGTGGTCGGAAGTTTGATCGACTTACTTTTTCCTTTTTTACTCATTTTGGCAACCGCCTTACTCACTTTTCTTTTATTCTTCCCAATCATCTCCTCAGCCATAGTTGTAGAAATATAAGCATGAGGCATAAGGTTCTGAGACTGCTCTCGAATATCTCCCAATTGAAGACTTGAACCAATCAAATATTTTCTATTTTCCATTAGGAAAGCCTTAATGTCATTGTTGACGATGTACACCATCTCGACACCCTTACTCTTCGCTAACTCTAATTTTTTAGTTGTGTTATTACCCCAAACGGATGGAGTGGAATTACCCGTTATAAAATTCACGCCTCCTTTGTTAGGCTCCCCATTATAAATCATGATCGTTTTGCCTTTGACCATCTTCCCTCTATAATCACTATATACCGGATCATCTATTCCGTACCCTAAGAAAAGTATTTCACTCTCTTCGTAGTTTTTAATGCTCTCGAATGCTCCTGGATAGGCTAAATAGTCCCATAAGTGTTTGTACTTCGTTTCACCCACAAAAAGTTCTGTATCCTTCCAACCAGTCGAAGAAAAAACAACGGGTTGAAAATAAGTGTTTTCCAATCCTGTAGGAGCTAGGCCCATTCCCTTAAATTGATCTGCAATGTAATCCGCCGCTTTATTATTTCCGTCCTCACCAGTCTCTCTTCCTTCATATTCATCGGATGCAAGAATTGATAGATGTGCCTTAATATCTTCACCTGTAATCGTATTGGCAAACTCCACTCGCGGATCATTAGGGTCGTTGTTTATAACTACCGTTGTGTCTGGTATGTGATTGTGGCTAACGTATTGGGCTAGTACTATGTTTGTCAGAGTCAAACAAAAAACAATTAGAGAAACTTTATTCATGGTAATTTGAAAATTAAACTTATCAGATTTACATACATATTTTGTTGACACGTCTAGAGTGTCTTCCACCTTCAAATTTAGTATCTAAGAACATATCAACCATTTCTATGGCAAGTTCAACCGCGACAAAACGCGCAGGAATACAAATGACATTAGCATCATTGTGCATTCTAGATAAAAATGCAATTTGAGAGTTCCAGCATAACGCCGCCCTTATTTGCGGATGTTTGTTTGCTGTCATACATACACCATTTCCGCTTCCGCAAATGAGAATACCAAATTCAGTTTCTTTATTTGATACTCCTTCTGCAAGTGGATGTGCATAATCAGGGTAGTCGGTTGATTCCTTGGAATCGGTACCATAGTTTACAAGCTCATGTCCCAATCCTTCTAAATGTTCTTTTATCGCCTCCTTATATCCAACTCCAGCATGATCGTTTGCTATCCCGATTTTCATTTTAGTTCTTTAAATTTTTGATATCGTAGGGTCCTAGCAGTTGCTCCATCTCTACTCTAAATTCTGGGTCCTTTATATCCTTGCTTAAAGCCAATACATCATCAATCCCTCTCAACGCATATTGGAAATCTTGGCGGAAACTTGATTCAAAGTCATCTTCGTCCAATGAATCATAAAAGGCCATCCTTTGTGCCAATTCATTGGCAAGTATTCTTGCGTGTTTTTTGGCAGAGTCATAATCACCAGCACCCGCTAAAATATTTAGGAATGGCGTAACGCTTTCATCATAGGTAAAGTTGAAATTTGGAAAACCCTTGAAATATTCATTGGCAAGAGCTCCTGCTTTTTCTTTATCTCCTTCTTCTAAAAAACTCTGTGCTCCACGCATCATGACAATCCTCATTGCCTGTAATTCAGCAGCATAACTATCATCTATAAAACACTCTTCTTTATCAAAGTTACCCCATGCCCATTTGTTCATGACATTTTCATACAGCTTTTCCTTTTCTACACTACCACTTCCGTATATGCTTAGATTTCTATCACTTTTTTGATATTCTGGCACAAGTCGTAACGCCAATCCTTCCAGCTGCATAAAGTCATTCATGCCTAGCAACTTGTCATTGTTACACGTTACCGCAAAGTATATCTTACGATCATGAATGTTAGAACAAACTAAATCTAATACAGCAAGCTCATCCTTTGTGATGTATCCCTTCTTAGGCAGTTTCACATTGATTCTATTTACGGTCGTTGAATCTACTTGTCCGATTAAGTTGTTTTCTTGTAACCTCTTTAAATCAAGTGGAATAAATAAATTACGACTTCTCATAATTGTCTGTCCCTGAATGTTATTCTTTGGACTTGCTATGAAATTCAACTCCGTGAATGCATTCATCGGTGTACTTAGGTCATCCCTATTTTCCGGATTGAAGAAGAATACCTGATTCCGATTTTTACCTCGATAAGCTTCTGGTGGAATGGATAATTTGATTGGGGCAGAATCATTAACCTTGTTTCTCAATTTCTCAATATACCAATCAACAGCAATCAGACTTAAATTCACTACTCTTACATCTCTTCTAATATTCTCTACCTCTTGCGCATACCATAATGGATAAGTATCGTTATCTCCATAGGTAAAGATTATGGCATTTTCATCTACAGAGTTTAAGAAGTTGGCTGCATAATCTCTCGAACCATAATTATTCATTCTTGAATGATCATCAAAGTTTTGAGTCCCCATTAATATCGGAGCAATCAAAACCAAAACACCACCAAGAATGGCAGCATTGTTACCACCTAATTTTAATCGATTCTGAAAGAATTGAAACAATCCCAACACACCCATTCCAATAAAAATGCAATAGGTGAAAAACGAACCAACCAGAACGTAATCTCTTTCCCTTGGTTCGTTTGGAGGTTGATTAGAATACATGATTAATCCTAACCCGGTAATTAGAAACAGGATCATTAAAATGGAGAATATGTTTTTGTTTTTTCGGAACAAAAAGAATAAACCGACCAAGCCAAATATAAGTGGTAAGAAAAAGTACTTATTATTAGCCTTATTATTTCTCATGCTGTCAGGCATATAATCCATCTCGTGTAATCTCCACTCATCGATTGGCTTAATACCACTCAACCAGTTCCCATCACTTACATCCCATGAGTAATATCCTTGAGTTCCATTTTGTTTTCCTACAAAGTTCCAATAGAAATATCTCCAGTACATCCAACCCATCTGATAGCTTAACATGAATTGCATATTGTACTTCATGCCAGGAGCACCTTTTAAGGCTTCTCCTCCATTGAGTTGTCGATACCATCGATCATGCAACTGAGGTCTTGGTCCATCAGTATGACCTACCCGCGGTAAAAAGATTTTATCCTTGTTAGCATATACATAGTCCAACTTCTCATCGACAACAACATATTTATCACCGACTCTTCCATATCTATCCTTTTTTGTCAGATCTTTTGGCGAAGCCTTAAAGTGTGGTCCATGTAAAAGTGCTCTTTCTCCATACTGTTCCCTGTTTAGATAGGGTAGTAACCTCATTGCATCACTCGGTACATTCATATTGATTGGAGTATCTGCATTAGCTCTTATAACGATAACACCAATGGTAGAAAAACCAATGGATACAAGAATTGCACATACGGTCAATAAGTTCAGAAAACGGTACCCTCGTTTGTGGGTAAAATAAAGTAACCCAGCGGCAACCGCAACTAAAAGAATTAAGGTCATAACCAATCCTGAGTGAATCGGTAGTCCCATGGAGTTAACGGCAAAGAGTTCAAAGTTTTTCCAAAGAGTTGGAATACCAACAATGATAAATTTCTGAATGAAAATAATGATGGCTGATCCAGCCGCTAAAGCCATGAGTGACCCTAAGAGATTTGGATTTTCTTTCTTCTTTAAATAATACATTAAACCGATGGCAGGGAAAGTCAAGAGACTTAATAAGTGAACACCGATTGATAAACCACCAATATATGCCGTCAAGGCAAGCCAACGATCATTTTTACCTTCATTTGGTTGAGTATACCATCGGGTCGCCGCCCAAAAAGTAATCGCTGTAAAAAGCGTGGACATGGCATACACCTCACCTTCCACGGCAGAGAACCAGATGGAAGAACAAAAAGCGGTAGCTAAACCTGCAGTCAACCCAGCAAAACCCAAAGCCATGTTCTGTTCTTGACTCGTTATTTCCGATCTTCCAATCAAAATATGGTGTCCAAAAAGCATCGTTATCCTTGCCACGAAAAAGGCTGTGAATGCCGTCGCCATACTTGACATTAGATTGACAGCAAACGCTATATCCGCAGGATTATCTGAAATTACCGTTGCTATCCAAGTAAACATTCGGCCAATGATCATAAATAAAGGTGCCCCTGGTGGGTGAACTACCTCCAATTTATAAGCACCTAAAATGAACTCACCACAGTCCCAAAGACTGCCTGTTCTTTCAGCTGAAAAATAATAGACGATGAGAGCAATGGCAAATACCAGCCAGCTGCTTATTTTTTTAACAGTTTTGAATGATTGCATTCCTTATAAATGATTGAAAAATAGCCTAGTCGTCCGCAAAATTAATAAAATATGGGACTACGAAAGGGACCATCAATAGAAATACGACAAATTTCGTACTTTCGTCTACAAGCGCTAAGCTCAATACTTTAAATCCAATAGATTAGCCCAATTTCATATCAACCAGATAGTCGTGGCTTTGCTTGACACTATTTAGTGGAATAACACCATCTCTAAAAGCATCCTGCTCCACATAAAAGTATTCCATCCCAGAAGTCTGCTTCTTATCAAAAATAGCCTTCCAATCTATAACTCCAGAGCCAACTTCCGTGAAAAATGCCTTCGGTGTATCATCCATATCCTTTACATGCCAGTATGGGAATCTACCAGGGTGCTCTTCGAAAAGCTTAATTGAATCTGCCCCAGCTTTCCTCACCCAATAATGATCCATTTCAAATTTGACCAAGTCTGGATCCGTATTTTGAAGAAGGTAGTCATATGCAACAATGTCATCAAATACGTCAAACTCAAAGTCATGGTTGTGATAGGCCATTTGGATCCCGTAAGATTTTGAGACTTCCCCACATTTATTTAAAAGTTCACAGACTCTCTTATAAGAATCTAAATCCTTTCGCTCTTCTTCTGCAATCCAAGCTAAGACCAAGGATTTATTACCGACCTCAGCAGCATCCTTTACACAAGCCTCCCAATTATTAACCATGGTGTTCTTGGTTTCAGGATCCATAACTCCTGTCTTCGTATGCCCACTTCTAGTCATTAACCCTAAATCATTCAACAAAGTTTTGAAGGTCTTAGGGTCCATACCATAGAATTTTCCTTCACTGTATCCCGCCAACTCTACATCATCGTATCCTATTTCAGCCAAGGATTTCAAAGTTCCTTTCGGGTCTTTAGCCATGGCATCTCTGACAGACCACAATTGAATACCAATTGGTCCACTTCCATTAATTGAAGCTGCTTTACAACGTAAAAGAGCCAAAGAGCCTACACTCAGTAAGGTTGTATCATGTAAAAAACGACGTCGTTTCATCTTGAATTTTTTTGGAAGATAAAAAATTGAAACCTTTCTTAACTAAGATTAGCCATATAACTCCTCTATTATCTGCTCTTTTTTGTACCCCATTGTCAATAGATTCTCCCTTGCTTCATCTACCATGTTCTGCCATCCACATAGATAAAACAGAATCTGATCATTCACATTTGAGTATCTTTTTTTATAAATATCATGAACGTAACCTCTATAGCCTTTATACTCTTCTCGACTCAATGCAATGTCATAACTAAAATTTTCTATCTCTTCTGATATCTCCTCCCACTCATTCAAATAAAGAACCCCCTCCTTATGTCTCGTTCCAAAAATTAAATGAATTGATGGGAAGTCTTTCTGAGATTTCAAATACTGAATCATGCTTCTAAAGGGAGCAACGCCTGTTCCCGTTGATATGAATACCAAAGTATGATTGATTTCCGAAGGCAAGCAAAAAACTCCTCCGGGCCCCTTTAAAGTCAACCTAGCCCCTTCCTTTAAATCAAATAAATAGCCTGTAGCCTTTCCAAATGGTACTTTGACAATGACCAATTCAATAACATTACTTCCATCAGGAGCACTCGCGATTGAATAACTTCTCCATTTTTCAAGGCGTTTCTCTCCGATTGGTAAATCAAGCGTTATAAATTGACCTGGCTTAAATTCAAAATTATCTACACCTTCTAGCTCTAACCAAAAACTTCTCGTCGTTTCCGATCGTTGTTCTATTCTGATAATTTCCGCTTGTATCCATTTTGGCATAAACTTAGATTATGATCAAGTCAAATATTTGATGAGTTAAAAAACTAAATTAAGTATTCTGGATTCAACCGATGTAATTACCGATAAACGTTTACACTTAAGCTAACGCAACAGAAATATATCGTAGCTTTGAACTTTAATTTAGCTCTTGGAAGATAAAGATATTATAGAATCACAAGGAGAGAAGGAAGTACTAGAATCTATCAAGTCAAATAGGATAGTTATCCCGATGTTATTAGGCGTCGGCGTTATCTTTTATTTGGTATGGAGCTCATTTGAAATTGAAGAATTTAAGGCCATTAAATGGGGCGGTAAGGTAATTACTTATACTAGCTTGGCCATTCTTACCTATGCCCTTAGACATCTGGTTCTATCCTATAGATTAAAACTTCTGAGTAATGACTTTTTTGGCTGGAATAAAAGCATTGAGCTCAGTTGCATTTGGGAGTTTGCCTCCGCCGTGTCTCCGACCAGTTTGGGAGGATCGGCTGTTGCACTATTTTTTCTTGCACAAGAAAAATTGTCAGCTGCAAAGACGGTAACCTTAGTGCTTTATACAGTCATAGCTGACTCTATATTTTTTATGATTACGCTGCCCATTTTGTTTTTTACACTTGGGCCCATTAGCATAAGACCTGAGGCAACTTTGACTTCTGACCTAGGAGTTTATTGGCCGACCATCATCATTATATACCTTTTCATTGTTTTGTATGGTACTTTATTCATCGCTGGTATTTTCCGACCCCAGATCATGCAGCGTATGATTAGATTTTTTGGTAGAGTTCCTTTCTTAAAACGGTGGCAAGATTCTATTTATAAAACAGCAGATGATATGGTAACCACTTCCCGTGAATTGAGGAAGCAACCAATCTTATGGCATATAAAAGTTTTCATTAGCACCTTTATAAACTGGTTCTTAAGATTCTTCACAATAAACTTTATAATTCTAGGCTTGACAGGATTAAGCATCGTAGACATATACGATCAATGCGTTATCTATGCCAGGTCTGAAATGATGCATTCAATTACTCAGTTTAGTCCAACACCCGGAGGGGCAGGAGTAACAGAATTTTTATTTGGAGGATTTTACTCAGATTACATCTCAAGTGGAATTTCATCTTTTGTTGCTTTGATTTGGCGACTCGTTACATATTATACCTACCTATTCATAGGTCTTCTAATTATTCCAAATTGGATCCGTAAAATATGGATTAGAAGAAAGCGTGACGCTCGTAAAAAAACTGCAAAAGGAAATGCTTAAATCTAGTTACACACCAGATTTGATTGAAGCAGGATGCGATGAAGCAGGCCGTGGATGTCTTGCTGGTCCTGTATTTGCGGCAGCGGTAATCTTACCTAAAAAATACAAGAATAAGCTACTTAGAGATTCTAAAAAAATATCTGAGAAGGTACGAGAATCCTTAGCTGTCCAGATCAAAGAAGAGGCCTTATACTGGGCTGTCGCCAAATGTTCCCCCAAAGAAATTGACAAGTACAACATATTGCATGCTTCCCTAAGAGCCATGCATAAGGCATTGAAAAAACTCAAGCAAAAACCCGAGATCATCTTAGTGGATGGAAATCAATTTCATCCTTTTCCAGGTGTTCCGCACGTCTGCATAGTAAAGGGAGACGATAAGTTTTTAAGCATCGCCGCTGCAAGTGTATTAGCCAAGGTTACCAGAGATCAATACATGAATAAAATTGATAAAAAGTATCCTCAGTATCAATGGATTTCTAACAAAGGTTATCCCACCAAAGCACATAGAGCTGGCATCGTAGCCAATGGCCTAACACCAGAGCATAGAATGAGTTTCCGGCAGTACCCCATTGATCTTAAAGGCGCGATTAATAAAAATCAAATAGAATAATGCCTTCCGTAGATAGCATCATTACATTGGTCCTTGCACTCCTTATGTTTAGTGTTGGAACCTCTGTTGTCTTCAAAGATTTTCAACAAATATTCAAAGGATCTAAACCACTTTTCTTAGGATTAGCCTTGCAACTTTTATTTCTGCCATTAATTGCTTTTATCATTTGCCTCCTAGTTCCATTGAATCCTTATTACAAGCTTGGAATAATGATCTTGGCCCTGTGTCCTGGCGGAGCAACTTCAAATTTCATTTCATATCTCTTAGATTTGAAAACAGCTCTATCACTTTCACTCACCTTCATAAACAGTCTGTTAATCCTTGTTACAATTCCTTTCGGAATCGCATTTTTTAGTCAATATTTTCTTGGAGAAGCATCATCCGTGAAATTAGATTTATTTAAAACCATACAGGATATTTCTATTTTAATCTTGGTCCCAGTTATTATTGGATTAGCCTTTCGGCAAATGTGGCCCAACTTCATAGAAAAATCTAAAAATTACCTGAAATATGGATCTACTATTCTTCTAGGACTTGTCTTTGTGATAAAATACTTTGCAGATGAAGAAAAGGGAGGCTCAGGCCTAACAATTTCAGAGACTTTAAACATATTGCCTTATGTATTATCAGTACATTTGCTCTCCATGTTTTTGAGCTATTTTTTAGCAAGACTAAATAATATTGAACAATTTCGGAGCATTACCATTAGTATCGAAGTGGGTTTACAGAATACAACTTTGGCGCTCTTGGTTTCTAGTGTTTATCTAGGAAATAATGAACTATCTAAGCCTGCTTTAGTATATGCCATGTTTTCTTTTTTCACAACTTTTTTATTTGGATATATTGCCAAAAGAAAAACCTTAATGACAGCCTAAACCATCGAAGTTTTTCTTAAATATCGGAAACCATTAATTGCTATTTTCAGCATTTTAGGGATAATGAGCATGATCTCAGTACCCTTCATGAAATTTGCTTTTGAATTTGAGCAGTTCTTCCCGCAGGGTGATGAAGACTTAGAGTTTTTTCAAGAATTCACAAAGGATTTTGAGTCGGATGACAATTTCATGATAATAGCAGTTGAAAATCATCCTACAGTTTTTGACACTGCTTTTGTCCAGAAAATTCAAGAAATTACCAAAGAGGCTAGAAGATTGCCTCACGTTACCAGTGTACAATCACTGGCAAGCATAAAGTTTCCAGTAAAAACACCTTTTGGAATAAATAATATTCCAGCCCTTCATGCGAATGACCAAGAAGCCTTACAAAGAGACAAGGAAAAAATTCTAAACGACGAGCGGTTTGTTTACAATTTGATTGATGAGAAAGGAAAGGCTATGGCTGTTTTCATGAAGACGACTGACCAACTTTCTATTGAGCATTCATACGAATTAATTGATGCACTAAAAGCGCTTTTAACAAAGTATGATGTACAAGACGCCCATGTCTTAGGTCGAGCATATTTTCAAGCAGAATTGGCTGGTATGCAGAAAAGAGAGGTTGTCGTATCAACGGTATTTGGGGCCTTATTAGTTGGCTTTATTTTAATATTACTTTTTAGAAGGCCGATACCTGTAATGATTGCTTTTGGCTCAATAGGCCTTGGACTGGTTTTATTTTTCGGACTCCTTGTTTTACTCGGTCGAGAGTTGAATGCCATTGCAGCGTTCTATCCTGTACTTATGTTGATTGTAGGAACCTCAGATGTAGTTCATATAATGACCAAATATTTGGATGAACTTAAAAAGGGTAAAACGAATGAAGATGCCATTTCTATAACCATAAAACAAATAGGCCTAGCCACCTTACTTACCTCGGTAACAACGGCTGTGGGATTTCTAAGTTTACTTACTTCCAGATTAATACCAATACAAGATTTTGGAATCAATTCTGCTATGGGAGTTGTTCTAGCTTTTGTCTGTGTAATCCTATTTACCTGCTCTTTACTTTCACTTATTCCGAAAGAAAAACTTTTAAAAGAAAACAGCAAAGGACACATATGGGATAAATACTTGTTGCGGATTAATAATTTTACCATTACAGGCCGCAAGAAAATTATTTGGTCCACCTTTATATTTTTGATTTTGAGTGCCATTGGAATTTCAAGAATCTCAACAAACTATACCGTAGAAAGCAACCTTCCTAAAAACTCAAAAATCACCAACGACTTCAAATATTTTGAAAGAGACTTTGCCGGTTTTAGGCCTCTTGAATTTGCGGTAACGCTAAATAATGGTCACAAAGTAGACGAATATGAAGTGGTGAAAAGTGTGTCCTTGATTGAGCAAGAGATTAGAAAATATCCTCAGATAAAAGCAGTCACTTCTTTAACAGATATTTATAAGTCTATCAATCAAATGTTTAATAGAAATGATCCAAAGGCATATACATTTCCAAAGGATGAAAAAACCTATAATCAATATCAAAAATTTGTAGATAAGATTCCAAATCAAATGACGGCCTCACTCATTAGTAAAGGAGGTGATAAGACCAGAATATCAACTAGAATAAAAGATTTAGGTGCCGATGAGGTGAAGTCGATAGGCCTCAAGATTGATTCTTACGTAAAAGAAAACTTCGATCCAGATCTTATTTCTGTAAGACGTACAGGGACTGGTTTAATCTTTGACAAAAATGCAGTGTACATCAGAGAAAATTTAATGCATGGTTTAGGGTTAGGCTTACTGATCATTTCAATCTTTATGGGCTTACTTTTTAGAAATTTTAGGATGTTATTCATCTCGTTGGTTCCCAACATACTACCATTGATTTTTGCTGCTGCTTTGATTGGGTTTGTAGGTATAAAATTAGAGGCTGTGATTTCTATTGTTTTTGCTTTGATTTTTGGAATCGCTGTTGATGATTCCATTCATTTTCTGAGTAAGTACAAGCAAGCATTCAATGAACATCAAGATAAAGACAAAGCCCTAGAAATTACTTTCAAGGAGACAGGGAAGGCCATTTGTTTTACAACCATAATTTTATTCTTCGGTTTTTTAATTATGCTTTTTTCCATTCATCCTCCAAGTGTCACAATAGGTACTTTGATTGCAGTAACTTTAATCAGTGCCCTAGTCGCAGACTTATACATTCTGCCAGTTCTTATCCGAAAATTTCTTTAGAGAAATAGGAATTATAGTTATCATCTTTTTAGATTATATTTATAGCTATGTCGACCGTTATTACAAAGCCAAAAGTTCAAATTGCACCCGGACTGCTAACGGAGTTGCTAGCTTTGACAAAAGAAGAAAAACAAGTAATCGTGCATTGTTTGTTTGATGCTCGATTTATGCTTGGTGCCAAAATTCGGATATGGCCCTCTACTTATTTATATGACACTGGGTCTTCTCATAGAAGCGAGTTGGTTCATGCAGATAATATTGCGCTTTCTCCTCAGTGGACCGAAGTACCTCATGGTAAGGTCGTACACTTCTCTTTATTATTTACAGGCCTTCCTTCAGTCTGTTCGACATTCAACCTCATTGAAGAAATTGATCAACCCGGTGGATTTACAGTAACAGGAATCAAAAGGAATGATTCCGATGTTTACTTCGTCTGGGTCTAATTAATATTGTTCAAGTGAATTTCAATCAGTAAGTGTAATCTAATTGTCATAAATCACCGCAGTTTTTAAGCTTGTAGGGTCTTTGTGATATAGAATAGCCTCCTTGTAGTGCCAACTGCATGAGTGGAGAGGTCTTTTTTATGGTCCTACTAATACAATCGAAAAACGAAACCATGAAAAATTTAATTCTAACCATTGCGATTCTCTTCAGCTTCTCTTCAGTGAATGCTTCAAACATAGGAGATGGAACATTGTCAATAATAAACAACAGCAACTTAGAATTAAGTTTAGAAAATGAAGGACAGAAATTCTTAATCATATCTACAGAGTTCAATACGGAGTATGAAAACATTTCAATGATTTTTAATTCTTCAGTTAATATGATTCAGGTTTTCAATACAGAAGGTGAAATGGAAATGATGTTGCCTATTGGTTCAGAAGAAGTAGATTTAGGAATGAGTCTATTTCAATCAGGAGATTACAAATTAGGATTCATGGTAGAAGGAATTGATGAAGTTCAGTTTACCAATCTTTTAGTAAAATAAAATGTAGTTATAAAATAGACCTTAACGGTCAGGGTGTAAGTCAAAAAGGCTTGGAAATTTTTCCAAGCCTTTTTTATGTACTTAAGAGTTGAGTTTAAAATGTAAACGCAATACCTGCATTAAATTGTCCGAAATTGTCCGAAGTTTTTTCACTAAATAACATCCCATGTTCAAAGTAAAAGTCTACATCATTATGGGTTAAATTTATGCCATTTACCATTCCAAAGAAATTGACTTTATTATTAAAATCTAAATCTGAATGAGCTACATGCTTGAATCTTGGAGAAGAATAAAAAGAAATAAAATCAGTTGGATGTATTGAAGCATATAAAGGAACGGTTATACTAGTTGCACCTAAACCAAAAAGTCCACCTACTCCCGCCTTCAGTCCTGCAGAAACAGCATACCGACTATTATTATTACCAATAAATTGATGCTTTATCTCACCTTCTAAATTAGCACTGAATAAAGGTGATGCAGACAAACTCATTCCAATATCCGTTTTTTTACCTAGACCTATTTTTACACGACCTTGTGCTTCAAGAATATTTGGAAGGAGAAAATCTGCGGCAGTGTTACCGGTATTGTTATCAGCATCAATATCCTCAATATCATAAATGCTGTTGGAGGCTATATTTGTCAAGCCCGCTGTAATCTGTACCTCTCCTTTCTCTAATACTCTACCAGTTTGCATTGCTGTGTTAGAAATACATGAGGTAAGAGCGAAACTTAATAATGCGAATAAAAATAAATTTTTCATGATCTGTGTTTTTTTGTTGACACAAATATGTAGTCAAAATTTACCCGATTCAGACAAAATGGATGGACGGCAAAGACAATATTTTACAAATTAAGCCTTGGGCGTGATCACGCTTCTCATCTATTTACAATACGTAAACAACGGGAGTAAAGATTCTCACAAATAGGAAAACCAAAGCTATTTCAGAGCTGAAAAATTAAAGTAAATATTACCTAGTCAGGTACATACTGCGCTCCTTATCTAATTTTCTGAAAAATGGATCTGTTAGGTCATCAATAAATCGAATCGCTTCACCTGTACTTTTCATTTCAGGGCCTAATTGCTTATCTACTCCAGGGAATTTGTTGAAAGAGAAAACAGGAACCTTGATGGCATATCCATTTAACTTTTTCTCAATATCGAAGTCTTTCAGTTTGTTTACCCCCATCATGACCTTCATCGCATAGTTTAGATACGGTACCTTATATGCTTTAGCAATGAAAGGCGTAGTTCTGGAAGCCCTTGGATTGGCTTCAATAACATAAACCTGTTCGTCCTTTATAGCAAATTGAATATTGATTAGACCTTTGATCCCAAGGGCTAAAGCTAGCTTCTTGGTATAAATTTTCATGTTTTCTATGGATGCTTCGCTTAAGCTATATGGTGGTAGCATCGCTGAACTATCTCCGGAGTGAATACCAGCTGGTTCGATATGTTCCATGATTCCCATAATATGAACATCTTCACCATCACAGATGGCATCAATCTCTGCCTCCTTAGCTCTTTCCAAAAATTGGTCAATTAGAACGCGGTTGTCAGGCATGTGTTTAAAGATGCTTAATACATGTCGTTCAAGTTCGTCATCATTAATAACGATTCGCATTCTCTGTCCACCGAGGACATAGGATGGTCTTACCAGTACAGGGTAAGTTACTTCATTCGCTGTGGCTAAAGCTTTATCTACATCTTCTGCAACTCCATATCTTGGATAAGGAATTTCTAGATCTTTAAGTAGATCAGAAAATCGTCCTCTATCCTCTGCAAGGTCCATGCTATTATAAGAAGTACCTATGATTGGTATTCCTTTCTCATGAAATTTTTGCGCAAGCTTCAAGGCGGTTTGCCCTCCTAGTTGTACGACAATCCCTTCGGGTTTTTCTAAATCGATGATCTCTTCAATGTGTTCCCAGTAAACTGGTTCGAAGTATAACTTATCTGCAATATCAAAATCAGTGGAAACGGTTTCAGGATTACAGTTGATCATGATTGCTTCATAACCTGCTTCCTTGATCGCTAAAATTCCATGAACACAACAGTAGTCAAATTCAATTCCTTGACCGATTCTATTTGGTCCAGAACCTAAGACAATAATTTTCTTCTTATCCGAAGGTATGGATTCATTTTCGCTTTCAAAGGTTGAATAGAAATAAGGTGTTTTGGCTTCAAATTCTGCAGCACAAGTATCTACCATCTTATACTTTCTCGTAATGCCTAACTTCTTTCTTTGCTTAGTTACAGGCTCTTCATCAATCCGCAACACCCAAGCAATCTGTGCATCCGAATATCCGGCAACCTTTAGTTCTAGGAAAAACTCCTTTGGGATATCTTCTGGAACATTGTATTTTCCTAGTTCCTGTTCCATTCGTATTAGATCCTTAATTTGATATAAATACCAAGGATCAATTTTAGTAAGTTTTTGTACAGTCTTTACGGGAACGCCTAGTCGCAATGCGTCACGCACTCTATAAATTCTATCATCACTAACATTTTCAAGCCTCTTAAGAATGTCATCTGTTTTTATCCATTCTTTTTTATCTGCTCCTAAACCTGCTCGATTGTTTTCCTGACTTTGACAAGCTTTTTGAAGTGCCTCTTGAAAGGTTCTACCGATGGCCATAACTTCACCTACAGATTTCATCTGTAGACCTAGTTTATTATCCGCTCCATAGAATTTAGAAAAATTCCATCGCGGCATTTTTACGATTACATAATCAAGCGTTGGCTCAAAGAATGCAGACGTCGTTTTTGTAATTTGATTTTTTAATTCATCTAGCGTATAACCAATGGCAAGTTTTGCTGCAATTTTAGCAATCGGATAACCGGTGGCTTTACTTGCCAATGCTGATGATCGCGAAACCCGAGGGTTAATTTCAATCGCAATTAATTCTTCGTTTTCCGGGTTAAGTGCAAACTGAACATTGCAACCTCCTGCAAAATCTCCAAGTGAGCGCATCATTAAGATGGCGTCATCCCGCATTTGCTGAAAAGCTTTATCTGATAAAGTCATTGCAGGAGCTACTGTTATACTATCCCCGGTGTGTATACCCATTGGGTCAAGATTTTCAACAGTACATATGATGACAACATTGTTGTTCTGATCCCTGAGAAGCTCTAATTCATACTCCTTCCATCCGAGTACTGCTTGTTCTACAAGTACTTCATGAGTAGGCGATGCATCTAAACCTCTTCTCAATGCCTCATCAAAGTCATCCTCCGTCATGACGAAACCACCTCCTGTTCCACCCAAGGTGTAAGATGGTCTTATTACAAGCGGAAAGCCTATTTTTTGAGAGGCATCTTTCCCTTCTAAAAATGAATTCGCAATAAAAGAAGGAGCCACCTTCATTCCGATGCTGACCACATGTTTTTTAAATGCTTCTCTATTTTCTGCAAGTTCGATGGCATCTAAATCAACCCCAATTAATCGAACATTATATTTATCCCAAACTCCTCGTTTGCCAGCTTCAATCGCAAGATTCAGAGCTGTCTGTCCTCCCATGGTCGCAAGCACTGCATCAATCTGCCTTTCTTCAAGGATTTGTTCAATGCTTTCAACTGTAAGTGGTAAAAGATAAATATGATCCGCAGTAACTGGATCTGTCATTATTGTTGCTGGATTCGAATTTATAAGGGAAACTTCAATGCCTTCTTCTCGAAGAGACCTTGAAGCCTGAGTCCCAGAATAATCAAATTCACATGCTTGACCGATGATGATTGGTCCGCTACCAATTATAAGAACTGAGCGGATAGAATTGTCTCTAGGCATTAGGTTCTCTAAAGTTTGGGCAAAGATAGTTTTGTCCTAAAGAAATTAAAAAAAATTATATATAAATGATCAGGATATGTTCTGTTCTTGTGTTTATTTGTTTTCATCAAGCAATAATTTAAATTTTGAAGATATTAATTACCAATGCTGTTCATCCTGATCTTCCTAGACGATTGAAAGATGCTGGCCATGAAGTAGACTATGATCCAGACTTTAGATATCAAGATCTACCTGACAAGATTCATCATTACCATGGGTTAATAATAAATACCAAGATTAAGATGACTAAAGAGATGATGGACCTTGGTGTTAACCTTAAGTTCATAGGAAGATTGGGTTCCGGGCTAGATATTATTGATCTCGCTTACGCAAATGAAAAAGGCATAAAAGTCATAAGTACCCCCGAAGGGAATAGAAATGCTGTAGCAGAACACGTCTTTTCAATGCTTCTAGCGCTGAATAACAATATTATCCGTGCCGACAAGGAAATAAGGCAAGGTCAATGGAATAGAGAGAAGAATCGCGGAGTAGAATTGGAAGGGAAGGTTTTTGGTATTGTCGGCTTAGGCAACACCGGACAAAGTCTAGCCTCCAAGTTGTCACCATGGACACAACATATACTGTATTATGATAAGTATCTCTTGCACACTCCAAACCATCTTAGTAATATTACATCATCTTCCTTAGAAGAAGTCCAAGAACGTTCAGATATTATTTCCTTTCATGTACCACTAACGCCTGAGACTAAGCATATGATTGATGAAAATTTCATCAATGCTTGTCAGGACGGGGTTATCCTTATTAATACCTCTAGAGGAGGGATAGCTAATACCCTACATTTAATACAGGCTTTAGAGTCTGGAAAAATGGGAGGCTTGTGTATGGATGTGTTTGAAAATGAAAAGAATCAGACACATACAATTGAAGAAATTAAACTATATGAAAGACTATTTAAACAAGAACGTACAGTATTCACTCCTCATATTGCTGGGTGGACGCAAGAGTCCTTGCAGAAAATAGCCAATGTAATGGCAGATAAAGTGCTACTTGGCTGATTTTAGATTGTCCAGATATTGACTTTGTGGACTAATAAAATTTTGTTAAGGAGCCCGAATTTCTTAACATTGCAGACCTTTAATGTATTGAAAATCAACTTTTAAACGAATCAATATGATATACAGATTTACGATTTTTGTGTTGTGCATCTGTTTCAGCGCTGTAGCCATCGGACAAACCACTATAGAGGGGAAAGTTACGGATGAGCAATCAGGTGAAGCAATCTTGTTTGGTACTGTCGCTTTATATAAGAACGGTGTCTTACTCACAGGTACAGAAACAGATTTAGATGGGAATTATATCTTTTCAGGTGTAGACCCAGGAAATTATGAAATTGAAATAACCTACGTAGGTTATCAACCGCAGCGAGTCACTGGAGTAACAGCAAAAGCAGGTCAGATAAACAAGGTAGACGTAGTTATATCAGAAGGCTCTGGAGTTACCTTGGACGACATTGTTATAATAGCCTACAAGGAACCACTCATAGATTTTGATAATACGACCCAAGGAGGTACTGTGACCGCAGATGAAATACGGTCAATGCCGACCAGGGATATTACTGCGATTGCAGCAACAACTGCTGGGATTTCCACAGTGGATGGTGGAGAAATCTCGATTAGAGGATCTAGAGAAGACGGAACTTATTACTACATAGACGGTGTGAGAGTAAGAGGAGAAAACATTAACAATGTTATACCACAATCTGAAATTGATCAATTACAAGTTATTACTGGTGGGATCGAATCTAAATATGGAGATGTTACTGGTGGAATCATATCAATTACAACTAAAGGTCCATCAGAAAAATTTACAGGTGGTGTAGAAGCAGAAACTTCAGAGTTTTTAGATGCATTTGGTTATAATTTAATAAGTGGAAACTTTAGTGGACCACTTTTAAAAAATAAGGAAGGCAAGTCAGTACTAGGCTTTAGAGTTTTTGGTCAGTTTACAAGAATTGCTGATGATGATCCATCAGCAGTTGGTGTTTACAGAGCCTCAGAAGATTTAATCAATGAGTTGACCACTAATCCAGTATCAACACTAAATGGTTCTCCTGTACCAACAGCTGAAGGGATTACTAGAGATTATGAAATAAATGGTAATTCTGGGGTTGAACTTTTAAAAAGAAGACCAAATGAAACAACTCAGAATTACAATATTTCTGCAAAAATAGATGCGAGATTATCTGATGCCATTGATATGACCTTTTCTGGAACATATTATGATGGATACAATCAATTTAATCCCGCAACAACAACTTCTACAACAGAAGCATCAAACAGCAGATGGTCTCTATATAATTGGACAAACAATCCATTTTACTTTAGAGAAGGCTACAGAGGAAATGTAAGATTTAGGCATAAGATTGGAAAGCAAGGATTTGCCGATGATGAAGGTGAAGAAAATCCATCTATATTCAGAAACTTTTCATACACATTACAAGGTGGTTATGAAAAAGCTTTTGAAAGCACTGAAGACAATAGGCATGGTGATGATTTCTTTAGATATGGATACTATGGTAATCAAGAAAGGCGATGGGATCCAGTTGCATCCATCGTTACTGATTCAACAGAATGGGATGGTCCTGTAGTTGAATTGTTTCCAGGAGCAATCTTCGCACACCAAGGATATAGAGAGATTCTTGGAGAGGGTACTCCAGACCTAAGTATAAATCCTGCGCAAGCTGGTATTAATGCAAGCTCAGGAGTTGGATTTCTAATAAATGGACTTCAACCTGATCCTCTAAACAATGTTTGGGAACTATACTATAATGTAGGAAGACCCTACAATAGATATTTCAAAAATGAAGAAGACAGATATACAGCAAATGTTGATGCAGGCTTTGATCTATTACCAGGAGGATCTGAATCAGGAAAGCACAGCATTCAGTTTGGTTTTATGTATGAGCAAAGGTTCTTAAGAGAATGGACAATTGTTCCTGAAGATATTTGGGCATTGGCTCGACAAAATGCTAACCAGCACATCATTGGTGTAGATAACACCATGATCATTGATTCATTTTTTGATACTGATTTGGGCGCATTTTTCCCTCAATTCCAGACAAATATCCAACCAGAAGATTTTAGTGATAATTTATTCTTTAGATCTGTAAGAGAGTTAACAGGTCAAAGTTTAAATGAATATGTAAACGTTGATGCGATTAATCCTGACGAACTAAGTTTAGATATGTTCTCTGCAGGAGAGCTTAACAATCAAAACATCATGACTTACTTTGGTTATGATTACTTAGGTAATAAAATTGACAACAATGTAACTTTTAATGATTTCTTCTCAGAAAGAGATGAAAACGGAAGACGTACATTTAATGTAGCACCTCTTCAACCAATATATGTTGCAGGTTACCTACAAGATAAATTTAAGTATAAGGATATCATTATCCGTTTGGGTTTAAGAATGGATTACTATGATGCCAATACTAAAGTTTTAAAAGATCCATATTCATTGTATCCTATTATGGATGCCTCTGAATTTTACGCAACAACTGGACAGGCGCAACCAGCATCTGTAGATGATGATTATAAGGTTTATGTTTCAGGCCCAGATTCTGAAGATGTGCTTGGTTTTAGAGATGGCGATAGATGGTTTTCTTCTAATGGTACTTCATTAAGTGGAGGTAATCTACTTTTTGGTGGAGGAGTTGTATATCCATACTTCCAAGAGCAAGATGAATCTAAGAGAAATATAACAGAAGATGATTTCGATCCAAATACATCATTTGAAGATTATACTCCTCAGTTAAACTTCATGCCAAGAGTTGCATTCTCATTCCCTATTTCGAATGATGCAGGATTCTTTGCACACTATGATGTACTTGTTCAGAGACCTCCTTCAAATACAGGAGGTACAGCTTTGGATTATTTCTATATGGAGAATCCACAAAGGTTTGGAACAACTACAGCACCAGCACCTAATCCAGATTTAAAACCAGAGAAGACGATTGACTACGAAGTAGGATTTCAGTCTAAGTTGAGTAATTCTTCTGCTATTAAAATCTCTGCCTATTACAAGGAAATGAGAGATATGATTCAAAGAAGATTTTATACCAACTTACCTCCACCACTAGGAGCTTACCAAACATTTAGTAATATAGATTTTGGAACAGTTAAAGGGTTTTCTTTTACCTATGACTTAAGAAGGACTGGAAATATTCAATTATCTACTTCTTATACTTTACAATTTGCAGATGGTTCTGGTTCTGATGCAGATTCATCAGAAGGAATTAATGAGAGGGGAATTATAAGAGAGTTATTCCCTTTAAATTTTGATGAGCGACACAGAATTGCTGCAACAATTGATTATAGATACGGTAGTGGAAAAGCATACAATGGTCCAAGAATTGGAGGTCTTGATATTTTTTCAAATACTGGACTTAATTTAATTCTTACTGGAGTTTCAGGAAGACCTTATTCACAGTTTCAAGTGGTCCCTAATCCACTTGCTCAAAGAGGTTTGCTAACAATAAATGAAGCTAGATTACCATGGATATTAAATGCAGACATGAGACTTGATAAGCAATTTTCAGTAAAAATATCTGAGGCATCAACCAGTTCATTGAACTTCAATGTATACATACGATCAGAAAATTTATTTAATACTAGAAATGTAGTTGATGTTTTCAATGTAACAGGTGATCCAGATGATGATGGATATTTAGTTGCTAGTAATGGATTAGATCAACAACAACAAATTCTAGATGTAGGTAAGGATTTAGAAAGTTTTTATTCTCACTATGATTGGAGAGTAACAAGACCTAACCACTTTACAAGACCTAGAAGAATTTATCTCGGAGTAATGTTCGACTTTTAAAATCTACAAAAACAAATAGAATGAAATCTATTAAAAATATATTGGTAGCCATATTTGCTTTAAGCAGCACAATGACTATGGCACATGTAGGCCCAGAATCTGGTAGTCCTACACCACCAAGTCCAATTCTTACTGACCCACAGTCAATGGAGGTAAATTATAGAGAAGACTGTCAGCCGGCAACTTCTCAGATTGACCTTAATGTGAACAACGTAAGAGCTAGACTATTAACTGGTGGAGATCTTTGGTGGGATCTAATGAATGGATCTTATATCGTTCCAAATCCACCAGTTGGTTCAGGAATTCCTGAAGTTTCTTCCTTATTTGCAGGAGGTGTTTGGGTTGGTGGAGAAGATCCATCTGGTAACCTAAAAATTGCTGCAACGATGTATCGTACCGGTGGTAATACAGATTTTTATCCTGGCCCAATTGACCCATTGACTGGTCTTACAGAGCTAGAAAGATGTAATAACTGGGATGAATTTTTTGTCGTTAATTCTGATGACTTGAATACTGCCATTCAGTTGTATGATCAAGCCATTTTGGAAGGTACAAATTTAAATTGCGATTCTATTCCAGACGCTGTGAGATTTTGGCCAGGAAAGGACAATCCATATTTTCAAGAGAAGTTTCCTTTTCCACTTCCTGCTGGACAGAACTTAGGTTCTTTTTGGGATCAGGATTTAAGTGGAGACTATGATCCATGTAAAGGTGATTTTCCTATCATTGATATTAGAGGTTGTGAGCCGATTTCTCGGAAGCAAGCAGTTGAACTTATCCCGGATCAAATGATCTTCTGGATTTATAACGATGCAGGAGGAGAGCATAGATTAACAAGAGGAGCAAAGATTCAGATGGAGATTCAAGTGCAAGCCTTTGCTTATTCTACGAATGATGAAATCAATGATATGACTTTCTATCGTCATAAATTATTGAACAGAGCACAAGAAGATATCAGAGAGTGTTATTTCGCAATGTGGGTTGATCCAGATTTAGGATGTTCTTCTGATGATTACATTGGTTGCGATGTAGAAAGAGGATTAGCATATACTTACAATGAGGATGTTCTTGATGGAGAGACTGGTTGTGATTGTAGTGGAATTAACACCTACTGTGATGAGGTGCCAATCATCGGTACGGATTACTTTAGAGGTCCTCTTGGTCCGCACAAAATTGTTGATCCATCAATTGGAACACAACACATAATTACAAAAGCAGATGAGTTTGAAGGTACAGGATTTGAGGAAGGTGATACCATCTATGTACAGAGAATAGACATCAATCAAACGGATGAAGCTGACATAAACATTGAATTGGGAATGTCTTCATTCATTTACTTTAATAGATTAGGGGAGGGTGTTGTTGATCCAAATACAGTGGATCCATCTTCAGCTCAACAATACTATGGATACTTAACTGGACAATGGTTAGACGGTACTCCAATTACCGAAGGAGGATCAGGATACAACCCAGGTTCTGTTGATGAAGTAAATTATGTATTCCCAGATGATCCTAATGTTGCTAACGGATGGAGTATGTGTACAGCGGATTTAGGTAATGGAGATAGAAGAACCGTTCAAGCTTCTGGTCCATTATTATTAAAGCCAAGTGTAGAAAACGAATTAATTATCGGAGCTGTATGGGTACCGGACTTACAATATCCTTGTCCAGATATTTCAAGATTGAAAAGTGCGGATGATTTAGCACAAGCATTATTCGATAGTTGTTTTGATATTATTGATGGTCCTACTGCTCCAGATGTTTGTCCGATTGCATTGGATAGAGAAATCATTTTGGTTCTTTCAAATGATACAGTTGCTAGTAATAACGCATTTGAACAATATTCAGAGAGAGATATTTTAGCGAACGATACGATTCCAGATGATGAAGCTTCATATAAATTTGAAGGTTACTTGATCTATCAATTAGCAAATATTAATGTTACGCCTCAGGAGTTAGATGATTTTGAAAAGGCAAGACTTATTGAGCAAGTAGATGTTAAGAATGGCGTTGGAGAAATTTATAACTGGACTTCAATTGCAGATCCCAATCCATTAAACCCAGGGGGTGTTATTTATTCTCCTGTTAGATCTGTTGATGGTGGTGATAATGGTATTAAGCACACTTTCAGAATTGTTGATGATGCTTTTGCTGATGCAGATAGTAGATTAATAAATCATAAACAATACCATTACATGGTGTTGGCATATGGTTATAATCAATATGCGCCTTTTGATCCAGACAATCCTAGAGCTGGTCAGATTGAACCATACTTAGAAGGAAGAAAGAACATTAAGACTTACACAGTAGTGCCTAGACCAATAGTATACACGCAACAAAATGCAAACTATGGTGATGGTGCGAAAATTACTAGAATTGATGGTGTAGGAGTAGGAGGTAACTTCATTGATATGGACCCTAGTATGTATGAAGCAATATTATCAGGTTCATTAGATGATGGTAGAGTAGTATATAAAGATGGTGCAGGACCAATCGAAGTAAATATTTACGATCCGATAAATGTACAAGATGGTAAATTCACTTTAGAATTAGTAGGAGACCAGACAGGAGGAGTAGATTGTAGGTTGGGTGCAGGTGCTACTTGGGTTCTTACAGATTTAAATTCAGGTGAAGTAATTTCTTCTGAAAGAGACATAGATGTAATTAATGAGCAGTTATTACCGGAGTATGGTTTTTCATTATCCATTGCTCAATCTGATGAACCAGGAACAGGTACTTCAGAATCAAATGGAGGAATAGATATCGTATTTGAATATGATGATCCAACAGGCGCTGCTTGGTATGGAGGTATTCCAGATGATGGACAAGGCATTGAAGATTTCCCACCTGTATTAGCTCCAGTATTGAATTTTATGAAAACTCAGCCAGGAGAAAGGGACAATTTACTAGATCCAAATGCAGCTTATAGTACATTAGGAAACAGAACTTTTTACCCATTCTTCTTAACAGATGGAGCGGATTCTGAAACTGGACAATTTTACATTACTCCAGCATGGCAACCTTCTCAAGGTTTGGTTAGAAATTTCTCTGATCTAAGTAGTCTGAATAATGTTGATATTGTATTTACAAGCGATAAGTCCAAATGGTCAAGATGTGCTGTAGTTGAAACCGCAGGAAGTGGATACGCAGCTGTTGGTGAAACAACGCAAGGATTGGCAAGTAATATGGATTTAAGACAAGCACCTTCAATTGATCAAAATGGTCAGCCAGATGATACAGGTACTACCGGTATGAGTTGGTTCCCAGGATATGCTGTAGATGTTGAGACTGGTGATAGACTAAATATTTTCTTTGGAGAAAATTCAGTATTTGATGATGACTTTGCAGAAGTTCTTGATGATGGTGAAGGAATCGGAGGAGATATGATGTTTAATCCATCTTCACAGTTCTTTGCAACTGTAGAAGACGGACAAGGTCAATTCTTTGACCCACGAGCTTTCCCAGCAGGAGGACAACATGTCATATATGTTACAAGAGAGAAGTACGATGGTTGTGAGAAGTTTGTAGATAAGGTAACGAATGGAGGAACCTTTGGACAGATTCAAGCTTTTACGTCAGTTACTTGGTGTTCCATTTCTCTACTTCCAGTAGGTATGAGTATGTTATCTTACGAAGGAGGAGCTGTTCCAAATGACTTGATTATCAAGTTGAGAGCTGACAATAGTTATAGCCAGGAAAAAGAATTTGATATTGATAATCCAGATGCATGTACACCAGTGGGAGGTAATCCTAAGTATGAGTTTGAAATCTCCGGAAGACAAGCAGAAGAGGTAAATATGGAAACGATTGAAAATGCATTATCAAATGTAAATGTAGTTCCTAATCCATATTATGGTTATTCTGACTATGAGCTTTCACAGTTTACAAAAACAGTGAAGATTACCAATTTACCAGACAGAGCAATTGTTACTATTTACTCTCTCGATGGTAAATTTATCAGACAGTTTGATAGAGCAGAAGTACCAATGAATAAGTCGGGATCTAATCCAGGTACTACAATATCGCAGACTTCACCTGACCTTCTTTGGGACTTGAACAATAGTACTGGTATTCCAGTTGCTAGTGGAGTTTATTTGATACACATCGCTGCACCTGATTTTGGAGTAGATCGTACGATCAAGTGGTTTGGAGTGAATAGAAAATTTGATCCATCTGGATTGTAAAAAATATTAGAGCAGGGATCCTGTCCCTGCTCTATCTCAAAATTGACACAATGAAAAAAGCTTTATATACTTTATTAATTTTAGCAAGCACAACCGCAGTTATGTTTGCTGGAAACCCAGATAGGCAAGGAGAGGCAGGGGCTTCCGAATTGCTATTAAATCCTTGGGCTAGAAGTGCTGGATTACATTCCATGAACACTGCAAGTGTAATGGGAGTAGAGGCCTTAAGATTGAATCCAGCCGGTATCGGAAGATTACCTAAAAGAGAGATGTATTTTGGAAATACAAGACTTTATGAAGGTTCTACTTTACAACTTAATTCAGCAGGTTATGCACAGAGAGCAGGAAGTAATGGTGCTTTCGGATTTAGTTTGATGATTGTAGATTTTGGAGACATTCCAATTACCACTGAAAATCAGCCAGGAGGAACAGGAGGTACTTTTTCCCCTTCATTTGTGAATCTCGGAATGGGATATTCTTACACTTATGAAAATAAAATTTCGGTAGGAATTTTAATGAGAGCAATATCAGAAACGCTACCAAGTGTGCAAGCGTTTGGAATGGCTTTAGATGCTGGTGTACAATATGTTTCTGGTCCTAAAGACAATTTTAAATTAGGGATCTCATTAAGAAATGTAGGTACTCCTATGAAATTTTCAGGAGAAGGTCTTTCAAGACAGATTGCAAGCCCAACAACTGAAACAGAATTTCAACTGAAGTTTGATGCAAGAGCAGAAGATTTTGAATTACCTTCTGTTTTAAATATTGGATTTTCATATGATTTTTATTTAGCAGAAGATCTTTACGTAAGAGGTCTTGCTAACTTTACTTCAAATGCCTTCTCAAGAGATCAAATTGGAGCAGGAGCAGAATTGCAGTATAAAGACATCGTTACATTGAGAGGTGCTTATAAGTATGAGATAGGAACTAGTGGTAGTACCTTGGAAAATGTGTATACAGGTGTTGCCGCTGGTGCAACCATTAATGTACCTCTAAACAAAGAGTCTAAAAATGTGGTAGGTATTGATTATTCATACAGAACAACCAATCCTTGGAGAGGAACACACAATTTTGGAATTAGACTAACTTTTTAAGTATCTTTGAGATATACAAGGTCAAACTTGTAACAGAAATAAACGAAAGAGACGTTTTCATTTTTATGGGAACGTCTCCTTTGTGTATATATAGCTACTGATTTATAAACGCTAAAACTAATCTTATGTCTACGTACAATTACATGACTCAGGAAGGATATGACAAGTTAAAAGCAGAACTTACTCATCTTAAAACTGACGGAAGAAAGGAGGCTGCTGCAGCCATTGCGGAAGCAAGAGAGAAAGGTGATTTATCTGAAAATGCAGAATACGATGCTGCAAAAGATGCTCAAGGATTACTTGAAGCCAAGATTAATGGATTAGAAAAATCAATGGCTAATGCTAGAATTATTAGTGTAGATGATATAGACACGAGCAGAGTGTCAATTCTTTCAAAGGTGAAAATGGAAAATGTCGTCAGTAAAAAAACCTTTGAGTATAAATTAGTATCAGAAACTGAGGCTAGTATTAAAGAAAAAAAGATTTCAATCAACTCACCGATTGGTCAAGGATTGCTCGGTAAAGAAGTAGGAGAAATCGCTGAAGTTCAGACCCCAAAAGGAACGATTAAGTTTAAAATTTTAGATATCTCTATCTAAATGTCTAGCATCTTTACTAAGATTATAAATGGTGAAATCCCTTGCTATAAAATTGCGGAGGATGAAAACTACTTTGCGTTTTTAGATATTAACCCTTTGAGCAAGGGACATACCTTGGTAATACCCAAAAAAGAAGTTGATTATATATTTGATCTCGAGGCAGATGTCTATACAGGATTGATGAATTTCTCTCGAATGATTGCAACTTCAATTGAGAAAGTAATTCCATGCCAACGTATTGGCGTCATGGTATTTGGCCTAGAGGTGCCGCACGCACATGTTCATTTGATTCCTATCAATTCTCCCGGAGATATGAATATGGGTAAAGAAAAATTGAAATTGAGTTCTGAAGAATTTCAAGAAATTTCACAAAAGATTCAAGAACAAATCGTTCACTGAACCCTGTTCGGGTTTTCGCTCAAGAATTGTTTCCAACCGGAATAAGACTTTCCTTTTTTAATTGGAGAACCTGATGAATGATGTAAGGTCATGGCCGCAGCCAGGGCATCAGTAGCATCGAAATATTTGTCTTGAATTTTTATATTCAACATGTTACATAGCATAGAAGCAACCTGCTCTTTTGATGCATTTCCATTTCCGGTAATCGCCTGTTTTATTCTCTTAGGGGCATATTCATGAATTTCTAACCCCATGGTCATAGCAGCCGCCATAGATACACCTTGAGCTCGACCAAGTTTAAGCATTGACTGAACATTTTTACCATAAAATGGAGCTTCAATTGCCATCTCTACAGGAAGGTAAGTTTCTATCAATTCTTGAAGCTGAAGAAATATTTCTTTAAGCTTGGTTTGATGATCCTTGAAGGATTTTAAATGGATAACACCCATGGTAGTCAGTTTGGGTTTACCATCTTTTATTTCAAGAATTGCATAACCCATAATGTTAGTACCTGGATCAACACCTAATATTTTATATGGTAACTTCTTCTGCATCCTTAAAGAATCATAAAGATAGAAGATATTACTTGCATTCTTAATATATCTTTGAGTGCTTAAAGCAAATGCAATCCAGAGAAATAAGCGAAATATTGTTCTTGTATTTAAAACCATTATCACATTTGCGTTGATATGGTTGATTTATAGACGTTTATTTTTTGATCACCAATTCAGCCAACTAATCAGTGAATTTAGCTTGAATCTTACTCCAAGCTCATTCTCCTATATCCTATTATGCTTGTTTCTAGTTTTGGTCAATTGGGGATTAGAAGCATTACGTTGGAAGATGATGGTTGATGAGTTTCATGAAATTTCATTTGCGAAAGCACTAAAGGGAATTCTTGTTGGTCTTACATTCGGAATTGTATCTCCACAGAGAGTAGGTGAATTTGCAGGAAGATTGATGGTGTTACCCGTTGAAAAAAATTGGTTATCAATAAGAGCGAGTTTGTATGGAAGTATAGCGATGAATATTATTGTCGTCACCTCTGGGGTAATTGGCTATTTATTTATTCAACAAGATATTACAGAGATAATCCCAATGCGCCTATTATATCTAGCCATAATTCCTAGTTTGATATTTATAGTTTTAATCTATCTTCTATTTCCAAAAATTGAACAAATCTTCAGTTTATCTAAATTGACCTCACGCATAGAGACCTGGGGAAATTTCGAAGATTACCAATTTACAAAACGCACCTTATTTAAGGTTTTAGTTATTTCTTTCTTAAGATACTCTGTGTTTGTATTTCAATATTTATTAGTCATTAAGTTTATAGGAATAGATGTTGGGTCGATTAAAGTCCTTTGCTTAGTGAGCATTATATACCTTATTCAAGCAGTTATTCCATTACCAGGAATATTGAATTTAGTAGCTCGGGGTGAAATTGCAATGGCAATATTTTCATTATATAGTGTTAATGAAATTTCAATATTGATGGCAACCTTTACCTTATGGATAATTAATTTGTTAGTTCCTTCGTTGTTTGGATTAGGACTACTTTGGCGCATACCCATATTAAAAAGCTTAGGCATTGATAAATAGATACATTCAGATTTTTATAATTTTTGTTTTTTGCCTTTCGGCAAATGCATGCTTCTGTCAGGATTTTAAGTCCAACAAGTTGATGCCTTGCGAAAGTGGAAATGAGCACTTTAACATAGGTGAAAAATTAACCTATACCATCTACTACAATTGGGGAGTATTATGGATTGCTGCAGGTGAAGTAACCTTTGAGATAAAGGGGAATGATCTTCAATATCAATATGTTTCTACTGGAAAGACCTATAAGAAATACGATAGAATATTTAAAGTCCGTGATTATTTTGAAAGTAATGTGGATAAAGAAAGTTTATTGCCGACTTCATTTAAAAGAGAAGTAGAGGAGGGCAATTACATTCGATTTGATTCAATTACTTTTGATCAGTCAGCGCATATGGTCGAAGAGTATTTCGGTAAAACAAAGAGTAGCGCAGAAAAATTTAATTTTCAATTAGAACATTGTTCTCACGATTTATTAAGCATTATTTACTTCTTGAGAAATACCAATATTGAAACCCTGACAGTAGGTGATAAATTACCAATGGATGTCTTTTTTGATAAAGAACTATTTTGTTTAGACCTTAATTATTCTGAGTACAAGGAAGGCATGAAAATAAAAGAACTAGGAAAACACGATGTTCGAGTGTTTCAACCAACATTAATTACAGGGAATGTTTTTACTGAGGAAGCGGTCATGAACATTTATATTAGTGACGATCAGAATAGAATTCCTTTACTTATTGAATCTCCAGTTACTGTAGGCTCTGTCAAAGCGGTTCTTTCAAATCACACGGGCTTGAAGTATCCACTGCTTATAGAATAATATGAAAATCAAATATTTAATTCCTACACTTTTACTAATCCTTGCTTCTGGCTTTGGAGGCTGGTATTATGGTTTTAAAAAAAGAGTTAGTACCCCCATCGTCGAACAAAATGCAACCGTCGTTTTAGAAAAAATTCAAAAGGCCTTCAAGTTTGTTGCAGCTGAAGGGGAGATCTCTGACATCTATGATTACAAGGAATATCAATATTATGATATTTCCATTTTTAGAAAGAAATTATTAGTTCGAGTAAATGCTAAAGTATTGGTAGGCTATAATTTTGAGAATGCTAAACTTACAGTGGATGAAGAACTTGGAGTAGTTCGCTTGGATTCCTTAGGTCCTGCTGAAATCTTAGCCATTGACCATGATTTAGATTACTATGATATTCAAGAAGGTACTTTCAATACGTTTTCTGAGACTGAGTTAACAGAGATTTCTGCCCGAGCGAAAGACTATGCGACCTCTATGGTCGAAGAAAGCGAATTGTATACCCTTGCGGAGGAGCAAAAACAAGACCTATTTGATTTATTAGAAACGATTTTAATTAGCTCTGGATGGAAATTACAAGTTTCAGATAGTGTGTTGAAAAACTAATTTTCTAGTACTTTTGGAAGAAAGTACAGCGCATGAAGACAATCAAAGGCCCAGCCATTTTCCTAGCACAATTTATGGGCGATAATGCCCCATTTGATGGATTAACCAATGTTTGCCGTTGGGCTGCGGATTTAGGCTATAAGGCCATTCAAATACCTACTTGGGATGAACGATTGATTGATCTAAATTTAGCTTCTGAGAGTAAGACCTATTGTGATGAATTGAAGGGAAGGATAGAATCCTTTGGTTTGGAGATTTCTGAGCTATCTACACACCTCCAAGGTCAATTGGTGGCCGTCCATCCGGCTTATGACCTAATGTTTGATGCATTTGCCCCTTACAATGTCAAAGGCAACCCTAAGGCGAGGACTGCATGGGCTATTGATACGGTAATTAAGGCAGGAAAAGCTAGTCGGAATTTAGGGCTTAACGCACATGCGACATTTTCTGGATCACTGATGTGGCATACTTTCCATCCGTGGCCTCAAAGACCAAAAGGCTTGGTTGAAGCCGGTTTTACAGAACTTGCCAAAAGATGGAGACCAATCCTTGACAGCTTTGAAGAACAGGGTGTAGATTTATGCTATGAGGTACATCCTGGGGAAGATATATTTGATGGCATCACTTATGAAATGTTTTTAGACAAGGTGGACCAACATCCTAGAGCTTGTCTTTTATATGACCCAAGCCATTTTGTCTTACAGCAATTGGACTACATTGAATATATTGATCTGTATCATGAGCGCATTAAGATGTTTCATGTTAAAGATGCAGAATTCAATCCTAGTGGTCGACAAGGAACCTTCGGTGGATACCAAGACTGGGCCAACAGGGCAGGTAGATACAGATCTCCAGGTGATGGTCAGATTGACTTTAGTACCATCTTCAGTAAACTGTCTCAGTATGGTTTTGATGGTTGGGCTGTTCTAGAATGGGAGTGTTGTATTAAATCACCCGAACAGGGAGCAGAAGAAGGAGCTGATTTTATACAGCATCACATCATAAATGTAACAGAAAAGGCTTTTGATGACTTCGCTGGAGGAGAATCTGACCCTGAACTAATCAATAAAATTTTAGGACTGTAGTTCCGATTGTAAAAGCATGAGACTACAACTCCTCTTTTGTCTATTTACCTTAAACCTTTATGGTCAAGTAGACACAAGTATTGTAATCAGTGTCTTCACAGATACTTTTTTGGTTTCTGAAACGCCTCTGTCTGATCATTTTCGATTACAACAGAATAAAATTATAGTTAGTAAATCTAGCAAGGAGCTTGCGGCAACTTTTGATGATCCATCTCGTGTGTTGTATAGACATGCAGGAATTTCTACTGGTAATGATCAGGCCAATGGGATTATTTATAGAGGCTTACCTTCTGATTATATAAAGTGGACTATACACGGAGCAGAAATCGTGAACCCTAATCACACGAGTAACGCTGGAACCTTTTCTGATAGGAGCAGTGCAAGTGCTGGCGGAGTATTGGGGATACCTTTTGATTTCATCAATAGTTTTGAATTTAACGGTCAGCCAAGTACAGGTCTTGCGACTGACGCATTGGCTGGGAGTGCCAATTTTGACCTAAATGCAAAGGGCGAAAACTATTTCAAGATTGGCCTTCTAGGTTTAGAGTATGCTCTACAGACAAAGGGTAGAATAGGCGTAAAGGCTCATGCCCGATATTCAACAGTAGGTTTATTAACCAACGTTATCGGTTTAGATTTTGGAGGGGAAAAAATTGAGTTTTATGATTTAAATACTCAACTTCAATTTAGTCCTGAATTTCAAATCGTCATTGGTGCGGGCAGAAGTTCTAATTTCAAAACTTACCTTCCTGAAGGAGAAACGGTAACTCAGCAAAAAGATCTTCTACGCATAAGTTTTAAATCTTATTTTCTTTACAGCGGTTTAGTTTGGGAAGGTAAACGATTTGATCATACATTGATGTACTCTGCAAGTAGGAATGAAAACTTTTCCGATTTAGCTCCTTACTCTGATGAGACAGATATTCCCACTGTTTTCTTTGGAGAGAATGAAAGACATAAGTTGCACTATTACCTAAACCATTCCATTTTCAAAAAGTCAAATGCTAGCTTAGAAGTAGGGCTTAATGCTGACCTCTCTAACTATGATATTAATTCCTTCCCATCCATTATATACGATCAAAATATATTAACGGTAAAGCCAGGGTTACTTTATAAAAAATATAATTCAAAACATTCATTAAACTTGAGAGCTGGAGTGTTTTATGATAGCTTTAATAAAGAAATTACTCCAGAGCCATCTTTAAATTATCTTTTATCAATCAATGAAAATTTTAGAATTGAATTGACCTCTAGTCTGAATTCGCAGATGCAACTCGCGGAAGTTTATGGGAGTGCAACACCACTAGGGATATATCCCACTGCCACTAGATTTCCTAATAATGAATTAAAAAGGAATAAATCACTTTCCACTTCCATTGCCTTAAAGGGAGAATTTCTAAATCATCGATTCATTGTTCGACCTTTTTATCTTCACCTATACGATCTTGCAGTAAGTGATGAATCGAATTATGCTCCAGCCATAAACGGTGCCGACTTTTTAATATTTAAAGAGCTAGTGAATAAAGGATCTGCTCGTAATTATGGTCTTGAAATTCTTTATAATTTGAAAATAAGGAATGCGTGGATTCTCAATAGTAATCTTAGTTTCTTTGATTTTAAATATAGAATTGATAATTCAAGTAATTACTTAAATGCGCAAAATAATTTTGGTAACATAATTAATGTTAGTTTGAATAAATCATGGGAGACTAGGAAGGACAAGGAATGGACCGTTAATGTAAGTTATCATGGCAGAGGAGGTAGTTGGAATAGAAATACAAGTACCACCATTCAACTAACTCCATTTAATAGAATCGATATGCGAATTCAATATGAAACAAGCAAGTCGGTGGTTTCTTTAGATATTCAGAATGTTTTAAATAAGAAAAATGACTCTTTTCTTTACTACGATGAATTCTTTGAGGAAGAGTTAATTAGTCAACAGTTAGGTTTAATTCCAGTCTTGAGCTGGAAAAGAAAATTGGGTTCCCGATCAGGGAAATAAAAAAGCCGATCAATAAAATTGACCGGCTTCTGTTTTATTATTTCTTAGCTAGCTTATCTAACGATCTGTAGCTGTTGATTCCAAACGCCTTTATTAGTCAGAACATTTAGAAAGTAGTTTCCATTTGGAAGATCAGAAGTGCTAATTGTTGAATTTAAAATTGTTGAATTAGCGTTCGCATTTTCGCTATATACCTCTTGTCCATTGCTTGTGATCAATCTAATTTGGTATTCTCCGATTTCATTTAAACTTTCTAAGTTTAGAGAAATTTGGTTTGCACTGTAAAATGCATTTGCGGAAGCTAACCAAGCAATATCATCATTACTGCTCGTTAAATCTTGAACATTTTCAATAATTCCTGTCGTTTCAACAATGTAATTGTCTGCCTCTTTTTTCCACACAACCACAAGAACGTCTGTCGGTAAATCTGGAACTTCATCAAAGGTCTTCGTTACATCAAAATTCATCACACCTTCTAGGATAGGACCGTTTCCAATCAAGGTTCCGAAAGCATCATCCGTAAATGCATCCAAAAGAATTCTTTGATGAATGTCATCTGATACAGAACCAGCTTGTGGGTGGTCTAGTTCGTTAACGATTAAGTAAGTACCAACATAGTATTCCCCATCTAGTGCCTCATTGATGTGAAGATTTATTTTTGAAGTAAATTCATTGGCCTCACCTGGAAAAGCGTAGAGGTCGATTCCAACGCTTGGAATTTCTGCATTGGCAGTTTCTACATCAGCTTTTAAAGTTTCAAGTTTGCTCATCCAGTTAGTACTACTTGCAGAGATGTCTGTATTGTTAAAATAAAATCTTGGTTGACCTGCGCCACCAAAGTTAGACACTAGTGCAGCGGAAACATCATTTTGCAACCCTCCGCTGTGGTGTAAGGCAATAATACTTGCTTGGTCTGAAGAAATTTCTTCAAGCATTGCGAGCTTAAATGACCATCCCCAACTTCCACAAAGTGGGCACCAATCTGCTGTTCTTTTAGAAATTAACGGTTTGTTAGTAAAGGATTGTGCATTCATTGAGAATGTCATCGCAGATAAAAATAATAGTGTAAAAATTTGTTTCATGTCTGTGTTTATAAATTTCCTATTGATTCTTTATATAGAGCTGCAGTAACAACTTGTCCTACAATTCTTAAACTTCTCTTACTGATGGTACTCATATCATCACAGGTTGTGTGCCAGCATTTCTGAAATCCTGTTTGTGAACTTGGAGGTTGATTTATGATGTCAAACATAGGGATATTTGCAATCTGATTCACAAAGACATGGTCATCTGTAAGTCCTTTTGTGTTAGAATTGACAAACATTCCTCCATACCCCATGCCATTGGCTAAGCCCCAATACTTATTCATGAACTCACCAGCATAATATCTAGACACTTCATCCTTTCCGAAGGTCGGGTTTTTAGCACCGACCATGTCAAGTAAAACACCGTACTTAGGCATATAGTTTTTAGCGTGTAAATTTCTTGACCAGTGTTGTGAGCCTAGACACCAGTATTCCTTTGGGGCATTTCCAGATTGTCCTTGATCTTCTGCATCAAACAAGACGATATCAACACCCATCTCAATCGGGTTCTCATTGATCAGCCTTGCAATTTCAAGCAGAACTGCGACACCGCTTCCCCCATCATCGGCTCCTAGGACTGGATCGTCTCTGAGTTCAATGTCAGGATCTTTATCGGCAAACATTCTGGTATCCCAATGAGCACTCAGAAGTATTCTTTTTTTATAATTTAAATTGTATTGTGCAATAATATTGGTTGAAGGCAATGCGTCACCAGTATAAATATTAGCAGTGAAGTCTTGTTCGATGACTTTAGCACCGTAGGATTTAAACTTTTTAACCAACCATTCCTTGCAAGCAATATGACCGTCGGAACCTGGAATTCTTGGTCCAAAATCAACCTGTGATTGTACAAATTGATAAACGGAATCTGCATTGAAAGAAGGGATCTTTAGTTTACTAGCATCACCCTTAACTTCCGCTGGAGGTGCCTTAGTCGCGGTATCTCCTTCACAAGATGTTAGCAAAAATATACCAGCGATAGACAGTATGTATAATAGTTGTTTCATGATTTTAATTTATGGTCCAGTCAGTCCCATCTTTTCCATCCTTCAGTTGGATGTTTAGTTCATTTAGCTTGTCTCTGATTTTATCAGAAGTTGGCCAGTCTTTATTAGCCCTTGCACTTTGACGCAAGTCGATGACAAGTTCCATCAAACCATCCATTGCCCCTGAATTACCTTGCGCAGATTCCATATCATCTTTCAATCCAAAAATGTCAAAGAGGAATCCTTTAAACGAAGTCTTTAAATTATTTAATGCCTCTTCACTCAATTGGTTTATATCTAAACGACCTTCTTTGAAGCTGTTTATTTTTGGAACGAGTTCAAACATTTTGGCTAAGGCCATGGGTGTATTGAAATCCTCATCCATATCTAAGAACGCCGATTCTATCAATTGATTTATTTCTTCATCCATTGAATCTCCTTTCCCTTCAGTGGTAAGACCATTCAAAGTACGGTAAGCCTCCATCAATCTTTTGTATCCTTTTTCAGCGCCTTGTAAAGCGGTATCCGAAAGATCATTTGGCGAGCTATAGTGCGATTGTAAAAAGAAGAAACGGACAACCATGGGACTATAACCTTTTGTCACATGTGGACTTTCACCAGAAAATAATTCTTCTGGTGAGATTGTATTTCCATCACTCTTCGACATCTTGCGACCATTCATAAGTAGCATATTGGTGTGCAACCAATAGTTGGCTGGTTGGCAACTGCATGCACCCATGTTCTGTGCTATTTCATTTTCATGGTGAGGGAACTTCAGGTCATTTCCGCCTCCGTGAATGTCAAAGGTTTTTCCTAAATATTTGGTACTCATGGCAGAGCACTCGAGGTGCCAGCCTGGAAATCCTACGGACCAAGGGCTGTTCCATTTCATGATGTGTTCGGGTGCTGCTTTCATCCAAATCGCAAAGTCAGACGGATGATTTTTTTCTCCTTGATTTTTTAAATTATCTCTTGTTTCAGAAAGCAAGTCATCGATGATTCTACCAGATAACTTTCCATATCCTTTTTCCGCTTTCGCAAATTTTAAAGTATCGAAATAAACAGAACCATTTCTTTCATAACCGTAACCGTTATCTATGATTTGTTGAACCATTTCTATCTGTTCAATGATGTGTCCAGTAGCTCGGGGCTCAATGCTTGGTTTTTTAGTATTGAAGACATCCATCATTTCATGGAAACCATTGGCATACTTTTGCACAACCTCCATGGGTTCAAGTTGCTCTAGCCTTGCTCCTTTAAGGATTCGATCTTCACCATCGTCCAATAGATGGCCTACGTCTGTTATGTTTCTAACGTATCTTACTTTGTATCCCAAGTAGAGTAGATATCTATAGATAATATCAAAGGAAACAAAGGTCCGGCAATTACCTAAGTGAACGTCACTATATACCGTGGGCCCACAGACATACATGCCTATATAGCCTTCATTTATCGGTTTAAATTCTTCTTTTTTACGTGTCAGGCTATTATAAACCTTTAAAGTAGCTTTCCTCATGGAGACAAAATTAAGATATTATAGTTTTTTATAATATAAAAACCATCCTTAATTAGTACATAAATTGGTTAAAAGGGAATAAGTTTTGCGGAAATCAGCCTTTTTTCAACTCTTAAGGAGCAGTTGCTAGGTTTTTATGAAATTCGAATAGTTCATCGAATTTTACAACGGTGTGATAGCCTTTATCCTTGAAGTATTTTTCGGTTTCTTGTTCGCTTCTATCACTAGTTGCTAGAACAAAATCACCACCCCAAGCACCCAAGGATTTAATTTGGCCCCAGAAGTCACTAAAGAACTCAGTTCCCATAGGACTTAATCTAAGACTTTTCGAAACCAATTTTTCGTGCTCATTGAGTAGCTTATTAAAAGACTTTAGATCGCGACAATCCATAATTTCTTCAGAAATCGTGGTTATTTCTTTGGCCAGTTCGTTTCTTCCTTTGGCTGTTTTTAAATAGTACTTAATGCCTGCTTCTGAAGACTGCTTTCGATTCAGATGGACAAAGTAGAGATTGTCGAAGAATGGAAATTCGAGGTCGATTTCAGTGTAGCTGACAGAATCATCAATTAATTGATACGTAATCGGGTAGTCCGCAGCTGAGGTAGCTACATCGTATCCAGATCCAGAATTAATTTTGAAATGTAAGAGTAGAGGATTCACATCGGCCCATTGAGCGACAATGTTGGTCAGACTTGAGCTAGACCCGAGGCCCCATTCTATTGGGAAATCAAGTTTAGTTGTTGCTTTGAAACCGCTCCACTTAGATAAGAAATCAGAATTAAGTCTTACCGCCCCTTTAAAGAGTTTGGTTAATTTTTCTGCATGTTCATCATGCGTAGTCTTGACAACTGAGAAATCGAAAAATGAAATCTTGGCTTCAAACCAGACATTTCCTTTATGATCTAGGCTTTTCCAAGTTAGATCCGAGCTTCTTTGATTGGTGACAGAGAGATGTTGTCCTTGTTTTGTAGGTAAAGATATGGCCTTAGCTCCATCCAACACAGCGTACTCTCCAGTGAGCATCAACTTTCCTCGTCCAAAATAATTAGTAGCGATACCTTTACAATTTACGTATAGTCCTAAGTCATAATCAACTTAAAAGTGTTGTTGATTATCTTTAAAATAAAATCAGTTTGGGGATATTAACTTTCGATTTTTGGATAGAAACTCTCTTACAGCGGCGAAAGATACCATTCTATCTTGAAAATGAGAAATAGCTTTTTCAAATTCTTCATCGGTCGCTTTTAATTGTACCAATATGTTCTGAAGATGCATCTTCATGTGGCCTTCTTGAATGCCAGTTGTAACCAATGATCTGACGGCTGCAAAATTTTGGGCAAGCCCTGTCGCGGCGATAATTCTCATCAATTTTTTTGCCGATGGTTTTTCCAAAAGCTCTAATGACCTTTTGGCTATGGGGTGAAGAGAGGTTAATCCTCCGACTGTTCCTATGGCAAGCGGAACTTCTAAATAAAAGTAAAAGTTCCCGTCTTTCAGTTCACAATGAGAGAGGCTAGAATATCCATTTTCTGCAGCATAGGCGTGTCCACAGGCTTCTATCGCCCTGAAATCATTGCCAGTGGCTAAAACGACAGCATCAATGCCATTATAAATCCCCTTGTTGTGGGTTGCTGCTCTGTAAGGATCAATTTCGGCAATGTCTATGGCATCTTTAAAGCGTTTGGCAAAAGCTGCAGCATTCAATCCACCTTTAAATTCTCCTAAATCCTCAATTGGGCATTCAACCCAAGCCTTTACCAGGCACTCAGGAGTATAATTAGAGAGGATAGACATGATGATTTCTATTCCAGAATTATCTCCAAAATGGGCAGCATAAAAGTTCTTTAAGCTTTGAGCAAACTGCTCAAGACAGGTATTTATAAAATTAGCCCCCATGGAATCGCAGGTTTCAAAGGAGGCTTTTAGTTGGTAGTAGTTTTCTTTGCTTTTGGTGAGGTCGATTAATTCAATGTCAAGTATTCCTCCTCCTCGCTGTTTCATGTTGGCTTCTATGGAAGCGCTTTCTTTAAGCATCTTTTCTTTCGCTTTCGCAAAAGTAGATTTCAATATTTCTGGATCTTTGTACCAGAGGAAATGTACCTGTCCTAGTTTTTTGGTGCCGATAACTTCCGTATGAATACCACCACGACTCATCCAGAACTTCGCAGCGGCAGAAGCGGCGGCAACCACAGAGGATTCCTCTATAACCATAGGTACACAGTAGGTCTTGTCATCAATTAAAAAATTAGGGGCAACGCCGAAGGGCATTGGGAAGTTACTAATGGTATTTTCACTAAATCCATCTAGTATTTTTTGTTGTTCATCACTGCTGTGCCAGTAGCTTGACAATTCATGAATCACAGCTTCTGGATCAGTGAAGAAAGTCTTGGCCATCCACTTGATCTTATCTCTCTTCCGCATGGAAGAAAACCCGCTGATGGTTTTCTTATCATTCATGATCCTTCAACTTTAGTAATGCATTTGCCATTTTTAACCCATCGAGTTGTAGTTCGGTGAATTGCTCTAATGCTTCAACACTTTCAAGGGCATATTTTAAGAAACCAGAGGCCATACCATAGATGCTAGGCATGTTTACCTTTTGGGTAAAGTAATATCCATCTAAAAAATTCTTGATCCCACCGGACACAATGATATTTTTTGCGTTCACCTTTGGCATTTCTTCAATTAGTTGGTTGGTCCAGAGGACCATGCTTTCTGCGTCATGACCAAGGTAGGATATTTTTTCAAACACTTCCTGAACAATCTTATCTGATCTGTACAATTCTATTTTGGAAAAATTGGTGCCACCATTCGCGGCAAAATCGATGGCTTCAAGCGGTAGAGTTAGCAGTTGTCGTAGACTTTCTTTCCCGAATCCCTGCCCAACTTCTTTAACAATCACCGGATAGTCTGCGATGACTAATAATTCACGGATGGTTTCTATCGGACTTTTAAGAATTTTATCTCCTTCTGGCTGTAACCATTCTTGTAAGGGGTTAACATGTACGATTAAACCGTCAGCCTCTAATTTTATAATGAGTTCTTTGATTTTTGAGAGTTCTCCATTTGCAAGTAATTGCTCAACCTGTGCTATTCCAAGATTAGCATATAGTGGTTGATCTGGCATGTATTGTCTGACGCTGAAATCATCAAGATACTCATCGCTATATAAAAGTTGTCTGCAAGAGCCTAAACCCATGCCTAGTTTATATTTTCCGCAGATGGCCGCGAGTCTTTTATTTATGGTATTGGCTAGTTCCGTGCCTCCAGTCATGCTAGAAATCCAGATTGGATAATTCATGGTTTTTCCACCTAGGTTAAAGGTAGGAAGGCTACGATTCCCTGAAAGTGGTGCTAGCATGGGTTCATAGCTGAACCGTTGGTCTAGGGAAGAAACGGAAATTGCTGATTGAAAAGCAAGCTTGATGTGGTCTAATTTTCTGGAAGAAGCCGACGGGTCTTCATTGATATGTTTTTTCCCTTCTATGGTCTTTAAGTTTTCTAAACAAAAATATAAAATCATAAACAGGCATACCTGTTTAAAGTTTAACTACGTTTACAGTGTATTCAAAACAATCTTATCTCCCATGAAGGTATCACATTTAATATTATCATTGCTTTTTAGCCTCTCATTAACTGCCCAAAATGCGGAGTGCATCCAGGCATATAACGAGGCTGTCGCTTTTGTGAAGCAAAAAGACTATAAATCAGCCATAAAAGCCTATAGCCAGGCCATTACCCATGATCCTAGCTACGATAAGGCCTATTTTAATAGAGGAACAGCATTATTGAGACTCAAGGAATACGATCAGGCCCAGAAAGACTTTGCCAAAACGGTGAAGTTATCTCCTGAATATGGTAAAGCTCATTACTATCTAGGTTATACGAAGATGAAGAAAGATGATCTCAAGGGTGCCTTGGTTGATTTTTCAAGAGCTTTAAGATTTGACGACAGTCTGACAGACGCGTATTATTATCGTGGATATATTCAAATGAAGGATAACAATCTAGAGACTGCCATTCGTGACTTTGAAGATGCGGCAGAGATTGATCCAGAAAATCATAAGTTACATTACAATGCAGGCTTATGTCATTATAAGCTCAAAAATTACATAGAGGCGGTCAACTCATTTACCTTGACTTTAGATCTAAAGCCGGCTTACAATAAATCCTATTACTATAGAGGCATGTCGTTCCTAAAGTTAGAGAAGAGTGAAAAAGCCATTGCAGACTTTTCATCAGGCATTGAGTCAGAGCCTGCCGTTGAGTTATTATACAATCGAGGGCTACTTTATTCTAAACAAGACGAACAAGGTAAGGCCTTAACGGATTACGTGTCTGCGCTTAAGATTAAACCTGATCACATTCCATCTCTTAAAAATTCAGCGAATATATATCTGAAGCAGAAGGATTATAAAGCTTCCGCAAATGTATTTCAACAATTGCAAGCATTAGAGAAGGATGAAGAAAGTCATTACTTAAATGCGGGCATCTGTCACTTCAATAATGGAAGTTATGCCGATGGTGAGAAAAGCCTTTCTGCTCTGATTGCGATGAAGCCTGATCACTCAGAAGCCCTCTTCAATCGAGCGAACACATACGCTAAGTTGGGTCAAATGGAGAGTGCATGCAAAGACATTAGAAAATCTGCAGAATTGGGATTTGATAAGGCTTTTGAATATGTAGCTGGGTATTGTCAACAGTGATAAAAAGGCTTTCTTATTGAAATAACTTTTTTCATTTTCTTTGCTTGCCCAAAGGTTCTTTTTAATGACTAATTTCTTTTTGAGTTTGCTATAGCGAAATAGACTTTTCCTTATTTGAACTCAATTTTTCATTTTCTTTGCTTGTCCAAAGAAAACGAAACAAAAGAAAAGACACCTTTCTCAAAGGCACTTTTGCTTTCCACATCTCCTCAGCTCAACATTTCCTACTCCATGGGTCTACGACCCAAGCCGTTGACGGAAATATTTCGCCGCGTGCTGGTGAGAAAGGACTGGAGTCTGTCTTTTAATAAGAGAAATAAATCGTGTCCATCTTTAAAAATCTTAGCATCTTATTCCGAAGAAATGTTTTGAACAGGATATCAGGATTTTAAAGGATTGTCTCGTTGAGCGAGACATGCAGGATTAAGTATTTCTTATTGCACTTACTTTTTTCATTTTTTTTGCTAGTCCTAAGTGTGAAAGGAAAGGAGTCTGTCTTTTAATAAGAGAAATAAATCGTGTCCATCCTTAAAAAATCCTAGCATCCTTTTCCAAGAAATGTTTTGAACAGGATATCAGGATTTTAGAAGATTGTCTCGTTGAGCGAGACATGCAGGATTAAGTGTTTCTTATTCAATTAAATTCTTTCATTTTCTTTGCTAGCCCTAAGTGTGAAAGGAAAGGAGTCTGTCTTTTAATAAGAAAAATAAAATCGTGTTCATCCTTAAAAAATCTTAGCATCTTGTTCCAAAGGGTTTTGCTTTCTTTAGCTAAATGTAAGTATTAGAATCAAAGTAAATTAAGAAAGGGAGTAATGCTTCATACATTAATCCCTTTCTTTTTTGTTTAGAATATGGTTACTTTTTCAATTTTGGTTTTATTATTTTTTTCCATTCGAAGTAAATATACCCCGCTAGGTAAATTAGAAATGTCTATTTGACCCTTTGAAATGTTCATTGAAGTCTCTTTTACTAATTGCATCGATAGGTTGTAAAGCCTGATGGTAGTATTTCCAATGATTTCATCATTAGATTCTATAAAAAGAAGATCATTTGCAGGATTTGGATAGACTTCAAAATCTACAGTGCCAATTTCATCAGAACTTGAGGTAAACTCATTTTCTACATAATTAACATTTTCTATGTGAGCTTCTGATCCTATTGGGTAATTGGTCGGATCTATAGGATCTCCATCACAGCTCACTATGATTCTCCAACCTGTATTACCGCTACTGCAGGCTTGTGGATCCATTTGTATTCTTACCCAACCACTATAAGGTATTGTTAGTGTTCCTTCTAAATAATTATATGGAAAACTGTTACTAGGATTAGTATCACATTCATTTATGTGTCTGACAGTACCCTCGCCAACTCCTATAGTAGGACCGTCTGTCAGAGGTATGGGATTAAGCGGAATACCAGCAAATTCTATGGTGGTTCCATCAGCTATATCTCCTAGAAATAAATCACTACAATTACAAGTGTTGTTATCGCAGCATGATTCTGGATAGCCTGAGACTCTCAAAGGATTAAGTATTACTTCAGCATTTGTGAAGTCTTGGTCTAGAGCGATCTCAAACCACACTTGATCTGTAATTCTCCATGGTTCAAAGCTCCAAGATAAAATTTGTCCACCATCTAATTTTATTCCTTCATTAGCTATTTGAGAACTTGTCATTAAGCCTGTATTTCCACCAAATTGATTGATAATATCTACTTGACGATTTTCGATTTCGTAAGAGAACTCCGCGGTGCAACCTGAATCATCAGTTACAGTTAAGGTATAAATCCCAGGAGCTAAACATACAATTGGGTTGTCACTTGAATTATTGCTCCATTCATAATTATATCCTGCCACTTGATTGGTTATGGCAAGGGCACCATTTGAATTATCACATAAGGCATGATCTATATCTATCTCAGGTTCCAATGGATGAATATGATCAAATTCTCCTAAAAATACACAGCAAGAACCAGGATCACTCCAGCGTATTTCAATATTTACCAATCCATAATCGAGGATGAAACAAATAGGCTCTTCCAGCAGCCCAGCAGAGACCCAGGATTCACTGTTAGCATCTCCAAAATCAAATAAAAAATCTACGGGTCTTTCTAATTCATAAGGACCGAAGTATTCAATACATATTTCTAATTCACAATTCTCATTCATTTCTGAGCTAAATGAAAAATTATCAACAGGTGGCGGTGTGTCTTCTATTAGATTTAATAGTCTAAAGTTTTCGTTGCAATATTTATCCTGTATTAAGTAGGTTCCGTAACCGCCTGCTGCTTGCGCTGATTGAGATCCACTTATATCCACATATAGACTCCCGCCTTGATTTACTTCAAAACACCATTCTGGAAAATCTAAACCTTCCGAATTTTCACATTGATAAATTTCTGGAAAATAGCTAATGTAACTGGATAAGAAAGGAAGTAAATATATTCCTTCATAGTCTTCTGGACAATAATAAATTTCACATACTTCTAACTGAAATTGATTACTTTCAACATCTTCTGTGCACTCCTGTGAAGATGCCAATTGAAAATTTATTTCAAGAGATCCAGGTTCTGTGAGAATTAATTTTATATCTACAGAATTCGTGCAATCACAGTTGATATCGAAGACTGTTAATCTATAGGTTCCTTCATGCGATTCATCAAAGTTTTCAATGGTTAGCGTGCTTCCTGTATTTTCAAAATAGTCATAGTCCTCTGGACATATAGGCTCATTTGTGTCTTCATTGATTAGATCCCAATTAAAATTTGCTTCTGGTAAATTATATGGTGGTTCAGTAAGATTTATGGCCTGGAGAATTAGATCTTCTCCTTTGCATACATGAATTTCACAATCCCTTATTTCTTCAAAGTTGGGCTCATCATCATCAGGGATGTCATCCTCACCAGAATTACATTCATTTTTTCCGAAAGTTACTCTTGATAGAATGATGGGAGGTTCCATTGTTGTAACACTTATCTCATTAATAAAAAGACTTCCTCCACCTATTACATCTGCTTCTATTGGATTTTGATTGGTGCAACTATTTGGCATTGCATCAACTGGAAAACTTAGATAAATAAAGTTTGTGGTTTGGGCAGGAGTAAATGAAAGATTATAAGTATTTAAATCAACCTCTGGAAGATTGGCCCAATTTTCAAATATTACATTTCCATTGGGATCTGTATTTGTAGGGTGATTGATAGGTTCTGGTTGAATGCTAGAAATTGTTCCTAAACATTCATAACCGTTTAATGATGCGCATTGAGCAAGAATAGGATTATTTACTTCTGGGGGATTTTCTGATCCATGAACCATAATGGTTGCTTGAGTATCATTATAATAGGCTAAAAATCCTGCATCGATTTCCAGTTGATAAGTTCTACCAGTGCCTCCTATAATTGGGCAGCATAAGGTATACACCATCCCATGTACATTGTTGTTTCCCTTTCTTCCCAATAATCGTAAATTTCCATTGATTAGATTTGGTTGGGCAATGAAAGAATTTACTGCTAGATCTGTTGTCCAGCCTGCTGGATATTGACCCATAGAGTATATAATATTTGGTCCATCATCATATGCTGCCCTAAGAATTTCGCAAAGACCAGTATTGTTTGGACAACTTCCATTGTCTATATCCTCTAGGTCTACAGGAAAGGAATCACCAATGCAGTTGCACCCAATAAATCGATCATTGAAAGTGCATGGATTATTGTCATTACAACTCCATCCAATCTGAGGATTAGAAATGGTGAAATCTTCACATTCAGGATCTACTATTTGTTCTGTAAACATAATTCCAGAATCATTTACAATGATATCCCAGCCGGCACATTCGCAACCATCTGGAATGCCATCGCAATCACTGTCTGGTAAACCTATTCCATTTATAGGACAAGTCACGTTGTCTGGGTTGGGTGGATTTGGAGGAACATCAGCAACGCATCCACCCTGTCCCCAGGCATCACAACAACTGGATAAATGAGCGCAGATTAATTGCATGTTTTGTGGATGTATGGGTGATACTTGATTAATAGGGATTATGTCACCGTTTGTTTGATTAAAATTAGTTTCTTCTGTATATGTATTTGTCGAAATTGCTTGGAGACCACATGGATCATTTATAGGTATACCATTCTCTTCAACAGCCCCTGTTTCTACCAAACCACAATAACTCATGATTGTAGTCGGGCACAATCTAATAACTGTTCTTTGGAAAAGTCCATCAACAGGAGAATAAGGTTCTGCTTCAGGTTGTTCAGTAGAAATATTAAGATCACAACCAGTATAATCAATTGCTCCGCATGATGCTATTTCCAAAGCATACTTATGGCCAGGGCAGGTTGTATTTTGTCTTTCAGACCAAAAGGCATTTGCTCCAGTATGCCTCGCGCCTAAACTATGTGCCATTTCATGCGCCATGATTAACTCTGGATAAAGGGTTGAGATCCCTAAATCGAGATTTAATTCAAAATTTCCTAAGATGGCCACAGACTCTCCGTTCATATCTAATGGATTGGAATAAATCGGAGCACCTCCATTCTGGATTGGATTAAATTCACCTCCACATAGGTTTCCAATTCCATTAGATACTCCTCCCCAAGTAGCATTTACGTCTTGCCATCGAATAAATTGACTAAGGTCTGCTTGGTTCCCTGGTTGATGAGGTGCATTGACAAACTGTTGTAATAATTCCCATTGATCGTCTACATAGGTGTCTGGTTCAGTGTTTATATGTAACTCTACTAATTGAAATTGAAGACTAAAGTTACAGTCTCCATCCGTACAATTAACATTTTGGAGATATCCGCTCGCCTGATTAAAAACAGTAGAAATTTCTGCAACCGCATCTTCAATGGTGCCTCCTAGGGTGACAAAGGTTCTATAATCAATCTCAAGAAATACCGTAAATGGTCCATTACTATTACATGCAGAAGAAGACCTGTTTATGTTGCTTTCTTGAATAAAATTATTGCCAGAGGCGATATTACCACAGTTAAAAGATTTTAAACCTCCTCCAGGAGGTAAATTTTTAAGTTCATATTCTACCCTGGTTTCTAATTCTTGGTTCTGTGTTTTTGATAATAATAAAACAGAGCCATCTGATAGGTGTGCTTCTAAAAATATTTCGTTTTTAAAAACTGATAAGAAAACCTTAGAGTTGAGTTCTTCTTTAATGGTACCAAAATAATGTACACCGGAATTTTTTTCTGTATATCTTGAGGTGCTAGGACCATCAATAATAAGTCCCTCTTCTGGAACCAATTGCTTTATCGTCAGATTAACCTGAAGCTTTTCATTTTCTCTTCCGGGTAAATAAAAGAATATTTGCTTCGGTTTTTCTTTGTTGAATAGTTCAATTTCATTTTTTAAACTAAATAATTGAATGCTTTCAGACGAGGTCTGAGACGACTCTGAATTCTGTTTTTCTTTTAATATTGGGAAATATGTTTGGCTAAGTCCTGAAGTAGATAGCATTGCCACCATAGACAATGTGAAAATGAATTTTATCATGGTAAGTCGGTTTTGATTGAACCGAATATACCCAGCACTTAAAAATTAGTCGTAAATTAGTCTTAGTATTAACATAGTTAATAAACTGATTATCATATATATATATATTAATATTTAATACAATGTTTTATGGTTTTGTATAGAAAACAACAGCTTAGATTCCTTTTTATCAGCATGATTCTCATCAATGTTTTTAATTCTATTTTGGGCCAATCAATTGAGTTGGAAAAAATGAAAGGCGTACCAGAGTATCAATTAAGATGTCCACATTTTAATGGACAATATTACTTTGTTAGTTCGTCTATTGATACCTTTTCTTATTTGACTGAAACTGGGTTGAATTATCAGAATGTTGGTTGCAGTGGAAATAGAAACTGCTTTTTTTATTCCATGGAAAATGGGAATGTATTTGTCAAGAACTTTGATAATGAAATATGCCTTACCGATAAATCAGGTACGGAACTCATTTTATTAGATACTTTTAGTCAATCGTATTTTGTAAATATTCCGATATATAGAAATTATGTTTTCTACCCAACACATAATTCTATTTATAGAATTAATCAAGAAGGAGCTATTGAAGTAATAAAGGAATTTGGTAATACAATAAATCAAATTTACGATGCTAAAGTTCTTAATGATAAACTTTACATTTTAGACGAACTTGATGGTACTTTTAGAATATCCCAATTAGATGATGTATGGAATCTTATTTCATCTATAGAATTAAATTTTAAGCCTTCTCAATTTATAATAAATGAAGATTTATGGATGGTTTCAATTTTTGAGGACGAAGAACTTTACTATAGTCTGGATGGTGGAATGAATTGGGTTGAATTCCAAGATCCTAGTTTGGAATTAGGTTCTATTCAGAGGTTTGGAATTCTAGATAATAAAATCATTATGCATAATCGGATACAATCGAATAAACTATTTAATTTTAGGACTTCTAATGGTGAGTTGGAATTTGGCGTTCAGGAAATAGGTTCCTATTTATCTAGTAATTACTATAATGATTATTTGACTTTATATGGTAGATCGACAATTTATAGACCTATTTCATTATCGCCATTGAAATTTGATACCATTGACCCTTTATTTACGTCAACCAGAATCAAGGATGTAGAATTTCATCAAGATACCATTCACGCCTTGACAGAAAACGGATACTACAGACTTGATATGGATGAAGAAGAATGGTATTCAATAAAGGGGAGAGAGATAGGTAGTGTTTTAATGGAGTTAGATGGGGAAGGGAACATTTACATTCCTAGTAATGAAGGTTACAATTATTCTTCAGATGGAGGAGAAACATTTTCTACAAAGGTAGTTGGTACAGGAGGAGACTTGTTGAGTTTTTCTGATACTTTATTATTTACTGGTTCGGGTCAGTGCGGGAAATTGCTCGGAGGTTTTCCGGCAAAGATATCCACGGATGGAGGAGAGACTTGGACGAATGCTGACTTTGATCCTGCGCCTTGTTATGTAAAAGATAAACAGACGATTACCGAAGAACGGATATGGGTTTATGATGAAGATGTTTTTGTGTCATTTGGTCCAGGGATGGGTGAATCTTATTGGTTGGGTTATTTTGATCGGAAGGAAGAGCGTTTTCGGATGATAGAACCAATAGATTCGGAAGATTATAAATTTTATGTTGACCGAGAAGAAACCATTTATGCACATCCAAAATGGATGGATGACATTCCAGCTTATTGGTCCAATGATCTTGGAGAGACTTGGAAGACCATCCCAGATGTACCCAAGGGCCTTATTTATCCGACAGCAGATAGCACAGGGACCATCATATTGCATTATACAGAAGAGGGTCTTACAACATATGTTCAATGGGGTGAAGATGAAAACTATACAGAAGTACCAGTGACACCATCTATAGATGGCTTAATTCATGATTTATTTTATACTAGCGATGGCCGGATGGTTTTATCGATGGAAGATGGAAATTTTTACATAGCAGAAGGCTTGGTTAATTCTACAGATGAGTTGAATTCTATATCTCCTGATATTTCTATTTATCCGAATCCTACGAGACAATCATTCTCCATTACTGGCGTAGATGTTGACACGGTGACTGGCTTAGAAATATATGACTTGCAAGGTAGGCTTCTGAGCAGTTCTATTGAACCGGTGGAGGCATTTGATGTTTCGCATCTTTCGGAAGGAGTGTATGTGTTAAAAATGAAATTGAAGGATGGTAGAGAGATTGGGGAGAAGGTGGTGGTCCTTCGGTAGAATGTCTTCTTATTAGAACGTTATTTTTCATTTTCTTTGCTTGTCCAAAGAAAACGAAACAAAAGAAAAGACACCTTTCTCAAAGGCACTTTTGCTTTCCACATCTCCTCAGCTCAACATTTCCTACTCCATGGGTCTACGACCCAAGCCGTTGACGGAAATATTTCGCCTCGTGCTGGTGAGAAAGGACTGGAGTGTGTCTTTTAATAAAATTCAATTATATCCATCATTGAAATAGCCTACCATCTTATTCTCAAAAGAAATCTATTCTGTGCAATACAATAGTACTTTAAGTAAAAATAAAATCCTACTAATCCTTAAATCCTAGTCCCTGCTTCCATGGGTCTTCGACCCAAGCCGTTGACGGAAATATTTCACCGCGTGCTGGTGAGAAAGGACTGAGGTCGGTCTTTTGATAAGAGAAATAGATCGTGTTCATCCTTAAAAAATCCTTGCATCCTGTTCCGAAAAATGTTTTGAACAGGATATCAGGATTTTAGAAGATTGTCTCGTTGAGCGAGACATGCAGGATTAAGTGTTTCTTATTGAACTTACTTTTTCATTTTTTTTGCTTGTTCAAAGGGAGAAAGGACTGTAGTCTTTCTTTATTAAGAAAAAATAAAATCGTGTCCATCCTTAAAAAATCCTAGCATCCTGTTCCAAAGAAAAGGCGATGACTTTTTCAGTTACTTTTTAGTGGTAGGCAAAAAAGTAACCAACTTGGATTACTTGTATATACTTATTTTTCTCCTCATAAAACGGATGGTATACAAGTAGAACCATATTTGCGCAAGCGTCAAAACAAGTCGCCTACAGAATATAACCATCAAAATAAGGCTCAAAAGGGGTGTTAAAGGGATTGAAACACCACATTCCCATGTATATATAAAATTTATATGCGAAAATAACACTGATAATCAATTAGTTATGAGGGTTGCTGTAAATTAATTCTCCCATTACTTGCCTATAGATTCCATAAAACATACTTTTGCGGACCGTTCAATAAAAACGGACTTTTATTCAATTTTCGTAAAAGAAATAATTGTGAAAACATTAAGTTATAAAACGCTTACAGCCAAGCCTTCAGAGATTGTCAGAAAATGGCACGTCGTAGATGCTGAAGGAATGATTGTAGGAAGAATGGCGACTCAGATTGCAACCATCTTAAGAGGTAAGCACAAGCCATCATACACACCTAACATTGATACTGGTGATTACGTAATTGTAATCAATGCAGATAAGGTAAGATTTACTGGTAATAAAATGCAGGATAAAATTTACCAAAGATATTCTGGATATACTGGTGGACAGAAAAAAAGAACTGCTACTGAAATGATGGCTAAGAAGCCAACGGATATTGTAGAGAAGGCAGTAAGAGGAATGTTACCTAAATCTAAGCTAGGTAGAGCCCAACTAAAAAAACTATTCTTATACACAGGAACTGAACACCCTCATGCGGCACAGAATCCTGAACCATTAACACTAAATTAATATGGACGTAATTAATACTATAGGAAGAAGAAAGGCTTCTGTTGCTAGAATCTATCTCAGTGCAGGAGAAGGTTCAATTATTATAAATGGCAAAGATTTTAAAGAATACTTTCCACAAGGAAACATCCAGTTCAACTTGACAGATCCTTTTACAACAGTAGAAGTAGAAAATCAGTATGATGTAAAAGTGAATGTGAAAGGTGGTGGTTACAAGGGTCAAGCAGAAGCCATTAGACTGGCGATTTCTAGAGCTTTGGTAAAGATCAATGCGGATTATAGAAAACCGTTGAAAGACAAGAAATATTTGACAAGAGACGCTCGAGTTGTAGAGAGAAAGAAATTTGGTAAGCCAAAGGCGAGAAAGAGCTTCCAATTTTCAAAGCGTTAATCTCTTTTTTCAACTATTTAAAATTAAAATCAGAAATGACTATACCTACATATAAAGAACTTTTGGATGCTGGCGTACATTTTGGACACTTGAAAAGAAAGTGGAATCCCAAAATGTTACCATACATCTTCCAAGAAAGAAAAGGAATTCACATCATTGACCTTAACCGTACTACAGATAAATTGAAGGAGGCGGGAGAAGCAATGAAGCAGATGGCGAAAGCAGGGAAGAAAGTGATGTTTGTAGCAACTAAGAAACAAGCAAAAGAAATCGTTTCTACTGAGGCGAGAGGTGTTGCTATGCCTTACGTTACAGAAAGATGGTTGGGAGGAATGATGACTAACTTTTCTACGATCAAAAGATCAATCAAGAAAATGAACAACATTGATAAGATGTTGGCTGATGCAAATCTTAGCATCACGAAGAAAGAGAGATTGACTTTAACGAGAGAAAGAAATAAGCTAGAAAAGGTATTGGGTGGTATCGCAAATATCAACCGATTACCAAATGCAATCTTTGTTGTTGATACGCACTATGAGCACATCGCAATCAAAGAAGCTAAAAAATTAGGGATTAAGATTTTTGCTATGGTTGATACCAACTCAAATCCTAATACCATCGATTTCCCTATTCCTGCAAATGATGATGCTTCGAAGTCAATTGGTGTAATTACCAAATACTTGACTGGTTGCATTAAGGAAGGATTGGGTGAAAGAGAAAAAATGAAGAATAATTAATATTTATTAAAGTAGATAAATAACTTAAGAATGGAAATTAAAGCAAAAGATGTCAAGGCCCTAAGAGATCAGACAGGAGCAGGCATGATGGATTGCAAAAAGGCACTTGTAGAAGCTGAAGGTAGTTTCGATAAAGCCATCGAAATCTTAAGATTGAAAGGACAGAAGTTGTCTTTGAAAAGAGCAGATAGAGAGGCGAAAGAAGGAGTGGTGATTGCCAAGATTTCACATAATAAAAACAATGGTGTTGTTGTAAGACTAAGCTGCGAAACAGATTTCGTTGCTAAGAATGAAGACTTCGTGAAGTTTGCTGAAAGCATCGCAGATATTGCATTGAAAAATCTTCCTGAAGATGCCGCAGCATTAAATGCACTTCCATATGATAGTGCAATGACCATCGGAGAAAAGGTTACTGAGCAGATCGGTGTAACTGGAGAAAAGCTTGAAGTAAGTAGCTATGCTAAAATAGTTACACAAGCTGGAGAAGGTCAGGTACTTCCTTACATTCACATGGGATACAAAGCAGGAGTTATTGTTGCTGTGAATCTTGAAGGACCTCAGTATGAAGAGCCAGCTAAAAATGTTGCCATGCAGGTAGCAGCAATGAAACCTATAGCTTTAGACAAAGATCAGATCGATGAGTCCGTTGTGAAGAAGGAGATTGAAATAGGAATGGAGCAGGCAAGACAAGAAGGTAAACCAGAAGCAATGCTTGAAAAAATTGCCATGGGTAAACTTGGTAAGTTTTACAAGCAGTCAACTTTATTACACCAGTCTTATGTAAAAGACAATAAAGTATCTGTTTTAGGATATTTACAATCAATTCATGCAGATCTGACGGTGACAGACTTTAAGCATGTTACGTTAGGATAAAATTTTAAAAAGCGGTTTCAATTGAAACCGCTTTTTTTGTATCTATGTCGAACTAAATACGGATGGAAAACAGATATAAAAGAGTTCTTTTAAAATTGAGTGGAGAGTCCCTAATGGGCGCTGAAGGTTTTGGCATTGATGCAGTAAAACTTCAACACTACGCCGAGGAAATTAAAAACCTAGTTGAAAGAGGCGTTGAGATTGCCATTGTCATCGGCGGTGGAAACATCTATCGCGGGTTAAATGCCAAGGAAAATAGAATTGAACGGGTCCAAGGAGATTACATGGGCATGTTAGCGACCTGCATTAATGGTCTTGCTCTGCAATCAGTACTAGAAAGTTACGATGTTTATACAAGACTTATCTCTGCCGTAGAAATGCGACAGATTGCTGAGCCTTACATCCGACGTAGAGCCATCAGACACCTTGAAAAAGGTAGAGTTGTTATTTTTGTTGCAGGAACAGGAAGTCCATACTTTACTACAGATTCTGCTGCCGCTTTAAGAGCAAATGAAATCAATGCAGATGTGATTTTGAAAGGAACAAGAGTGGATGGTATCTACGATAAAGATCCACTCAAAAATTCTGATGCGAAGAAGTACGATAAGATTTCTTTCACAGAAGTTATTCGTGCAGGTTTAGGAGTTATGGACATGACTGCCTTTACCATGTGTCAAGAAAACAATTTACCAATTGTTGTCTTTGATATAAATGTCAAAGACAATCTCCAGAAGATAATTTCTGGGGAGCAGATTGGTACAACGGTAAGCGCTTAGTACAGATCTAAATAAATTGTCATTTCAGAAATAGTCAAACAAGACATTCGAAAATTTAGCAAGGAACAACTCTTGGAGTTGGCTGAATCGATTGGTGTAAAGTCATTTGTTGCCAAACAGATATATCAATGGCTATGGGAAAAAGCTGCCTCAAGCTTTGATGAAATGACGAATCTTTCAAAGGCTCTCAGAGAGCAGTTGAATGCTAACTTTACCATCAACAAAATACAAGAAGACCTAGTACAGAAATCCAACGATGGAACGATCAAGACGCGCTTCAAACTTTTTGATGGGCACTTGATAGAATCGGTATTAATTCCTGTGGCCAAGGATAATAGATTTACGGTCTGTGTATCTTCTCAGGTCGGTTGTAGTCTTACCTGCAGTTTTTGTGCGACAGGAAAGATGAAGCGGGTACGTAATCTAGAGCCGGGAGAAATTTATGATCAGGTCGTAGAGGTAAATAAGCAGGCTTTAGAAACTTTTGATACACCATTGAGTAACATTGTTTTTATGGGGATGGGCGAACCACTTCTAGCCTATAAGAATGTGATGCGAAGCATAGAGTTGATCACAAGTGAAGATGGTCTCAATATGTCTCCCCGCAGAATTACGGTGAGCACTGCCGGCATTGCCAAGATGATTAAGAAGTTAGCGGATGATGAAGTACGATTTAATTTGGCTCTTTCTCTACATGCTGCGGATGACGCTAAACGAAACACCATCATGCCCATCAATGAATCGAATGACTTGGACAGTCTGATGGAGGCGCTCGAATACTTTTATCAAAAGACAAAGAATAAAATTAGTTACGAATACATTTCTTTCCAACGATTTAATGATTCCCTAGAGGATGCAAAAATGCTAGAGCGCTTGTGTCGAAAGTTTCCGGTGAAGGTTAACCTCATTGAATATAATCCAATTGATGGTGCAACATTTGAAAGATCAGATGCACATAGGATAGATGCCTTTGCCCAATATCTTCGATCTAAAAATATTACGGCCACGGTGCGTAAAAGCCGAGGACGAGACATTGACGCTGCCTGTGGCCAACTAGCCAATAAGTAATTTATATCTCAAGGAGCATCGCTCCATTTGTCTTGATATTGTAACTCTTTAGTCCTTCCTTTGCAATCCATTTTCTTAATTTTTTCTCACGTGCATAAGAAAGAGAAGCATCTAAAACGATTGTCGTTTCATTAAGAATCTGTGGTTCAATCTTTTCGAGTTGGTCCCATTCTGAATTGACGAGTAAGAAGTCAATTTTCTTTTTGAAGGAGTAATTTTTCAATTTTTCCGCTTGCGCAAATGCCAATAGCGAATCTCCTATTCGGAGAAAAGGCTCGGCATATTCTATGGCATTTGATGTGATTGAATCTTTGATTTCAATTTTCTTTTTTGTGTGTTGAATTAACCTGGTTTTTTTGAGTTCTTTTTTGAAAAACAGATTGTCCTCTGGAATTGACCCTAATGTATAGCAAGTTTCTCGATCATAGAATTCTAAATATGCTTGTTGTTTTTGATGATAGATGTATGCAACGGATTGGCTGTAGGTATTGGACTTCTGATACTCCGTGTAGATGAAGAAAGATAAGAATATAGAACATGAATAAATTAAGTAAGCTTTCTTTTTAAGACTGATGGAAACCATGAAGCATAGAATGCCAAAATAAAGAATACATATCTGTGTAGAGTCTAAATGACATTCGAAGAATTGTAGGAATTGGATGTTTTCAGTGAACCTGAGACTTTGATTTAAGAATTCTAAGGAACCTTCAAGCAAGGGTGCGATTAAATTTTCGCAGAGATCATTAAGGCTAAGTGTCTGCCCTGCTAAAAGCAATAAGCCTAAACCTAGAATTGCAGTAGCGGCAAAAGTGACGAAAAGACTGGTCAATAAAAAAGCAGGCGAAAACATATTGAAGTAATAAATACTTATTGGGAAGACCAATAACTGAGCTGCTATCGATACGTTTAAACAAGAAGTGAAGGTGTTGAGTATTGGGTACGGCGTTAGGAGTAGCTTCTTTAGATGTGGATAAAAATACACGATGCTAATGACGGCTAAGAAACTCAGTCGGAATCCTAATTGGAAGAGTTGATAGGGCTCACTAAGTAGCATAATGAATGCGCTTGCGCACAGAATGTTATATACTGATACATCTCGCTTCAATAGGAATTTAGCAATAAAGAATAAACTGAACATCATGGATGCTCGTATGACAGCTGGTCCAGCACCAGTAAAAAGAGCAAAGAGCCAGATCAGAAAAATGCTTGTAATTCCTTTGAATATTTTTAACTGACTTTTTCTAGTCTTGAATAAATTTAGAAATCCGAGAATCATCATACTTACAATTCCCACATGCATTCCTGAAACAGCTAGGATGTGCATTGATCCGGTCACAGCAAATCGATGAGATAATTCCTCAGTCATGTTTTCTTTATTCCCTAAGATCATGGCTTTGGCTACTGCAATATTTTCTTCCTCAATCAAGTATTTTTCAAAGACTTCTAATAAACTTCTTTGCCTTTTGGCAATCCACCTTTTCCAATCCTGTTTATTCTTACTGGGTAGGATTTCATAAGCGTCTTTTTTAAGATAGGTCTGATGAAATATTCCCTTATTGCTCATGAAGTTTTTAAAGTCGAAACCATTTGGATTTTTTGGTCCAGTAATTTGCCGTAAGTCAGAATAAAATATGAGACTATCTCCCAACTCTAATGGTTGATAATTATTCTTGCGCTCTAAATAAATTAATACGTTTCCATTTTCCTCAGTTAAGGAGTCTACTGTAGAACCTTGACCCAACACCCTAGCAATAACTTTTATGGACTTCTTTTTTTCTTCTACTTCTTCTACAATGACCAATGAGTATAATTTGTCTTGAGCATGAAGTTGATTTCCATGACTCATTCCTTCTGAAATACTTATACCAAGGCTAATGGGTAATAACCAAAATATAATATTCAATGGGTATGCAAATTTGTTTTTACAGAAAGTATTTAATGAGTGAAGGATAAGGGCAAGTATTAGAAAGAAACTAAATGCATAGAATGTTGGTATTGGGAGGGTAAAAAATTTAGATAGTGCGATTCCAAAAATGAGACTGATGGTTGGTCTAAGTAGCGGTATCTGGTATAGGTTGATCACGATGGTCTGCGTTAAGGTAGATTTCGATTTTTTGGATTTTATAGAAAAAATAAGTAACTTATTGTTGATGGGTAAAAAACTAAGCATGTAAACTCCGACTTACTCATTTCCCTTCCGATAAATCATTTTAGATTTCCAAGTCTATTAACATTAAAACTAAAGCAATGAGATACCTATTCTTATTCTTGTGGTTTATAGTTGGCTTAGCCTATTTTTTAGTAGCAAAGAATTACTGTTGTAATCCTACGCCTGAAGAAAGCACAACAATGATAGCCACACCTTGTCCTGCTGCAGGGCCACTTACTTTTCAGTGGCAGACAGCGGCGCCCACTGTTTCAGCAGATTGGGAAAATATGCGGACAACCTTATCTAGCGAATTATTAGAGAATCAAAAACTTCAAATTACTGGCTTACAAAGATCCGGTGAGTCAGATGGGAAGACAGACCTAGGTCTTGCACGGGCACAAGAAGTTGCTAAACTATTTTCGGGTATGGAGGATAAATTGCAGCTCGAAAGTAAAACAGTAGCTAAAGGAAAGGAATCAAATGATTGTGCATACAATGGTGTGAGTTTACGGAAAATAGTAGTGTCAGAAAAAATTGTTGAGGTAGAAGATCGCACCTTAATTTATTTTCCATTTGACTCCAATCAAAAATTAGCAGATCGAGAAATTGAAAACTATCTGATTAAGGTTGCCAATCGAGTCAAGGCATCTGGTGAGCGTGTCGCATTGACTGGACACACAGATAACCTAGGAGATCCAGCCTATAACCTTAGCCTCGGTCAAAGCCGAGCAGATATAATCAAGACCTACTTGTTGAGTAGAGGTGTTCCTGCCTCACAAATTACAAGCAATTCAAAAGGAGAAACTGCTCCAGTGGCTAGTAATGATACGGAACAAGGTAGATCAAAAAATAGAAGAACTGAATTACAAATTTTAAAATAATCAAGATTATGATAAGCTTAAATATACTCATGGACTTTTGTAGCATTTGGTGGTTGTGGTGGTTACTTCCTTTTCTACTAGGATGGTTATTTGGAAGGGCTTTAATGATGAAGTGGAAAACAATGTATGAAGAAACAGATGCAGAATTACGCCAGCTTAAGAAAAAGCACTCAGGCCTAGAAACAGATTTGCAAGACTGTGAAAAATCCAAACATGAATTAAGAAGTGATTTAGCAGTGCAGAAGGGCAGAATTAGTGAAATGGAAACCAAAATTGATGAGCTGTCGAAAATTGAAGATCGTGATGATAGTATTACAAAATCATCACTCGCAGCAGCCCCTATGGTTGCTGCCATAACTCCACCGGCAAAGGATGATATAAATGAAAAAGTAGAAGAACCGGTTGCTCTAGCCAAACCTAAGAGTGATAAGTACGCAAAACTAAAGTCAACCAATCTTCAAATTATAGAAGGAATTGGACCTAAAATGGAATCGGTACTTAAAGAAAATGGTATTTCGACTTGGGCCGATTTATCCAATCAGTCACAAGATGATCTTCAAGCAATTTTAAATAAGTATGGTGATAAGTACAAGATTATTGATCCGTCTGATTGGGCAGTTCAAGCCAAATTTGCTAACAATGCTGATTGGGAAGGTTTGATTGCCAATCAAAAGGAAGATGGGTCAGATTCAAAGGCTGAAAAATTAATGGTTAAGCTGGGAATTATTAAGCAGTGGAGTCAAAATGATTTAAAAGCCATAGAAGGAATTGGTCCTAAGACTGCAGAACTGCTGGTTGCTTCAGGTATTGATACTTGGGAAGCTTTAGCGAATGCATCTGTGGAAAAAATACAAGGCATATTAGATCAAGCTGGATCAAAGTTCAAGCTTGCAGATCCTGGAACTTGGCCAAGACAAGCAAGATTAGCAGCGGACGGTAAGTGGGATGAATTAACAGCCTTACAAGATGAATTAGATGGAGGAAAGTAGTCAAATCGTATAACCCCTAAAATCCCCTTGAATTTATTTGAGGGGATTTTTTTATTTATGAATCATCTTAGACCAAGTAATTAATTCTTCTTTAACGATTATTCCTACGAATAAGGTTATTTTTGTAAATATAAAACAAGATCAGATGAAGCTTATATACACATTCTTTCTGGCAACACTAGTAACCGTAGGGTTTAGTCAGGATAAGATTAATTGGTTGTCTTGGGAAGAGGCAATGAAGGCATCAGAAAAACAACCAAAGAAAATCTACATAGATTTATATACGGACTGGTGTGGATGGTGCAAGAAAATGGACGCAAGCACCTTTGTAGATCCGGAAGTTGTGAAATATATGAATGAAAATTTTCATGCCATAAAGTTTAATGCAGAACAGAAGGAAGACATCGTCTTCAATGATCACACTTTTTCATATTCAGGAACTTCTGGTAGGAGAGGAGTTCACCAATTGGCTTATTCACTACTGAATGGTAGATTGGGTTATCCTTCTTTTGTCATCTTGGATGAGGAGAAAGCTAGAATACTTATATCTCCAGGATTTAAAGATGCGAATGGAGTAATGATGGAGATGAAGTTTGCCAAGGAAGAAAAGTATAAGACAATCAGTTGGGAAACTTTTAAGGCACAGAATACACCAGCAAGACCTTCTCCTCCCGCAGTTCCTACTGGAGCAGCTGATAAAGCTAAAACAGCCAATCCACCGGTGAACAAAACAAATGCTGCAAAAACTGTAAAGAACGGAACAGTTAATGTCAATCAGAAAGTTGAGGCGAATGAGAAGCAAAAGATGAAAGAAGAAAGCCTTAAGAATAATCAGGTTGCAGCTGCACAAGATGAAGCTGTTGACGCAAAGGATGCCAAGATTAAAGTGAAAAAGGATAAAAAGAACAAGGGCGCCAAAGTGAAAAAGAAGAAGGTAAAAGAAGGAGAGGAAATGGCAAAACCTGCAGTAGAATTAAATACTAGTGCACCAGTGGAAAAAGAAGAAGTAATCAAGGTAGCTCAAGAAATGCCACGATTTCCTGGCTGTGAAGAAATTGGAGTAGCAGGTCAAGACTTAGCAAAATGCTCACATGAAAAAATGTTCATGTTCATCCAACAGAATTTAGTATACCCGAAAGAAGCAAAAAAGAATGGCGTTACTGGAACGGCACTTGTTCAATTTGTAGTGGGTAAAAATGGTCAAATTAGGGATGCAAATTTACTTAGAGATTTAGGAAGTGGGTGCGGTCAAGCTGCTTTAGAAATGGTTCAAAGCATGCCTAATTGGGTTCCAGGTAAACAAGATGGAAAAACTGTAGCCGTGCAATACACTTTACCCGTAAAGTTTAAGTTGTAGACTAATTCAAAACAAAGTTGATCGTAATTGAACCACACTGTTCCGCGATTTCACTCGAAGTAAATACATACTTTTTAGCATTACGGACACCTAGATCAACCAAATATTGATCTGTGGTTGTTGATCCTCTCTGTGTGTATTTGGCCGAAGTTACTTTTCCTTGATTATTGACACAGACTTCGACGACAACTTTACCCGTCTTCTGACTGTTGTCTTTTATTACTGGTTCGAATACGATTCCTCGACTATTGAGACCATCGCCAGCTGTTCCTTTTCCTGAGCTAATCGCATCCAAGGCATTGGCATCTGGCTTTCCAAATTCATCTCCTTTATTAGCATCTACTGTTCCCTTACTTCCTTGACCAAAGAGCGATCCGAATTTAGATTTGTTTTCTTCTAAAGCTTTTGCTGCAGCTGCTTCTTCAGCTGCAATTCTTTCTGCTTCTAGTTTTTGTTGTTTTTCCAATTCAGCTTCCGCTGCTTTTTTAGCCTCGGCTTCTTTTTGTCTTTCAAGTCTTTCTTTTGCTTCTGCTTCTTTTTTTATTTTTTCAGAGTTGTCTACTTTTTCTTTTTCTACGACAATTGGACTTTCCTCTTCTACCAGTTTGCTTTCTGTCACAGAAAGGACTTTTACTTTTGTAGCAGTAGCTGTTTGTTCTTGGACCTTTTCTTTTACAGTTTCTTCTGTTTTATTTGGAGGTGTTACTTCCGCAGTAGAAGCTTCATTTGCGACAGCGGGCTCATCAATATCCTGTATAGATAAACCTGCCTCTTTCACTCCAAAGTCTACAACAACGCCTTGAAAGTCTTCTGTAATTTTCTGAATGGGGGCGAGGGGAATGCAAAAGAGGATGAGAAGTAATAACATATGGATGGCGAAGCTGGTCATCATACCAGTCTTCTTATTTTCTTCTTCTTCCTTACTATATAAATATGCGTACATGATCTAAGTATTTTGGGTTTACTGTTGATCTAGGCTGGGATGTATATGGTTACCTATTTGGGATCGGTGAGGATGGCACTAACCTGATTTCTGTATGCGATGTCCATTATGGCAACAACATACTCGTTAGGAGTATCATCATCTGGTGAAATAATTATCGAAAGTTCTTTGTTACTCTTTTTTAAAGTTCTAACCTCTCGATCGAGTTTAGACTTTGTGATTTTTGAACCATTTAAATAATATGTTCCTTTCGGCGCAATCTTTACAATGGTGGGTGTTGTTTTTGTCGGTGGGGGATTCGCATTAGACTTGCCAGGAAGTTTGAGATTCAAGGCATTTGGCACAATCATGGAAGAGGTAAGCATAAAGAAAATGAGCAATAGGAATATGATGTCTGTCAATGAAGACATACTAAATTCAGCACTAACCTTTGATCTCTTTTTTAATCCCATTATATAGTAGGTTGAGTTGCAATAATTGCTTTTAGTCTTAATTCACTGGCAATTTTCATTACCTCATTTACTTTTTTCCAAGGTACTCCGACCTCTGCTATTATTGTTACTGTCGCATTTTGAACATTGGTCTGACCAGGCAAGTCTTTCTGAATCAATTTTTTGATTTGGTTAAGTCTGGCTGCTCGACCATTGAAAGTAACTCTTCCATCTACGGTCATCATAACAGCGATGTCCGTAGGAGCTACGGTCTTAGAATCAGATTCTGGTAGTTCAACATTAATCTGAACAGCAGCTGAAGTCAACATGAAGAAGATTAGTAATAGAAATATGATGTCCGTTAAAGAGGACATGCTAAATTCTGCGCTAACCTTATTTCTTTTCTTCATGGTTTAGTTGCTAGGTTCCTGGAGTAAGTCCATAAAATCAACGGCTGTTTTTTCCATTTGGAAAATTACCTTATCGACACTTGCAACCAATAGGTTATATCCTACGAAAGCAAAAATACCGATGAACAGTCCACCGGCAGTTGTATACAATGCTTGATAGATACCACCCGCTAATACGTCTGGTGTTACATTCTGCTCAGAAGACATTTTATAAAAGGCCAACATCATACCTGTTACCGTTCCAAAGAAACCAATCATGGGAGCTGCTCCCGCGATACTGGCAAGTGTTGACAATCTCTTTTCTAGTTTGAATAGCTCTAGATTCCCTACATTCTCAATGGCAGCATCAATATCTCTTAGTGGTTTTCCTATTCTTTGTAATCCTTTTTCAACGATTCTTGAATATGGTGAGTTGACATTTCTGCAGACAGCCTTGGCTCCATCAATATTTCCAGCAGCAACAGCAGATCTGATATTACTTAAAAACTGCTCATCTATTCTTCCGGCCTTTTTAATGGTGAGATATCTTTCCACAAAAATGGCGATGGCAATGAATGATAAGAAAACAAGGATAGCAACAATAACCAATCCCAATAGATCTCCAATTTCTCCATCTCCAATCAGTTGCTTAAAGAAACTTACCTTTTCTTCAGCTTTTTCAGCTTTTTGGAAAAGGAATATTTGTAGTGAATGCATGCCTAAATTATTTACCTTCTAACGAAGTGAAATTTTGAATAATTGCAAAGTTAACATAATATATACATATAACATAAATTTATAATATGTTTATTCTGTATAATTATATCATAATTCGCAGCAGAAAGGGCGGTTTACAAAGCGTAAAATTCTTTTCTTTGCGGTAAAATATACAAGATGGCTAAGATATTAATCAACGATGGGATGCATAAGACAGGAATTCAGATGCTTATTGACGCTGGACATACAGTGCATACAGATAAAATTCCTCAAGACCAGTTAATGGATAAATTACCTGAATATGACGCCATCTGTGTACGATCAGCGACCAAAGTAAGAACGGATCTCATTGATCACTGCCCAAATTTGAAAGTTATTGGTCGTGGTGGGGTAGGTCTAGATAACATCGATGTGGATCATGCTAGGTCAAAAGGAATTGCGGTGGAGAATACACCAGCTGCTTCCTCTAGATCTGTAGCAGAACTGGCCATGAGTCATGCAATGTCAATCGCTAGATCTCTTTATATATCTAATCAAGAAATGCCCAAGGAAGGTAATTCAAACTTCAAGGGCTTGAAGAAAAACTATTCTAAGGGATTCGAACTGCAAGGGAAAACCTTGGGAATTATTGGATTCGGAAGAATCGGACAGGAGCTGGCAAAAATTGCTTTGGGTTGTGAGATGAAGGTATTAGCAGGGGATCTTATGAAGTTTACCGCCACCCTAGAACAGACGGTGGGAACACAGACCGTAGTGAATGAAATTTCAACCATGGATATCGATGCAGTGATTCAAGAAGCAGATTTAATTTCTTTACATATACCTTTTACGGGTGCAGCAGTTCTAGATGCTGACGCTTTCGCAAAAATGAAAGACGGAGTCGTCATTTTAAATGCCGCAAGAGGCGGAACAATAGATGAAACAGCTTTGCTTGCTGCATTAGAAAGTGGAAAAGTGGCTGCAGCAGGATTAGATGTGTTTGAAAATGAGCCAACGCCTAGACAAGAGTTGCTTGAGCATGCTCGAGTTTCATGCACACCTCACATCGGAGCATCTACCTTAGAGGCTCAAGAAAAAATTGGGATTGAACTTGCAACTAAATTGATAGAGAATTTAAGCTAACTATTCTCCTTCTCCGATTGGTTCTAATTCGATGTCACTAGTGGCTATTCGAATGCTAATTACTCTGGTGCTATCGTGCCAAGCAAGTAAACGTAATGGTTTTTCATTTCTTAGTATGTCTACAATCGCATCTCGATTCGCATCAGAAATGTCGCCTGATATCACGCCATCTTCATCAAACTTTAGGTGATTTCTGCTTTTACCTTCTTTAATAAATCTGAAATCGCCTACTCTTTTGGTTCCTTTCCATACAGAGAAATAGCCCATAACAGGGGAGTCAATGTTTTTTAATTCTACACTTAAAGTATAAGAATCAATATCTACGCTTAATTTTTCCATTTTTAGGATTTTATCCTCCCAAAGTAAGAAAAACCATCATTTTCTAAGTCCTAAAAGAGGTAATTAAAAGCTGAATCAATATTCAATGATAAATGCTTGAATATCCCCTGATTTAAGTTCTGATAATTTGGAGTTGACTGCTGAAGTATTTTCAAAGCCTGTCAACAAGACACAATGTAAATTTTTGGCTCCTTTCTTAAGTATTCGGAAGTTGTCGTTCGGTAATTTTGCCTTCATATCGTTGAAAAAATTAATGGCATTTTTTTCACTTGCGAAAGCACCAAGTTGAATGTCAAATGAAGTTTTGGTTACAGGTACATTGGTATTTATGTTGTTTTCTTTTTTACTTATTTCCTCTTTTTCTTCTGGGTTTTCATCAATCACTTTTTTTAGTATGGAGATGAGTTCTTGTTTTTGAGGAACCTTTGAAATACGAGTTATTTCATGTCCAGAATTTTTTGCTAAAATTATGGTAGGAAGATAATTTGCGTTGTATAAGTCATTCCACATCATTCCATTTTCAGAATCAACATCTGCGGAAATTGCAACAAAATTTGAGTTGATTAAATCAATAACTTCTGAATCAGTGTAAATTGATTCTGAAATGATTTTGCATGGTAAACACCAATTAGCAGTGAAATTAACATAGACCTTTTTTCCTTCTTTTTCTGCTTGGCTTGCGGCTTCCTTTAAGTCAATGGAATTAAAATTTATACTATTCGCAGAAAGAGGAAGATAAATTATAAGTAGGCTCAAACTAAGTAAGAGTCGTTTGATTGTTGGTTTCATAAGGGTTGGTTTTAAATAAATATACAAAAACCTGAATTATTTTTTTATTTCGATTCTGAAATATGTTGATGAACGATGCGCTCAAGGGTTGTTAGAGGAATTGAACCATTTTTAAGTAATACGTCATGAAACAGTCTTATATCAAATTTATCTCCCAATTCTTTCTCTGCAGTTTTTCTTAATTCTCTGATTTTTAACTCTCCGATTTTGTAAGAAACCGCTTGCCCTGGCCATCCGATGTATCGATTTATTTCGGTTCCGATTTCATGCAACGATAAGGCGGTATTCGTTTTCATAAATTCAAAAGCTTCTTCCCGCGTCCAACCAAAATAATGCATTCCTGGATCCACAACCAATCGGCAGGCTCTCCACATTTCATAGGTTAACCTTCCAAAATCTTGGTAAGCCGTTGTGTAAATTCCAGCCTCTTTGCCTAGGTATTCTGAATATAATCCCCAGCCTTCACCAAAAGCACTTAGGTAAGTATTGGTTCTAAATTTTGGTAAACCTTTCAATTCTTGAGCTATGGAAATTTGTAAATGATGTCCAGGTACAGCTTCATGAAGTGTCAATGAAGGAAGAACGAAAATAGGTCTGCTCGGTAAGTCATACGTATTGACCCAGTATTGACCTGACCTTTGATTTTCCATGCTCCCACCCGAATATCTGCCTGTTGTATAGTTAGGCGCTATGGCAGCAGGAACCGGATTTACGGTAAATGGAAGTCTAGGAAGATGCGTAAAATATTTAGGAAGAATTTCTTCGGCCTTTTTGGAATACCAAGCTGCATGTTGTAATAATTCTTCCGGAGTTTCAGCATAAAACTGTGGGTCGGTTCTAAGAAATTCAAAAAAATCAGAGAAACTTCCTTCAAAGTTTAAATCCTCAATGATCTGCTCCATCTCTCTTCTAATTCTCTTTACCTCACTTTGTCCTACATCAAATACTTCTTGCGGGGTCATTTCAAGCGTAGTAAAATATCTTACTCGCTGCTCATAATATTCCTTACCACCTTCATTATAATGTACACCGACTACCTTCTTACAGTTTGTGAGATATTCATTCTTTAAATAATTGTGTAAGGATTGAAAGGCGGGCAGGATTTCTTCTTCCGTGATACGTAAACCTTCTTCCATGTTTTTTGAATCTTGGAGCGGGTTCATCAGGAATAAATCACTAGCACCTGTACTTAAATGCTGTTCTAAAATGCCTATACATTTTTCAATAATTACTTTAGGCAGTCCTTTATTTTCAGACAAGCCTCTAGCTAATAGTTCCTTCTTTTCATGGATGAAATTTGCAGTAGATTTCAATTTATTTAAATAGTCCTCTTCTGCTTTTTGATCTTTTAAACGGAGACTAGAGGTAGCATATACCATGCTTGTTAAAAATCCTCCCTCAGAATTTAAAGGCATTAGATATGACTCATATTCTAGATTAAATAATTCATCGTCCAGAATTAAGGCCAGCATTTCCTTATTTATTAATTCAGAGGCAGAAAGTTTATCTTTTTCAATCATCTTCAGTTGACGAATGAGATCATTTAGAACCTTTTTATTTGACTTTACTGTTTCAGGCAAAAAATCTGGCCATTGGCTTTTATGCTTCTCATTTCTTTCATCTTTAAAACTATGATAATCCTCTATTATCTTACTTAGCTCTTGGGAATTAGTGATATCTATCCCTGTCGAGATATTTGAAGTCTGTGTAATCGAAAGGTAATTGCAACAGATAAAAATTCCTAGGAATATTATTCTCATAATTATTTCTTTATAGATCTAATTCGATTTTCTTCACACTAAGGTCTAGTCTACTTTCTTCTGCTTGAAAGGCCATTAAGTGACTTTCCATGGAAGCTTCTAAATTAGAGCTTAGTAAGTTTTCATCTTGTTTATCCACAGCATTCAAGAAATCTGCCATAAGTCCATAGTCTCCACCTCCATGTCCAGAAGTTATTTCTACATGTTCTTTTGTCACCCAATGTTCTACTTCTTTTGTCTTGAAGTCAGAAATATATAGGTCCTCCTCATCACCTACGATACATCCCATGGTTCCCATAATCCGTGTACGTCTTCCCCAGTAATCCGTAAATGCTTCCATGCTAAAACTTGCAGTGATTTCATCTTCAAACTGCATATTGACAATTTGATGATCTGCTACATTATTATCGCATCTATAGACGCAACGGCCGTATGGTCCAGTCTTTAAGTATTCCATAATCGCATTACCTTGTTTATCTTTTTCTTCTGGTAAATCAAACACATATAACCAGCTTCGCTCATCGAAGTAAATTCTTTTTGCAGAATAAGGACAAGTAGCTTCAATGGCACAACCATCCGTGCATCTAGCCGTACTACCTTCGGGCGCATTACTTTCTTTAAACCATTTTAAAGATCCGAATGAACTGACGTATTCACATTTTTTTCCAATCCACCATCGCAACATATCCATGTCATGGCAAGACTTGGCAAGAATGATTGGATTGGTTTCTTCTTTTTTTCTCCAGTTTCCTCGAACAAACGAATGGGCCATGTGAACATATTGGATCGGTTCGAAATGTTGGACACTTACAAGTTCGCCTAAACGTTTTTGATCTAAAACTTCTTTTACTTTACGGTAATATGGTGAGTAACGTAGCACATGACATACTGCTACAATTGCTTTTTTCTCTTTTTGTAACTTTAGTATATCATGACACTCCCTCCATGTTTGGGCAATCGGTTTTTCGAGGAGAAGATCATAGCCCTTTTCTAAGGCAGCCATAGCTGGTCCATAGTGAAGATCATCTGGAGTGGTAATGATACAAACATCCGCCATCTTCGGTTTGTCAAAAAATTCTTCCCAAGTATAGAATTGATTCTCAGATGGAATATCATGTTTTTGAGAGTAACGTTCTCTTCGGATTTTTATAGGTTCTGCAACACCGATGATGTCTAATTCGTCCGGATATTTTAAGGAGTATCCTCCATAGGTATTTCCTCTTGATCCAGCACCACAGACAATGGCCGTCAACTTCCGGTTTGTTCGTTCTTTGCCAAAGGCATAGTCAGGAAGATAATTTTTAGAACTTATGATTTTAGAGTCTGAACCTAAACCTAGACCTAAAAGTCCTAATGCTTTTATAGAGTTTCTTCTGGATATGTTTTTCATGTGGTTCTTTTAAGAATTAAAAGATACAAAAGTCTCCATTATTGTTTAGCCTTTCGGCAAATATGATTCATCCATATGTTCTATAATTTTCCAATCTTTGCACTCCCATGAATGAAAGAAAGTACAGTTTTATTGAGCTGTTTAAAAAGGCGGTTAGAGGTGAAGAGCAAAACTATACTAAAGGCAACATCAATGAGGCCTTAATCTTACTTGCCATTCCGATGATATTGGAAATGCTCATGGAGTCTCTTTTCATGATCGTAGATGTTTTTTATGTTTCTAGGGTAAGTAATAATGCAGTAGCAACGGTAGGTCTTACGGAGTCTGTTTTGATGTTGATAGAATCAATAGCGATTGGTATTACAGTGGGTACAACGGCATTAATTGCCAGAAGAATAGGAGAGAAGAATACAGCAAAAGCTTCTGAGTCGGCGGTTCAATCAATAATACTTGGAATCTTTGTTTCTATAATTACGGGAGTCCTATGTTTTTATTATGCTGAGGATATTTTACGTTTGATGGGCGGAGATGAATCATTGATTCAAGAAGGCAAAGAGTATACTAGAATTATACTTTCCTTGAATTTTGTTCTGATGTTACTTTTTGTCTTTAATGGGATATTTAGAGCGGCCGGGAATCCAGCAATTGCCATGCGTACACTTTGGCTTTCTAACGGGTTGAATATTATTCTTGATCCTATTTTTATTTTTGGTTTTGGGCCGATTTCGGGGATGGGAGTAACAGGAGCAGCAGTGGCAACATGCATCGGTAGGGGAGTAGGTGTCTGCTATCAAATTTATAGCTTGGCTGGTGGTAAATCTGTGATAAAAATCACTAAGGATATTTTCAAACCTAATTGGGAAATATTAAAGAATCTAATTTCAATTTCAGCAGGCGGCGCAGGGCAATTTTTAATTTCTACTGCCTCTTGGATTTTTCTTGTTAGAATCTTGGCCACCTTTGGATCTTCTATATTAGCAGGATATACAATTGGGATAAGAGTCATCATATTCTGTATTCTACCTTCATGGGGTTTAGCCAATGCTACCGCAACACTTGTTGGTCAGAATCTTGGGGCAGGCGAGCCTGAGCGTGCAGAAAGGACCGTTTGGAAAGCTGGTCGCTTTAATATGTACTACTTAGTTTGTCTTGCCATCATTTTCTATATTTCTGCGGAATGGGTCTCTGGTATTTTTTCTGAAGAGGAAGAGGTAATAAACGCAGCAAGTCTTTGCCTGAAGGTTTTATGTTTGGGTTATGTTTTCTTTGCATATCAGATGATTGTCATGCAATCTTTTAACGGTGCAGGTGATACAAGGACACCCACTATTTTAACCTTTATATTCATGTGGCTTGTTCAGATTCCATTGGCTTATCTTTTGGCCTTGAATTTTAACTTTGGTCCAATGGGTGTGTATTCTGCCATTTGTATCAGTGGCATGTTAATGACCATTGTTGCGATTTATCTATTTAGAAAAGGTGCTTGGAAAACCAAGGTTGTGTAATCTTAAATCACTATAAATTTATAGACCTCAGAGTGATCACTTGTTTGTAATTTTAAGTGATATGAGCCTTTCGGCAAATGTGAAATATCTATGGAAGAATTGAATTTATTTTTTAGGATTATAGAACCACTCACATTGTATATTTCTAATTTTTCAAATTCTTTTTCGTTCTCGATTTGAAGAATGTCACGCACAGGATTAGGATAAATATTCGTTCTTTGCAAATCACTTAAATCGTTAATGGAAGTACTTTGAATGCATGAATTGCTGATAGAATTAAAATTTTCAATAATGGAATTTGGGCTTATGTCTTTGTTTGTAAAGCCTGGATAATTTAAAGGGTATTTAGTGATGCTAAAAGTAAGTGTTGCTGGCGGGTTTTGAAATTGCGGAATTATCTCATTAAACACTGGGTTTTGATATTCCCATACAATTTCACCTTCAGTCGTTAATTCTACAAACTTACCAAAACGCCCTAGGCAGCTTTGATAATTTCCATTCTCTTGTAATTGAGCACTCGACATAATAGGGCTAAAAAATTCATCCTCAACGCCTACATACTCCCAAGCTGGTAGATCGGGTCCAAATCTTCCTTCACTTACATTGAAGTTACCATCCACATCTTTAGATGGGACTACAGATAGGATACTACTAGATGCAGAACCTTCTTCATTTTCATTGTTAAAAATTGTTATTCCTTCTTGAGCATTAGAGCCATATAGATTCCAAGTAGGGTCGTGCTGTAAATAGGTTTGTCGGAAGCTTGTATCTTGTCCATATTGAGTAGGATTTCCCCATCTCCATAAAAAATCACCTCCTTTTCCAAAAGATCCGCCAATACTATCAGCAGCTTCACTCGTATTTGTGCTATGGTCAATTATATATATCTCACTGGTGCTTCTTGAAGAAAAAACCAATAAGTCATCCATGGGATTATAATCAACACCGTTAAAGTGTGTCCAATCTAAAAGATCGTGTTCTGGAGCATTAAAATTTATGTTCAACCTGTGCGGCTGGTCTTCAGGCTTACTGAAGTTGTTCAGCAATGGATTTAGATTTTGGATAAGATGATCTTTCAAGTGCCACTGCCACACCAAACTAATTTCATCATCATTACTTATATCAAATTCAGCAAAGCCATCTATGATAAAATAATCTTGTGGGTCATTGTATAAGGTAGAATCTAAACCAAGCTCAAATGCCTCTTCAATTGCTATTTTTTCATCAAATAAAATGATAACATTTCCATTAGGCAGCAGCGTAAAGTCATGGTGAAAATTCATTTCCCATGCATCCCCATTAAAACTTAAAATGCGGTTGCCTTCCCAATCATACATAGATAGAGAATCCTCCCTTAGTAAGAATAAATTTCCTTGCTCATCTAATGCAGAACTAGAAAGACCCTCATCTACTTCGTGTTCCCATTCATTAACAACTTGCCCACAGTTATTGATTAGATATGTATTCTTAGAATACCAAGGAGTAAATAGAGTTAACCCTTCAGATACTTTGGCTTTATCAATGCTTAGTAGACCTACCGTTGTACCTTGACCATTTAAGATTTGCGCAAGCGTAAATGAGCAAAATATCAATAATAATTTATAAGTCTTTAAGGTCAATTTAGTGCTTTACAAATGATTGACTGAGTGAACCGTTAGTAACTGTATAAAGACCTGGAGGAAAAGAGGAAACATCAACTCTTCTTGTATTACTATCTGAATATCCAAACCATACTTTTTGACCATTTGTGTCAAGGATAAATATTATTTCTCTCGGAGCAATATTATTTAGTTGAATATAATTTTCTGTTGGATTAGGAAATAGATTGAAGTCTAAGGTTATTCTTTCGTCCAAATTATCATTGTTTAATACATCCTCATCCTCAATTATATTGTCTCGACAAATGGGTAAATTATTCGCACCCGGAAAAAATAATTCGTTTGGTTCGTAATTTGGATTAATCCAAGAAGCAAAATCTCTATTTATAGTGATCCACCCATTTAAGCTTACAGTCTCTCCAGAGGCTATCAACGTATCGGTAGTAGATACTTTGGCGCCTAAGGTTGGCATGATTAAGGAAGGGAAATAACTGATGTAAAGATCATAAGCATTGATTTCTGTGCTTCCATTATTGGTCCATTCTAGTTCATAATAATAGTCATTAAAGAGTACACCATTGTTGGAATATTCTTCTTTTAAGAATACTTGAAAATCATTTAATGTAATCTCCGGTCTTAATATTTCATCATCAAAACCTGGGTCGCTGCTTATGGTCTTGAAGTAAGCCAATCTTTTCATAATACCAACTTGATAGATGAAATCATCATGGAAGGCAATCTCAGTATATTCAAGTTCATCACAACTTTCTGAATGCAAAAGACTAAAGTTACCTTCTGGGCTAATGTGCCATACTAAGTATTCATCATTCAATTTTTCTAAAGCGTAAGAATCGAAGTTTAGAAGACTGACAAAGTTTTTGAATTCACCACCGGAAGGGGCGTCGAGAGAAGTTATAACAGAAGTACAATCACTGTTGTATATGATGATACTTTGCTCAGTGCCAACCATTGTTTTATTATCTCCTAAAGATGAGAAGTGAGTAATTTCAAAACCAGTATCATTTTTTAAAAATAATTCTAAGTTGGAATCTATGATATAAATTTTACCAGATCTTCCGGTCATATATTTTTCATTAAATTGATTCTCATTCAATACGGCTCCGTATCCAAGATCATGTTGAACATAATTTACTACTTCATGATTTTCATTGAGTTCAACTAAGTAGTTGGCAATAACAATTAATACAGAATTTTCATTGATGTACTGCATATCTGAAGCACCATCAAAATAGTATGGTCCTTCTTCAAACTGAATCATTTCTTCACTTAGTTGACCATCAATGTATTTAAAAACCCATAGTTCATTCAAGATTAAATCATAATCTACAATATTACTCATGTAGAGCACCCAATCTTCTCCATCAAGTTTTTTAAACTCTGACCAAAAGGATTGGAATTTTCCTGAAGTCCAGAGAACATCAATATTATTTTCGTAGTCGATGAATTTAATTTTAGTAGCTCCACTGTTGTCGTGGTAAAATATTCCTTCATCTGTTGGTAAATAGGATACTACTTGGCTATATCCATCCTTGTGGGTTAGATGCTCAAACAATTCTTGGCTGAAAAGTAAAGAGCTTGATAAGGTGAAAATAGCAATTGCAGCAAGTCGTAACATATTCCTGATTTTACAATAAAGTTACGGATTTGTTGCTTTCCATTTTTAATGATTATGGTTGAGAAAATGTTATCGCGACATGTATTACTTAGAATCTACAAGAATAAGTGTTCCGAAAATGCCTGCATCAATCCATCCTCTGTTTTTATCTTCCCCTTCAACTACTTCTGAACCGATAAAATTTTCTCTTTCTTTACTACCATCGTTATCACAATAGGCGAGTGCAAATCCTACTTTTTTATTGGCCTGAAGTTCCACTGCCTGGTTTATAAAATCATCAATATATTCATCGCTATAAAGTTTAAAGGATAGCTCCCAAGTACTTTTTTTACCCTTGGTCCTTCTTTTACAGGTAATGTGATCATCATAAAAATGAGGTTGTTCATCTGGCCCCAGATCTATCACATGATTATTTAATGCGATGTGGTAGGCAAAAGCGTTGTGATTGAATTGATGATTGCCTCCTGAATTATCCTCATCTACAAACACTTCTAAGCAATCGTCATCCCACCATAATTTTTTAGGATCTTCATACTGATCTACTAGTATGTCATCTTTTATTTCTACTAAAAGATGCATGACATCTTTTGACCAACTAAGCTTATATCTTCCTTTGAAGTCCTTTTGAGTATAGTCTTTTCCAAGCCATTTTTGATTGAGTGGATACCATGTAGCAGATTTCCAACAAGCATCTTTTTTATATCCATCAATTATGGGTGCAATTTCTGCTTTGGTAACATAAGTAACTCTATTATTTAATTTTTGTGCATCTAAATTACAAGGCAAAAGAAGACACAATAAAACGGGCAGGGTGCAATACTTCATCAATTCTATAAACTTTTTATTTTAATATTTCTAAACCATACAGGATCACCATGATCTTGCAAAGAAATGTGACCAGACTTTGCTTCACCAAACCCTTTCCAATCTTTAAATTTACTCTTAGAAACCATCTCTTTCCATTCATCACTAAATAAAGTGAAGTCTACCACTCGATAACCGTTTAACCAAAATTGAACCGCTCCATTATTTGATACTATTCTTACCTTATTCCATTGTCCTGCTGGATTTACTGTTACAAATTTACAAGCCCTCATGTCGTATAAATCTCCAGCTCGGTGTGTTGGATACCTTGTGTCTGGGTGACATACATTATCTAATATCTGCATCTCTGGACCTGTCTGCCAGCCATAATCAAAATCTTCATTTTCTACCACGTTAAAGAAAACTCCACTATTGCCACATGGTCCAATCTTCCACTCTAGTCTCAAGTCGAAATTTTCATATGTATTATTGGTAATTATATCACCACCATCTTTCGCTTGCCATTTACCTTCTTCTCTTATGGCATTTAAATGAATGGCTCCGTCATCAATCACCCACGAACTGCCAATGGTTTCTTTCTTAAAGTTTCTAAAGTTACTCAACGACTTTCCATCAAAGAGTAATTCCCAGCCATCTGATTTTTCCTCTTCAGTTAAACTATTTAGAGCAGCTGGAGCTGGAGCCTGAGTTTTAAATCCAGGCTGACCGCTTGGTATTTGATTCATCGTATACCATGCTTCCGTTGACCATAAAGAATGATCTAAATCACTGATAAATTTATTTTTTAAATGAATGTAAATCACATGGTCTTCTTTCATGCCATCTAGCTCTAGGAATACTTTCTTTCGATCTTCGCTTACGTTAACAGATAGTATGTCGAGTGACTTTTCATCCAGTTTTGGGCCACCATATTCCTTTGTTGGTAAATAGTACCATTGTTTTACTTCATAATCTGATTCAAGCCACCCTTCGCCTGATCTGATTGGTTCAGTGAACTCAATTTCTACCCCGTTGGATTTAGCTCTAACTGCGAGCATTTCAAAAGTGCTTTCTTCATTATATACCAATCGTTGTAACCCATACCACTTTTTTCCAGACTGTGCCCAGTTACCCGGGTTTCCTATACCTCCCACATAGAGTGAACCATCTGGTGCCCACCTCAGTCTATTGATTCCTGCATCAAGACCTTGAATGAATCTAAAAACGACCCCTTGTAACTCACCATTTACTTCTTCTACAAAGACCCTCTTTACTCCACCATTGGTTACTTCACCATGAATCATTTGACCCTTATATGGCCCTACATCAATGTAAGAAGGCGTTGATGGGGAATTACCTATCTCATCCTGAGGCAACCACACCACAGGTTTTTTCTCTTTGAGTTTAGCTGTACCCGTATAATCTACCGATCTCGAACCAAACCATGCATCTTTGGTAACATGTACAATCTTACTTGCGGGTAACCAGTCTCCTTGATTATCTGCTACGAACATTTCACCATTATAACCTACGCCTATTCCGTTAGGTGTTCTTAAGCCATTTGCGATAAACTCTATATTACTTCCGTCTTCTGCAATTTTTATAGCACTACCTCTATCCTTATGTTGGTTGAGCATACTTGCTCCGCCAGGCATAATCCCAGTAGCAAGTGTGGCGTAGAAGTAACCGTCTACATAATCTAGCCCGAAGCCAAATTCATGAAAATTAGCTGTGACACCCCAGTCATCGCAAAGGGTTAAATATTCATCGATGATCTCGTCTCCATCATGGTCAATCAACTTTGTGAGTTCTTGCTTTTGCATAATGTAGATCTGGTCATTTACTACTTTCAATCCAAGTGGTTCTGCAAAGCCTGAAGCAATTTTTTTAATCTCAATGTCTTCAGGGTTCTCAGCCGTTGGGTTTTTAATTAGGTAAACAGGACCTTCAGGATCCCAAGTGCTAATGACACAGGTACCATCTGACATAAAATCAAGCCCACCTACCTTTGGCTTGAATTCTTCTGGCTTGGCTTGATAGACATCGAAGGAAGGATGCACTTCGGTCAAAAGATTTTTGTCTCCAGGAATTTTGTTGGCTTGAGCCATAGGAAGAGTTTTCCCTTGAAGTGATTTTTGCTGTTCTGATGTATGGTAAATGTTCCCTACAGGGATAACCTCAAAAGAAGGAGAATCCTCAGGCTTGTAATTAAATGAAAGGAACTTTCCACCGCCCGCCTGAAAAAATTCAATTCTAAATGGATGGTAACCTTCTTTTAGATTTAATATCGCTTCTCCATATTCTGGTCCATGCAAGCCATCATTGTCAATGATTAATTTGTCATGTAGATAAAGTAATGATCCATCATCGGACCATATTCTTATGGCATATTTTCCATCCTTAGGAATATGTAAAAAACCTTGTCCTTCAAGAGCAAAATTTTCATTTAGTTCTGTAAAATCTGACCCAGAAATATTATCGTAGTTTGGTAATACCCCTGCGTAAAGTGGTGTTTTATTTTGAATATTTTTAGGATACTTATTTGTCTGTTCTATTTCCCAGACCTTTACTATTGAGCCTGGAATTAGTTGATCTTCTTTTATTTCTGTTTTGGCAGTAATCCATTCTGTTTGCTCATTGGCTGTTTTTTGTTTACCAGGATTAGCGAGACTAAGAATGTATTTTACCATTTCTTTTATATCGCTCTCTGCTACGTTAGGATGTGCGTTCATGACTTCTTCTCCCCAGATTCCACTGCCTCCTTTAACCACCTTTGCGGTAAGCATTTCATAATTAGCTTTTGTATCGTTATACTTTTTAGCAATGGAGGTGTAAGATGGCCCTATCGTTTTTACCTTTCTATTATGACAGGTCTTACAGTCATTTTTGGCTATGAGTTTTAAACCTAAAGGAGCTCCACTTTCTTCAACTAGTGCAGCTTCAACTGCGTTCTGATCAGCAATGGTTGCCTTATCTATATTTACATTAAAATAACTTGATCCATTTTTAAGCACTAGATTACCCGAGATGTCTAAATAGTTTTTCGCTTCAAAGTTTGATTTCGCTTCAGAGACTTTTTCCCAGGTAGCGTTTGTTTCGATTTCTGCATCCATAACAACACTTGATACCTTGGAGTTTAGGCTTAGCTTTTGATTACCTTTTAAGCCATTAATCTCAAAAGTCCTGTTTAGAATTCTATTCCCTTTTTTATTTAAGATGACCTCTGGGCTTTCGCTGACCTTAATTGTAGTTTCTCCATCACTTAATTCATAGTTAAGGTAAACCCGATCGTCCTTTATCCGATGGCCTTTATAATTAACTTTGGCTTGTATTTTTTCATTACCGTTAGATATGCTCCACACGCTTTTATCAGAATTATCGCTGTAAGCATATCCATAACTGCTGGGCTGGGGACCGTGGGCATAATCATATACCGCCCCTTCGAAACTTACTCCGCCATCCCAAACCTTATACATTGAGGCTTTATCTGTATGATAGGCAATCCATGCATTGGAATCCAATGCAATGGTGATCATTCTAGGCATTTGATCAAGAACCGATCTAAATACCCAAGGATTATGAGGACGGTCTTTTGCTGCTTTTGTACTTTTGCTAATATCTTCTGAGCAAGAAGTCAAGTAAATTGATAGGACAATTAGTAGGAATAGTTTTCTCATTAGAATTTGATCGATTATTTGTTCTAATATAAGAACTATCCTATGAATTATAGTTGTTATAAAATAGAATGGCTCAATTTGCCTTTAAGGCTAAAAAAAAGAACATGAAAGCACTAAAATATTTACTCTTTATATTAATCCCCTTGGTTTTAATCTATGTATTACTGTGTGCCATTGGGCCTAAGAATTCCAATCTAACCAGGGATATTGATATTGATGCTCCGCCCGCTTATGCATATAACCTTATTAATAATCTGGATAATTGGGATAAATGGTCAACTTGGATTACTAAGGATACGACTATGATCCAGAATATGGAAAATCAACGCATTGGCGTAGGCGCTGGTTATTCATGGGAAAGCGAATTAAACGGAAATGGCTCATTGGAATTGATAGAGTCAGAAAAAAACCAACGTGTCAAGTCTAAAATGAACTTCGAAGGCTTTGATGGAAATTCTTATGGCGAATGGAAAATAAACACAGAAGGGAAGGGGAGTAATATTTCTTGGTCGATGAGCGCAGACAATGAATTTCCATTTCTTCTAAGAGGAATAATGTTAGTGAATGGCTTTAAAGGGAAATTAAAGTCAAACTTTGATGAAAGCTTGGCTTTATTGAAGAAGGAAGCTGAAAACAGAGCGAAAGGTAATTACGGAGGCTATAAAATTAAAGGCATCCAAATGCCTGAAAAGCATTTTGTGATTTCGAGAGCTGAAGTACCTATTGCTAATTACCAACAGTTTTATGCGCAGAACCTTGGTGCCTTATTTGGTAAGGTAACACCTACCGGTGTTGAAATGGACGGCATGCCTTGTGGTCTATTCTTTAAATGGGATGAATCAAAAGGCACCGCTGATATGGCCGCTGCGATTCCAGTCAAAGAGGATCTAAGCATTCCTGGCACGACGAATTATTCCATACCGGCCAAAAACGCTATCAATTTGGACTTTTATGGAGATTATAAGGATACACCTAGTGCCCATGAAGCGATTGAAGAATTTATAAGCGATAGAGGATTCCTTACGGACATTCCTATCATAGAAGAATATGTAACGGATCCAGGAGACGAGCCCGATCCTAAGAAATGGTTAACTAGAATCACCTATTACCTTGCCGATCAGGAATAATTTTGGAACCTACTTATTTATTACATATTGATACTGCAACTCAGGTATGTTCTGTTGCGCTCTCGGCAAATGGATCCCTTCTTCAAGAAAAAACAATACTTGAGTCTAATAAACATACAGAAAAAGTAAATCTGCTGGTTGAAGAATTACTCCAGCTAGCTCAAATACAAGTTTCAGACCTAAAGGGTGTTTCCGTAGCTATAGGCCCTGGATCCTACACTGGATTAAGAGTTGGTTTAAGTGTTGCAAAAGGCTTAGCTTTTGGTTTGGACATTCCGATTATTGAAATAAACACACTTCATAGTATAGCATATCCTCATAGAAATAAGGATAAATATATTCTGGCAGCACTTGATGCTCGCCGTAAAGAGGTTTATATGAGCATCTATAAACCAGATCTAGAATCCTTCACTGATACACATAGTTATATAATAGCTGAATCTACCCATCCTAAAGATTGGCCAAATCCTTCTGAACTCATTATTTGTGGCCCTGCCGCAGAGAAAATGGAATCTTTATTGGAAGTTGATGGTTATACATATGAAAAAACCACATGTATAGCAGCTAATCAAGTTGATTTAGCTTATAATTTGTTTTTGAAAGGAGTGTATAATGATATTGCTTATATAAAACCATTGTACCTCAAGCCCCCAAACATTACGAAATCCACTAAGAAAGCATTTTAGTTGGCGTTTAACCCCAAAGTATTGGGGTTTATTGCCCATTGATTATAAATTTTAAAAAGAAGCTGTTTTTGGTACAGTTTTGGATTAACCATCTAGGTATTCCGTGAACTAAAACAAAAAACTTACCTACATGAGAAACAAAAAGAACGAAACTGTTACTCTAAAGAAAGGTGGAAATGAAGTACAACTAGATTATGCTGATTTGCGTAAAGCTGTACTTGTATTAAGAGCTGTCAATCATAAGCTTCGTCAGAGAATTATTGATCTTCTTGAAGACGGGGAAACAATGACTGTCACTGATATCTATATCAAGTTAAGATTAGAACAATCAGTAGCTTCTCAGCATCTTGCCATTCTTAGAAGAGTTGGTGTTGTATTAACAGAAAGACAAGGGAAATTTATTTACTATTCATTGGATAAAGATAGATTGGCTCAGATCGCAAATCTTGTTGAAGATTTAGCAGGATAATTATTCAGACTTAAAGAGGACCTATAAGTAGTAAATTTACTTTCACATTATTTCTTGCCACAGGCACTTACAGATTAGAAAAATATGTAATATTTCTTTTTTTATATTAAAGAAAATTAGATATTTGAGCTAAGGTTGTCAAAATAAGAAATAATGAACGAAGCTAAAGTTAGGTTCAGTTCGGACAAGTTATTTGTCTCTACTGAACTTATGCGAGCCATAGCTCACCCACTACGATTGAAAATTCTTGAGTTCATAGATCAGAACACAAAAATCAAGGTAAATTCAATTTACGGTCATCTGCATATAGAGCAATCCTTGACCTCTCAGCACCTAAAGATTTTAAAATCTGTAGGCGTTGTTTCGGCAGAAAAGGATGGAAAATATATGTTTTACTCAATCAATTATCCGATAATTGATAAAGTAAATAAAGCGATGACCAACTTTTTAACCACTGAAAAACTAATTGCTCAACGAGTGTAGAGTAAACGAAAAAATAAATAATCCTATTCTTCTCGAAGAGTAGGATTTTTTATTGCCCCTTCTTCTGATTCGGGAGAATCTTCTTTGAAAAAACTACGATAGAAGATTAAAATGGTTGCGACTCCAATTGAAATGGAAGAATCCGCAACATTAAATACAGGATTAAAAAAGGTGAATCTGGTTCCGCCTCTGAAAGGTATCCAATCGGGAAGTATGGTATCTACCATTGGGAAATATAACATATCAACTACCTTTCCCTGAAGAAATGGTGCATAGCCTCCTTGTTCGGGAAACATTGTCGCCAATCCTCCATGGTAGGGTGATTCCGAGAATATCATTCCATAAAAAGCACTGTCAATTATATTTCCAATAGCTCCTGCAATTATCATTGCAAATGCAGCCAGCAAACCTTTATTCTCCTTGGCTTTTATCATTCCTAAAACGATGTACATAAGTACACCGACTAGAATAATTCTGAATATACTCAATAGGTATTTTCCAATTACACCACCAAAGGATAAACCGAATGCCATCCCTTTATTTTCTACAAAATGTAGTCTTGCCCAATCAAATCCAAAGATGTTAATACCACTACCATACTCAAAGTGAGTCTTGATATAGATTTTGCTTACTTGATCTAAGATCAAAACAACAGCAATAATCAAAAATACGAGGTGGGTTCTTTTCACGGCTTATTATGAATGGGCTAAGTTAATCTAATTATCTTTTTGATGGTTTCAATTATTTTGGGTGATTATGCATGAACAACCGCTAACCATTACTTTATTGTTCACAAATTTAATAAATATACAAAGGCTTAACTAGTCTTGAGTCTCGGTATTTATTAGATGACAATTTACTTTAATAAGGTTGGTTTAAAGCTATTCTTTCTAGTATTTGAGATTCCTAAGAATTATTTTACCAACTTTGCACAGCAAACATTATTCACGTTTCATGCAAAAGCGATGGGTAAAACCTTATACAATAAGATTAATAAAGAAGAGCTTCGAGTACAACTAGAAGCAGAGCCATTTAAAAGAACGACGCTTTCTTTTTATAAATATGCGCACATTTTAAACCCTAAATTTTTTAGAGACCACCTCTTTATTCAACTGGATGAATTAAAGGTCTTTGGTAGAATCTATATTGCCAGTGAAGGAATCAATGGTCAAATATCTATCCCAGAGCATAAGCTTTCTAATCTTAAGCATGCACTCGATCAAATCGATTTTCTTAAGGATGTTAGATTAAACATAGCCATAGAAGATGATGGAAAATCATTTATTAAATTAAAAATCAAATTACGTAACAAGATTGTTGCTGATGGGCTGGATGATGAAAGTTTCGATGTAACCGATCGAGGCACGCATATTTCGGCGGAGAAGTTTAATGAATTGACTGATAGAGATGACACCATTGTCGTCGATATGAGAAATCATTATGAAAGTGAAGTTGGCCATTTTAAAAACGCAATAGTTCCGGACGTTGAGACTTTTAGAGAGTCGCTTCCCATTGTTGAAAATTTACTCGATGGTAAGGAAGAAACACCCATAATAATGTACTGCACCGGCGGGATAAGATGTGAGAAGGCTAGCGCATATTACAAGCATAAAGGTTATAAAAATATATATCAACTTGACGGGGGAATCATAGAATACGCTCGTGAGGTTAACATGAAAGGGTTAGAAAATAAATTCATAGGTAAGAATTTTGTCTTCGATGATAGACTTGGTGAAAGAATTTCCGAAGAGGTGATTGCTCATTGTCACCAATGCGGAGAGAAAAATGACAATCATGTAAATTGTGCCAATGATGCTTGTCACATTCTCTTTATACAATGCGAATCATGTGGTGAAAAAAATGAGGGTTGCTGTTCGCAGAAATGTCAAGAGTATATTCAACTGCCAGAAGAGGAACAGATAAAAAGAAGGGTAACGGAGGTTTTTAATGGCACCAAATTCGGTAAAGGGAGATATAAGGCCCATAGGAAAGATCATAACTTAGAACAATAATATGTACGTACGTAGAAACATCAGATTAGGCATAATTTTAAAATTTGCATGGTTTAATATTTTACTATTCACACTTTGGGCAGGTCTCATTGTTTTTGCCTATCACTTTTTTGATCATCAAGGAACCTCTATTTCGATTCCTTTTTTACCCTTAAGCACAATCGGTATCGCGGTTGCCTTTTATATCGGATTTAAAAATAATGCATCCTATGATCGATTCTGGGAAGGTAGAAAAATCTGGGGAGGAATTGTTAACTATAGCCGTACTTGGGGAAATCAAGTATTGAGTTTTGTAACGAATAAACACGCCATCGATAAATTAAATGAAGAAGAACTACACCAAGTTCATCAGAGAATTATTTATCGACACATCGCATGGCTTAATGGTTTACGCCATAGACTTAGACAACCAAGTTCATTTAGTCTAAAAGTTCCAAAGTCAGTGAAAGCTCTTAATAAAGGAACGGCCGAAAGAAATCATTGGGATGAAGAAGTAGGTTCTTATCTTAATGAAGAAGAGTATAACTATCTCATCGAAAGAAAAAATACTCCGACCCAATTAATCCGACAACAAGGAAAAGATCTGAAAGAATTAGAAAGGCTTGGGTTGATTGAAGATTTTAGACATATGGAAATGATGCGTGTCTTAGAAGAATTCTATAATCTGCAAGGAAAGGCAGAAAGAATTAAAAACACACCATTCCCTAGGCAGTACGCCTACTTCAGTAAAATTTTTACTTGGATTTTTATACTTCTATTACCTTTTGGAATGGTAGGGGAGTTTGCTGATATGGGTCATGATCTAATTTGGTTAACGGTACCTTTTTGTGTGTTGATCTCATGGGTCTTTATAACCATGGAAATTGTAGGAGACAACAGCGAAGATCCATTTGAAAATTTTGTCAATGATGTTCCGATGACAGCCCTTTGTAGAACCATTGAAATCGATCTTCGAGAAATGCTGGGAGAAACCGATCTACCACCTAAGGTCAAACCAGAAAATGACATTTTATTCTAAAAAAAAGTCCGCAGATTTAATCTGCGGACTTCTCCTTTAATGATTATAAATCAATCCAAGAGGCTCCGTCGTAATAACGAAATCCCGGGGAACCATCTTCTGTGTTTGTGCCATCATCTAAATAAATTTGTCCTTCTTCAGCTACGGAAGGAGATAAATTGCTTGCCTCTAAAATAGGTAGGCCATCGACACCATCTTGGCCTTGCGCTCCTGTCGCACCAGCAGGTCCTGCTGGTCCCACGGCCCCTGTCGCTCCCGTTGCGCCTGTTGGCCCGTCTAGTCCTTCAATACCAGGAAGTCCATCTTGACAAATGGTGTGCTTTGCATATAAACAAAAGGGTACTAAATTAAATCTTTGATAGCCGATGGATTGAATTCCCTTGCCATTTTGAAGATCATATTCAATACCAATAAATGGAATGCCATCTAACCATGGTACGTCTGCAGCACTGCCAGAAGTTATAGAACCTCTACCTATTACCACATCGAAAGTTCCTTTATCATTGGTAAGTATTTCATGTGTTTCGGACATGTAAATGTTACTTCCTGAACTACTTTCAGCAATAGAAACATAAATGGTGACATTTCTATTGGCTATGGCATTTCCATCTGCATCAACCAGCCAGCCTTGATAATTAAAATCGTCCGTACTTTGTGCGAAGGCGAATGCTCCACAAAAAGTAAATATTATAACTAATAAATTTTTCATTTTTTTTGTTTTAAAGGTCAATCCATGTTCCATTTAAATTATACCTAAGATGAGGTTTTCCATCTGAGGTATTTGTTCCATCGTCCACATAATACTTTCCTGATGAGGGAGGAGTATCTGTCATAATCATAAGATCAAAACCATTGACGCCATCTTTTCCACTTGGTCCGGTTGCTCCAGTGGCCCCAAATGGAGCTATTGGACCAGTCGCACCCGTCGCACCAGTTGCACCTGGCGCACCATTAACACCATCTGCACCTCTTGTACCGATTCCACCTAGTGAGTTAGCTACAAGGGCATAGGGTACTGCAGTCATCTTTTTTGAACCAATATAATTGAACTGCCCCGCCGTGTTTAAATACACATCAATAAAATAGTCTTGGCCATTCCCATCGTTTACATCGTAAATAAAGTCGACAAAATCTGATCGGTTAATAGAGCCTACTTCAACACTAAAAAAGCCAGATTTATTGAATGATACCGTGTGGTTTTCAGAAAATAATTCAGTCCCTTGAGCTGAACCTTTCGATATTCTAATCTGGATCAATGTTGATTCAAAATTTGTGACTACAGTAAAATCTTGAACAATAAAACCACTGTAGGTAAATGTTGTTGGCATTTGGGTTGCGACGTCGCATTCTTGCCCAAAAATCAAACTTGAATACAAGAATGATAATATATATATTAATTTTTTCATTGATTTAGTTTTAAAGATCTATCCAATTTGTTCCATCGAAATATCTGAACCCTATGGAATTGTCTGCTCTATTGGATCCGTCATCAATATAAAATTGACCATTCACTGGGTTCGTTGGAATTTCATTGGTAGGTGATAAAGTATCTGCTCCTGATTGACCATCTTGTCCAGGAGGTCCAGTTGCTCCTGTCGGACCGATGGGTCCAATAGGCCCTGTCGCTCCGGTTCCTCCGGTTGCTCCATCCGCTCCATTAACCCCATCTGGTCCAGGATTCCCAGGACATGGATCGTCACAAGCAACTTTCAATGCAAATAATGCATAGGGGACAGATAGTAATTCTCTTGTTGAAAATGTCGCAAAGGAATTATTAGAATTTTGTCTTACAGACAACTGAACATAATTTGGAACACTCCAATCAATATCCGTAAAAGGAATTAAACTTGGAGTTCCACTGCCTATTTCAATATCTATCTCACCATTGTTACCTGTCGTTACATTATGCAACTCATCGTAAACAACAGCGCCAGTAGCACTTCCAGCTATAATTTCTACCATCAATTCTATGGAAGAATTATTTATGATACTTCCACCATCGTTTGAAAGTATCGATTGATAAGCAATTGTTTCTGTCTGCGCAAGCATAACTCCTGTACACGCACACAGAAATATAATTAACCAATTTTTCATTTGTTGATTTTTAATAGTTCTTAATGTTTGATGTAAATGACCTTTTCCGCATATCGCTCCTCACCCAAATGCATTTGAATAAGATATGTACCTGTCGATATTCCATCTAGATTTATAAAGGCACTTGAAGTTTTCCTTCGTATCTGTTTACCTAAAAGATCTGTAAGAATAATTTGATCAATCTCCCGATCGAAATTCAAATTTCCACTGGTTGGATTTGGGTAAATTTTAATCTTTTCTTTGCCCTCTAAATATGGATTACTTAAAACAGGCGGAAATTCATCTACCAGAATGGTAAGTGTTGTATTTGTTACAATGGCTGGATTAAAATCAAAATAAATATGAGCTGTATTGGTAATTTCAGTATCTACATCAAGTCCAGGAAATGTAGAAATAGAATAAATGATATGTCCATTTGAACCTTCAGGATTTGAAAGACTATCAGGTAATATGATATCATCAAATTTGAAATTCACAATGTTAGGATTGTTATTGTTGAAAACTACTCGAAGGTCATTTGGATGACTAGTCTCAATCAGTTTAAATGTCGAAACATCTAAATTCGGATCAAGCGTATCTCTGACAACAACATCTTCCGCATAATCATTACCAGTATTTTGGAATCGAATGTGGTAAAGTAATGGTCCATTATCCAATAAGGCTAAGTTATCATCTCTACTAGGACTGACGGCCTTATCATTTGGATCATATGAACATCTCAGCTCTTGTTCTAATACATGAACATTTGCATAGGCCGGGTTTTCTATAGAAGCCGTGATAAAATATATTTCTCCGAGCTGAGCCGCACTGGTTATACCTGGAACCGGAAGATCAAAACAGAAAGTTTGACTTTCAAATGGATCCAAATTAAAAAGCCATCCGATATTATTGTCATCAACAATAAAATCAGCAGGTCCATAATTAAGAAATATTTCTTCAATTCGGTCATCTACGTTTACCCATACTGTATCCTGCTCCGGATAAGTTCCTTCATTTATCACTGTCAATGTATGCTTGACTGTGTCGTTACACCTGAAGTTTTCTGAACTTAAATAAGGAACTACACTAGAATAAAATTCCAATGGAGCAAAACCCATTTCTATGGATTCGTTTGGATTTGTATCGCTTAAAGAAACGGTAAAAAGAGAATCTGTGGTTATATACCAACCATCAGAACCAATTCTATTATAGCCTAGATTGTAGGTTCCTTCAGTAGCAAAGAAAACAATCCCTTGTTCGTCTAAAATTTTAAAGGTTTCATTTTCAAAGTCTACCGCACCAAATTCATAATATTTTTCATCATCATTTTTAGTCCCACTTTCGTCTTCATCCAAGTAAAATTTTACTTCAATATAGGTCTCTGGATAAAAATTTTCCTGACCAGGAAACAGACCATTGCAAACCATCAATCGATTTGCAATATCTAAGTTGTTTAGTGGTTCTCCGATGTTCGAGTGGAAGGAATGATCATTTTCTACATTAGATCCCCCATAAGGCGATATACTAGAAAATTGTAAACGAGCTTGGCCATGAACTGCAGTTACCAGCAATGCCATGACAAAGAATAGAGTTATTCTTTTCATAAGTTTATATTTGGTTCACTTATATAAACAATATGAGATGCGGAAACGTGGCGCAGAAAATGTAATTATATAAAATTTCTTCTATTTAAAGATAGATTACTAGTCAAGTAGCTTATGCTCAATCGCTTTACGGACCAGTCCAGCCGTATTTCTGACGCTTACTTTGGCAAGTAAGCTTGATCTATGAGACTCAACAGTTTTAAGAGAGATAAATAGTTTTTCACCGATTTCTTGAGTGGTATATTCTTGGACGATCAATTTTAGAACTTCTTTTTCCCTTCTTGTTATTTTTGGAATAAAGCCTTTGGAAGGTGTTCCTCCCTTTCGCTCATTCATTAGACCACGCATAATTGTCTGGGTAACATCCTTACTAAAAAAGGTATTTCCCTCAGTGACCGTTTGAATGGCCTGCATCAATTCTTCTCTACCCGTATTTTTGAGTATGTAACCCTTGGCTCCATTTTTTAGAATTTCAGTTACATAACTCTCCTGATTGAACATTGAAATAGCTAATATTTTCATTTCAGGGAAGGCAGCAATGACCTCTTTACATACTTCGATTCCATTTTTCTCAGGAAGATTGACATCAAGAAGAATTATATCGATTTCATTTTTCTTCAAATAAGGAAGTATGGAAGCTCCATCATAGCATTTACCTACTACCTGGATACCTTCTTGCTCATTCAATATGGACTCTATGCCATCGGCAAACATTGAGTGATCATCAGCTATTAAAATACGTGTATCCATTAATACAAATCTATTGGTAACTAAAGCAGGAAGTATAGGGGAAAACCCTCATTTTCTAAATTGGGTGTTTTCTGCGAGTTTTCAGGGCCTATACGTATATATCTTTGTTATATAAGAATTTAAAGAAATACTATTCCCTTTGACATATTTTCACAATCTGTGAGTAAATCACAGGTTTTGGTTAGTTTTTAATTCACAAGTTGGTTAGATAAGAGTTGCGAAGTAACAGATGACTGGTATTTAAAACATATTGTAACAACCCATTATTTCCATGATTTTGACAGTTTTTGTTACTTCCATCTCTATCTTTTAACCACATACAACACGACAATATAATCACTTATATATTTAGGATTGACTATTGTAAATGGAAAGAAAGTGCCCTCATAAAGATGAG